>DATGVG010000183.1:0-12911 GCA_035300625.1 Candidatus Limnocylindrales bacterium
CGAGAACCGCGTCGCCGAAGCCGCCGGGCACGGCTCCCTCTTCCAGCGTCACGACGCGCGGCACGCGCCGTGCCCATTCCAGGAGGAGCCGCTCGTCGAGCGGCTTGGCGAAGCGCGCGTTCACGACGGCCGCGTCCACCCCCGCCTCGGAGAGGAGCGCCGAAGTCTTGAGTGCGACCGGGACCATGGTGCCGTAGGCCGCCAGCACGACGTCCTTCCCGCCGCGGAGAAGCTCGGCCTGGCCGATCGGGATCGGCTCGGGCTCCGCGTCCAGCGGGACGCCGACGCCGGCCCCCCGAGGATACCGGACCGCGATCGGGCCGGCGTCGTGCGCATCCATGGTCGCGAGCATCCGGCGAAGCTCGTTTTCGTCCTTGGGAGCCATGAGCACGAATCCCGGGAGACAGCGCAGGTAGGCGATATCGAAGAGCCCGTGGTGCGTCGCGCCGTCCTCCCCCACCAGGCCCGCGCGATCGAGGGCGAACCGCACGGGCAGTCCCTGCACCGCCACGTCGTGCACGATCTGGTCATAGGCCCGCTGGAGGAAGGTGGAGTAGATGCTCACGAAGGGATGGAGGCCCGCCGCGGCGATCCCCGCGCCGAAGCAGGTCGCGTGCTGCTCGGCGATCCCGACGTCGTGGAAGCGCTCCGGGAACGTGGTCGCGAACTTGGCGAGGCCCGTGCCGTCGGTCATCGCCGCGGTGATCGCGATGAGCTTGGGATCGCGCCGGGCCAGCTCCATGAGCGTCTGTCCGTACACCTCGGTGTAGGCGGGCGCCTTCTTCGCGGCCGCGGCTCCCGGGGCTGGCTGGGCGCTGGCGCCGGTCAATTTGTCGAACGAGGAGACGCCGTGGAATTTCCGCGAATCCTCCTCGGCCGGACCGTACCCCTTCCCCTTCCGCGTCAGCGTGTGGAGCAGCACCGGCCCCTTGAACTCCTTGACCTGGTCGAGGACGCCGAGGAGCGTCGTCAGATCGTGGCCGTCGATGGGGCCGAAGTACTTGAAGCCCAGCTCCTCGAAGAGCACGTTCGGGACGACCAGGTTCTTCATGCTCTCCTTGATCCGGCTGGCCAGCTTGCGGGCGGCGCCGCCGGCCGGAAGCTTGCCCAGGAGATCCCACAGGTCCCCCTCGAGCCGGCGGAAAATCGGGCCCGCGGTAAGCCGCGTGAGGTACTGGGAGATCGCCCCGACGTTCGGCGAGATCGACATGGAATTGTCGTTCAGGACGACGAGCAGGTCCGTGCCGGTCGCCCCCGCCTGGTTCATCCCCTCGTACGCGAGTCCCCCGGTCAGGGCGCCGTCCCCGACCACCGCGACGACCCGATGTTTCGCGCCGGCGAGGTCGCGGGCACAGCAGAAGCCCAGGGCCGCGGAGATGGCGGTGGAGGCGTGTGCGGTGCCGAAGGGGTCGTATGCGCTCTCGGCGCGGCGCGGAAAGCCGGACAGGCCCCCTTCGCGCCGGATGGTGTCGAATCGCGCGTTCCGTCCGGTCAGGATCTTGTGGCCGTAGGCTTGGTGCCCCACGTCCCAGATGAGCACGTCGTCGGGAGTGTTGAAGACGTAGTGGAGGGCCACCGTCAGCTCGACGGTGCCGAGGCTGGGCGCCAGGTGGCCCCCGGTCTTGGAGACCACCTCGATGATGCGTTCGCGGATCTCGGCCGCCAGCGCCGGGAGCGCTTCCACGGGAAGGCGTTTCAGATCCTGTGGGGAGGAGATTCCAGCCAGATGATCGGTGCTCACGGTCCCCCCGGCGGGCGATAGATGGCGAACGAGAACAGGACGCCGATCGCGGCGCCCACCAATACTTCGATCGGCGTGTGTCCCAGAAGCTCGCGCAGTCGCTCCGCGGGCGGTCCGGACAACTGCAGGTGCTCGTGCAGGATCCGGTTGAGCATGGTCGCCTGGCGGCCGGCCGCGCGTCGGAGCCCTGCGGCGTCGTACATCACGATGAGGCTGAAAAACAGGACGACGTCGAAGAGCGTTGACCCGAAGCCCTCGCGCAGCCCCACACAGGTGGTCAAGGCCATGACCGATGCCGCGTGGCTGCTGGGCATGCCGCCGGTTTCCACGAACCGCCGCACGTTGATTTTCCGCTCTGAGATGATGAAGGTCAACACCTTGCTGATCTGGACGAGGAAGCCGCAGAGGAGCGCGTGCACCAGCGGGCTCGCCGAAAAGCCCATGGCTATCGGCTCCGGTGCCGCAGGAACACGGTGAGCGACTCGAACTCGGCCGCGCGGCGGCCCAGGCGGGGCGCCATCCGCGTCGCGTCCTCGAGGAGCCGCTCCACCTCGCGCTCGGCGCGCGCGGCGCCGCCCGAGGCCACGGCCGTGGCCTTGCCCCGGGCCCGGTCGGAGCGGACGCTCTTTCCCGTGGCCCGTCGCGTGGAACGCTCGTTCAGGAGGTCGTCCACGATCTGGAACGCCACCCCGATGCGGTCCCCGTAGGCGGCGAAGCGGCGGAGGAGCGGGGGGCGCGCGCCCGCCACCTGCGCTCCCAGGAGGAGCGAGCCGCGGATCAGCATCCCCGTCTTCCGGCGGTGCATGGCCAGGACGCGCGGAAGCGAGACCCGCTTCTTCTCGTACATTAGGTCTAGCGCCTGTCCCCCGATCATCCCCTCCGGTCCGGTGGCGATGCAGATGGTGCGGAGGAGCGCCCGGGGGTCCCGGGCCTTCCCCGTCGGCCGCGTGGCCAGGGTCTGGAAGGCGAGCGAGAGGAGCGCATCGCCGGCCAGGATCGCCATCCCCTCGCCGAACACCTTGTGGTTCGTGGGGCGCCCCCGGCGCCAGTCATCGTCGTCCATGCCGGGCAGGTCGTCGTGGATCAGGCTGAAGGTGTGGATCATCTCGAGCGCGGCCGCGGCCGGAAGCGCTGGGCCGCATGCGCCGGAAACCGATTCGCACGCGAGCAGGCAGAGCGCGGGGCGAAGGCGCTTTCCGCCCGCGAAGACGCTGTAGCGGATCGCGGCGTGAAGCCGGCGGGGATCCTCCGAGGCGCGCGGGAGCAGCCGGTCGAGCTCGCGGTCGACTCGACGGCGCGCTCGCTCGAGGTACCCCTCAAAACGGGAGCTCGCCGCTCCGTCCTTCATCCGCCTCGTCGTCCTCCTCCACCGGGACGGCCGCGGGCTTCCCCTCGGCGTCGCGCGTCAGCTTCTGGATACGGCGCTCCGCCTGGTCGAGGATTTCGGTGCAGCGCTTGACCAGGCCGACCCCTTCCTCGAACGACTTGATGGAATCCTCGAGGGTCATGTTTCCCTGCTCCAGCGTCCCCACCAAGTCTTGGAGTCTCTCCATCATCGTCTCGAACGACGGCGGCGCCTCCGTGCCTTCCCGGGGAGCCGGAGCTTCCTTTCGCTTCATGGAGTCTCCTCCTCGGATGCCGCATCCACCCGCGTGACCTGCGCGAGGGCGCGCGCGTCCGCGAACTGTACCTGAATCGGCGATCCGGGGCGAAGGGTCCGTCCGCGATTGACGAGCCGCTGCCCGTCCTCGCTCCAGACGAGCGCGTAGCCGCGCCGCAGCACTCCCCGGTAGTCGTAGGACGCGAGCAGCCGCTCGCCGCCGGACACGTCCGCCCGCCGGCGCGCGATCGAGGCGGAAGCCGAGTGCTCCGCCTGGCGCGCCAGGTCCCGGACTCGCTCGCGCATCCGCGCGACGACGCGCGCCGGAGCGTAGGCGTGGAGCCGGTCGTCCGCGCCCGCCACGCCGCGGCGCCGCTGGACCACCCAACCCTCCAGCATCCGCGCCAGGTCCTCGCGCGCGTAGCCCAGCGTTTGCATCCCCTCCTTGACCCTCTGGTGCGGAACGTGGAACGAGTGGTGGTTCCGCAGCCCCTGAAGACGGTTCCGGTCCCGCTGGATCTCGCGGAGCAGCCGGTCGCGAGCGTGCTGCGTCAGGTTCACCAGGCGCTGGAGGGCGTCGTCCTTGTGCCGTACCACGTGCTGCGCCGCGTGCGTCGGGGTCGCGGCCCGCGCGTCGGCGGCCAGATCGGCCAGCGTGACGTCCACCTCGTGCCCCACCGCCGAGACGACCGGGATCCGCGACGCGGCGATCGCGCGCACGACGACCTCTTCGTTGAACGCCCAGAGATCTTCCATCGAGCCCCCGCCGCGGCCCACGATCAGCACGTCCGCGTTCCCCCACTCGTTCACGAGCGCGATGGCCTGCGCGATCTCCTGGGCGGCCCCGATCCCCTGGACCCGCGCGGGCGCGATGGTGATCTGGGCGTAGCCGGCGCGCTGCCGGAGGATGCGGATCATGTCGTGGACCGCCGCGCCCGTCATGGAAGTCACGATGGCGATCCGCGTCGGATAGGACGGGAGCTTTCGCTTCCGCTCCTCCGCAAAGAGTCCCTCGGCCTGGAGCTTCTTCTTCAAGGCTTCGAACTTCGCCTGGAGGGCGCCGAGGCCGACGGGGGAAATCCGTTCGGCCACCAGCTGCATCTCGCCGCGTTGCGTGTAGACGGTGACCTCTCCCTCGACCTGGACGGCAAGGCCGTTTTCCAGCTCGAAGCTGAGGCCCTTGGCCGTCCGGGCGAAGAGGGCGATCCGGATCTGCGCGGTGGCGTCCTTGAGCTTGAAGTACACGTGCCCGGCCGGGCCCGGGGGCTTCCAGTCGGTGATCTCCCCCTGCACCAGGACGCGCGGATATTCCATCGAGATCAGCGCGCGAAGCTCGGAGACGATCTCGCCCACGGAGTAGATCCGGGGCTCCCCTTCCCGCGGATCGAATCTCGAGACGGCGCGGCGCGCGATCATGGGCGCGTCCCGCTTCGGGCGGACGTCCCGGCGGCCGCCTCGGCGGCGTCCGCCAGGTTGCGGAGGAGCATGGCCACCGTCAGCGGTCCCACGCCGCCGGGCACGGGAGTGATGGCCGAGACGATGTTCCGGACCGCCTCGAAGTCCACGTCGCCCGTGTAGGGCGGCGATCCCGGCGGCGGATTCGGGACGGGGTGGATGCCCACGTCGACCACGACGGCCCCCGGGCGCACGTGCGCGGCGCCGATCGAGCGCGGCTTCCCGATCGCGACGACCAGGATCTCGGCCTCGCGCGTCACGGACGGGAGGTCGCGGGTCTCCGAGTGGCAGAGGGTGACGGTGGCGTTCATCCCCGGCTCCCGGGAGGAGAGGAGCACCGAGAGCGGCCGCCCCACAATGCGGCTCCGCCCCAGGATGGCGATGCGTCTCCCCGCGAGGTCGCCCAGGTGGCGGCGCAGAAGCTCCTGCACGCCGAGCGGCGTCGCGGGGCGCGGGGCCGGTAGCCCGTTCACCCATCGTCCGACGTTCGCCGGGTGGATCCCATCCACGTCCTTCCCGGGCGGGACGTCCTCCAGGTGGCGCTCTTCGCGAAGCGGCGGCGGCAGCGGAAGCTGGAGGATGATTCCGTGAACGGCGGGGTCGGCCGCGATCCGCCCCAGGGCGTCCCGGAGCGCATTCTCGCCGACATTCTCCGGGAGCCGCGTGACGGCGGCGCGCGCCCCGGCCTCCTCGGCCGCGCGAACCTTGGCTCGCACGTAGGGATTTCCGGCGGGCGGCTCACCGACGGTCACGATCGCGAGCCCCGCCGTGATCCCTCGCTCGCGGAGCGCCGCCAGGCGCTGCTTCACCCCGGCGCGGATCTCGGCCGCGAGCGGCCCTCCCAGGAGAAGCGACGCGGCCGGCGCGGTGGTCACGGGACGGGGACCCCCGGCGAGGGGGAGAGTGCCATCGACACGCGCTCGATGTGGCGGCAACGCCCCGTCTCGTCGTCCACCTCCAGGTGCACGCCGTGCAGGCGCACGTCGCCTCCCGCCGGCTCGAAGCGCGTGGGGAGCAGCGTCAGGAACTTCCGGATGGCCTGGTCCTTCCGAACGCCGATCACCCCGTCGTGGGGTCCCGTCATGCCGGCGTCGGTCAAGTAGCCCGTGCCGCCCGGCAGAATGCGCTCGTCGGCCGTCTGCACGTGCGTGTGCGTGCCGATCAAAGCCGAGACCTTGCCGTCCAGGTGCCATCCCAGGGCGATCTTTTCGGCGGTGGCCTCGGCGTGGAAATCGACGAAGATGATCGGCGTCTCCTCGCGCAGGCGCGCCGCCTCCTCTTCCGCGACCCGGAAGGGGTCGAGAAGCTCGCGCATGAACACGCGTCCCATGAGATTGATCACGCCGACCTTCGCCCCGGACTTGGACCGGGCCACCATCACGCCGCGTCCGGGAACACCGGGCGGATAGTTGTGCGGCCTGAGGAGCAGCGGCTCCTGGTCCAGAAGTCCCAGGGCCTCGCGACGGTCCCAGATGTGGTTCCCGCTCGTCATACAGCCCACGCCGAGCGCCTTGATCTCCTCGAGGATTTCCTTGGTCACGCCGAAGCCGGCTGCCGCGTTCTCCACGTTGGCGATGACCAGGTCGATTCCCATGGACGCGACGATCTCGGGGAGGAGATCGCGTATCGCGCGACGCCCCGGTGAGCCGAAGATGTCGGCGACGAAGAGAATGTTCACGCCGGGGCGCCTACTTGGCGTATTCCATGGCGCGCGTCTCGCGGATGACGACGACCTTGATCTGCCCCGGGTACTGCAGCTCGCGCTCCACGCGGCGCGCGACGTCGCTGGCCAGCTGCGAGGCCCGCGCGTCGTCCACGTTCTTGGGCTCGACCATGATCCGCACCTCGCGGCCCGCCTGGATCGCATACGACTTCTCGACTCCCGGGAAGGAGTCGGCGATCTTCTCCAGCGCCTCCAGCCGCTTCACGTAGTTTTCGATGCTCTCGCGGCGCGCGCCGGGACGCGCCCCCGACACGGCGTCCGCGGCCATCACGAGCACCGCGTACAGGTTCTCCGCCGTCGGGTCGTGGTGGTGATACCCCACGGCGCGGATCACCTCCTGCGGCTCGCCGTACTTGGCGCAGAAATCCATCGAGATCTGCGCGTGCGCGCCCTCCACCTCGTGCGTCACGGCCTTCCCCAGATCGTGGAGGAGCCCCGCGCGCTTGGCGATCTGGATGTCGAAGCCGAGCTGGCCCGCCATGATGCCGCAGATCCAGGCCACCTCCTTCGAGTGCTGGAGGATGTTCTGCCCGTAGGACGTGCGGTACTGCAGCCGCCCCAGGAGCTTGACGATCTCGGGGTGCATCCCATGGACGCCCACCTCGAGAACGGCGGCCTCGCCCAGCTCGAGGATCTGGTCCTCGACCTCCTTCTGCACCTTGGCCACGATCTCCTCGATCCGGGCCGGGTGGATGCGCCCGTCGGTGATCAGCCGCTCCAGGGAGCGCTTCGCCACCTCGCGCCGCACCGGATCGAAGCCCGACAGGATCACCGCCTCGGGGGTATCGTCGATGATCACGTCGATGCCGGTTACCGTCTCGAACGCGCGGATGTTCCGCCCCTCGCGCCCGATGATCCGCCCCTTCATGTCGTCGCTGGGAAGGTGCACGACGGACACGGTCGTCTCGGCCGAGTGGTCCGCCGCGCAGCGTTGGATGGCGAGCGTGACGATCTCCCGCGCTTCCTTCTCCGCGTTCCGGTTCGACTCCTCGCGGATCTCCTGCAGGTGTTTCGCGGCCTCGGCGCGCGCCTCGTTTTCCATGTTCACGATGAGGATCTGCTTCGCCTCCTCCGCCGTCATCCCGCTGATCCGCTGGAGGCGCGCGTTCTGCTCCGTCAGGACGCGCTCCAGCTCCCTGTCCCGGAGCTCCAGCGACTCTCCCTTCACGGCCAGGTCCCGCTCCAGCTTCTTCTGGTCCCGCTCCTTCTTGTCGAGGACCTCGGCCCGGCGGTTCAGGTTGGTCTCCAGCTCCGACAGCCTGCGCTCCGCGCGCTGGATCTCGTTCTGCTGGACCTGGGCTTCGCGGTCCAGCCGCGATTTCTCGCGGAACCACTCGTCCTTGGCTTCCAGGAGCGCGCTCTTCTTCTGGGTCTCGGCCTCGCGCTCCGCCTCCCGGACGATCTTCGCGGCGAGCTCTTCCGCGCGCAGCACCTTCCCTTCGCCGATGCGCCGGTGGGCCGTCCAGCCAAGCAGGAAGGAGACGATGCCCGAGCCCAGGGCGGCGAGGACAAGGCTCAAGGGAGAGAGCGTCATGAAGGGCATTCCTCCGTATATAAAAAAGGCCCCGCCGATGCCGTGGGCACGAGACTTTTGAACCTGAAGCGACCAGGTGGGTGCCCTTCCCCCGGGATCACGTCGTCCGCCCAAGGCGGACCTCCACTACGCCGGGGACCCAGACTCCCAAGTCTTGAGTTGTGGCTCAAAAATTCCTGGCGCCGCACGAGCATGGCAGGGTTTTTCAGTGTTTCGTCGTGACGTTTCCGGTATCCGTTCGTCTCCGTGCCGTGGTCGCGTGCCGGAAGGACTCAGCGATCCCGGAGCGTCTCTCCCAGGGCGCGCGATAGCGTCTTGGCGCGATCCACCAGCTCACCGTCGAGCCGGTCGCGCTCCGCGCGTTCCCGGAACAGCTCGTCCGCGATGTTGAGCGAGGCGAGGATTGCGATACGAGTGGGATTGCCCGCCGCGAGCCTGGTTTCCAGCTCGCGCATCTTCGCGTCGACGTAGGCGGCGACGTTCCGAATGTATTTCGGGTCGGCGCCCTTGATCTTGTACTCGCTGCCGAAGATCGTCACGCTCAGCGTATCCGCTTCCGATCCCACCGCAGTCCTTTCGTTCTCGTTTTTCCGGCGGCCGTCCACGGCCGGATCAACCGGCCCGGCCGATGGGTCAGGCGTGCACGGCCTTCTCGAGGACCGCCAGCTTCGCCAGCATCTCCTCCAGGCGCCGCGCGAGCGCCCGCCGCTCCTCCAACAAGGTCGCCCGTTCTTCCTCGAGCGCCTTGGTGCGGGTCTTCCAATCTGCGGCGGCCTGTTTGCCCGCCGCGGCCTCGAGCGCCCGCATCTTCGCCCGGAGCTCATCGCGTTCGCCGGCGATCAGGCGATTCTCGGCCTTCAGCCGGTCCACCAGATCGGTGACCTTGCGGACGCGTTCCTCGAGTCCCGACAACTCGGCAAGTATCGCGCTCACGCGCGCTGCACCTCCGCGCCGCCGCGGATCGTCACGCCCAGCTTCGACTCCAGGGCGCGGACGATCGCCGCGAGCGCTTCCTCGACCTCTCGGTCGGTCAACGTGCGCTCCGTCGAACGGAACTCGAGCGCGTAGGCTAGGCTTCGCCTGCCGGCGTGCTCCCCGTCCCGGAACTTGTAGACGTCGAATAGCCGGATGGAATGCAGCAGGCCACCTCCTGCTGCCCGAATCGCCAGAACGAGATCCTGGTGCGTCACGTCCGGGCGCGCGACGACGGCCAGATCCCGCTTCGATGCCGGGAACCGCGGCACCTCACGGTACCGCCGCTCCGAAGGCGCGGCCAAACGCGCATGCTCCAGATCCACGATCGCGGCCCACGCGGGCCGCTCCAGTCCCATCTGGCGCGCCAGGGAGGGGGCCACTTCCCCCATCCGGCCGAGCCTGCCCGCGGAACCGGTCCACGTCGCTCCCGTTCCGGGGGCCCAGCAGGCTTCATGGTAGGAGCCGCCCTGCCATGAGTCAATTCCCAATGCTTCATAAAGTGCTTCAACGTGTCCGCGAAGCTCCAGATAGCGGTCCGTTTCCGCGCCCGGACCGTCCCACGCGTCCGGAATTCCGGTGAGCAGGAACGCCGCTTCGACGCGCTCCGAGCCCAGGGGCGGCGGCGCGGCGAGGAAGACCTTGCCCACCTCCACGACCCGCACGTCCCCCACGCCGTGCCGGATGTTTCGCGCCGCGATCGCGAGCAACCCCGGCAAGAGGCTCACGCGAAGGTGCCTCAGCTCGCGGCTCTTCGGATTGGCCAGCTCCCACACCGCTTCGTCGGGGATCCCCTCGCGCACCTCCGCGGGGACCGCTCCCACCAGCGCGGGCCCGATCACCTCGTCGAATCCCAATCCGACGGCTCGATCGACGAGCGTCGCGGCGAAACCGATCTCGGGCGGCTCGGGCAGCGTCACCACCGAGGCGCTCCCCAGCGCCGCGGGGATCGCGTCGTAGCCGACCCCGCGCGCCACCTCTTCGATCAGGTCCTCTTCGATCTCGAGGTCGCGGCGAAACCGCGGAGCGACGAAGGTTCCGACGAGGTCGTCCCCCTCGCGCACCCAGTCTCCCCTTGCGACGATCTCGAGCGACGCCAGGGCGCGCGCCGCCTGCTCCGGCGTCACGTCGATGCCAAGGACCCGCCGCGCGCGGGAGAGGCGGAGGCGGATGGCGGCCGGCTCCGTGCGTCCCGGCCAGAGGTCCACGCCTCCCTCCACCACCGTGCCTCCGGCGACCTCGGCGAGAAGGCGCGCGGTCGCGTCCAGCGCGAGCGCCACGCCGTCGGGGTCCACCCCCTGTCCGAAGCGGACCGAAGCATCGGTCTCCACGCCCAGCGAGCGGGCCGCGGCGCGGGTGACCTTGGGATCGAATTGGGCCGACTCGAGGATCACCGCGGTGGTCGCAGGGCCGACGCCCGATGCGAGCCCGCCCATGATGCCCGCCAGGGCCATGGGAACGGCGGCGTCGGCGATCACCTGGACCAGCGGGCCGAGGGCCACCTTCTTGCCGTCGAGGAGCGTGAGCGATTCGCCGGCGAGGGCGCGGCGCACGCGGATCTCGTTTCCCCCTACCTTCACCGCGTCGAAGGCGTGGATCGGCTGTCCGTACTCGCGGAGCACGTAGTTGGTGACGTCCACCACGTTGTTGATGCTGCGGAATCCGGTCGCTTCCAGACGCCGCTTCAGCCAATCGGGCGAGGGTCCGAGCGCCAGGCCCGTGACCACTCGCGCCATGTAGCGCGGGCAGTCGGCCGGGCTCTCGATCGAAACCCTGGGAAGCGTTCCCTTCCCTCGAGCGACTACCTGAAGTGGGGGCTTCAGGCGCTGGCCTCGCGCGGCCGCGATCTCGCGCGCCAGGCCGCGCACCGACATGCAGTCGGCGCGATTCGAGGTGATCTCGACGTCGAGCACCGCGTCTCCCGCGGCCATCACGTCGGCCAGCCGCGCGCCGACGGCGGGTTCTCCCGGCAGGACCCAGATTCCTTCCGATTCCGGAGATAGGCCCAGCTCGCGCTCGGAGCAGATCATCCCCTCGGACTCGACGCCGCGGATCTTCGCCTTCCGGAGCTTCGTCCCGTCGGGCAGCCGGCTTCCGATCTGCGCCACGGCGACGCGCTGGCCCGCCGCGACGTTCGAGGCGCCGCAGACGATGGAGCGGGTGCCCGAGCCCACGTCCACCCGGCAGAGGCGAAGCCGGTCCGCGTTGGGGTGCGGCGCCACCTCGAGCAGGAGGCCCACCACGATCTCCGGATCGAACGTCGCGCCGCGCTCCAGCGATTCGACAGGCAGTCCGCGCGTGGCGAGGAGCTGCGCCAGCGCTTCCGGAGATTCGGGCAGCCCGGTCCAATCGCCGAGCCAGCCCCAGGTCACTTTCATCGGGTCACTCCCCCACCCCTAGAATTGCCGCAGCATGCGGAGGTCGCTCTCCAGGAACATCCGCACGTCGGGCACGCCGTGGCGGAGCATGACGAGCCGCTCGATTCCCGCGCCGAACGCCCAACCGGTCCACTGCTCGGGGTCGTAGCCGACCGCGCGGAAGACGTTCGGGTGCACCATGCCGGCGCCAAGCACCTCGAGCCAGCCGCCCGAGAGCGGGCCGCAGACCGGGCACCCCTTGCCGCCGCAGAAGAAGCAGCGGATGTCCACGCTGGCCCCCGGCTCCACGAACGGGTAGTACGAAGGGCAGAAGCGGATCTCGGTTTTCCTTCCGAAGAAGGCCTTCAGGAAATGGTCCAGCGTCCCCTTCAAGTCCGCCAGCGAAACGCCCCGGTCCACGTAGAGCCCTTCGACCTGGTGGAATTCGACGTGATGGGTGGCGTCGATCGCCTCGTTCCGGTAGCAGCGCCCCGGGCAGATGATCCGGATCGGCGGCGGGTTCCGCTCCATGGTGCGGACCTGCACCGGCGACGTGTGCGTGCGCAGCACGGCGCCGCCCTGGAGATAGAACGTGTCGCTCTCCTCGCGCGCGGGGTGCCCCTCGGGGATGTTGAGCGCGGTGAAGTTGTGCGCTTCGTCCTCGACGTCGGGGCCGGCGGCCAGGGAGAAGCCGAGTCCGCGGAAGATCGTTTCGATCTCGCGGAAGACCGAGGTGAGCAGGTGGCGGTGCCCGACGGGGGGGCGGCGCCCGGGCAGCGTCACGTCGCGGGTCGTGGCGGCCACCAGCCCGGAGAGCCGCGCCAGAGCCTCGGCGTGCGCGGCCTCCAGGCGCTCGCGCGCATCGTTCGCGCGCGCGCCGACCTGGCCCCGGATGTCCGGAGTCAGATCCCTGAGTCCGCGGAGCAGCTGCGTCAGCTCGCTTTTTCTTCCGAGGAACCGGACGCGCGCTGCCTCCAGCTCGGCGGTGGATGCCGCCGATTGGAACGCGCGCTGCCCTTCCGCGCCGAGGGAATCGATCCGCTCCTCCATCACAGGCACGGACACGGGCAGGAGCGGATTAGGCTGCGGCTTGGGCTTGCTTGGCCACCTCGGCCAGGCGGGCGAAGGCCGCGGCGTCCCGAATAGCGAGGTCCGCGAGCACCTTGCGGTCGATTCCGACCTGGGCCGCCTTGAGGCCCCGGATGAAGGCGTTGTAGGAGAGGCCGTGGAGACGCGCGGCGGCGTTGATCCGCACGATCCACAGCCGTCGAAAGTCCCGCTTCTTGGCCCTCCGGTCGCGATACGCGAACTGCATGGCGCGCATCTGCGTCTCTTTCGCGGTCTGGTACAGCTTGCGGCGGCCGCCCCGGTTCCCTTTCGACGCCGTCAGTACCTTGCGGCGGCGCTTTCGTCCCGGTACGACGGTCTTTGTGCGTGGCATGCGATCCTCGTGATCGGCCTTCCCTCGAGGGGATCAGGCCCCGTAAGGGAGCAATTTCTGGAGGTGACGCTTCTCCGACTTCTCGGTG
>DATGVG010000184.1:0-14101 GCA_035300625.1 Candidatus Limnocylindrales bacterium
TGTTTTGGCCATGTCACCCCGCACCATTTGTCTTGACACAAGTCCCATCGCGCACTATAGTTACACCTTGGCAGGGCTCATTCGGTTCCGTGTAACGGCGGAGTATCGCGCAGCATTGAGTGGAATGCAGTCACCTCTCCCCCATCTCCCGTTCCGCTTCCGTCCGCTCCCGGGTAACCCGTGTCCAGGAGGACCCCCACGATACTCACCCGTCGGGGGGAATTTTCGTTTTGTCCGGTGAGTGCGCTTCGGAGGCTTCATGGCTGACGTGGACAAGGTAATCAAATGTCGGGACTGCGGTGAGGAATTTGTATTCACGGTGGGGGAGCAGAATTTCTACAAGGACCGCGGCTTTCAGCACGAGCCGACGCGCTGCCGCCGCTGCCGCGACGAGAAAAAGAGGCAAGCGGGCGGCCAGCCGTCTCCCACGCCAATCTCAAGCGGCGCGCCCCGGGAATTTCACGAAGCCGTCTGTTCGTCCTGCGGGCAGATGACCCAGGTGCCGTTCCGCCCCACACCCGGAAAACCGGTATACTGTCGGGACTGCTTCCAGAGCGTCCGCGCCCGGGGGGTCAACGCCTAGAGCCGATCGCCAGAGCGCCCTCGATCCCGAACGTAGCATGTCGAAAGGAGGGACCCCGCACTTGAGACACCGCGGCTCGGTCAAATGGTTCAACGAGTCCAAGGGGTACGGGTTCATTCGCGAGGATTCGGGAGAAGAGTTTTTCGTCCATCACGCCTCGATCCAATCCGACGGTTTTCGCACCCTGAACGAGGGAGAGGTCGTCGAGTTCGAGCCCGTAGAGGATCCAAGCGGGAAACAAGCCACGAACGTGGTACGCGTCCGGCACTGACGCGACGCGGCACACGCCGCCGGCCTGCACCGGCCGGCGAGATCACGCCCCGGCGATCATCCGCCGGGGTTCGTTTTTTCGGGCGAATGCGGTAGAGTTTCGGGATGCACCCCATCTCCATCCGCCCCATCTCCATCCTGACGTTCGCTGCCCTGGTCCTGGGCGCCCTGGGCACCGCGGTCCCCGCCGGCGCCGCCCCGAACCTGGTCCGCACGCTTCCCAACAAGATGACCGTGATCGTCCGGGAGAACCAGAGCCGGCCCCTGGCTTCGATCCAGGTTTGGATCAACGCCGGCAGCCGCGACGAGAGCCGGAGCGAGCGGGGGGCGGCCGCCGCCCTCGCGTACCTGCCGTTCGAGGAGACGGCGCGCCGGCATCGGGGCGAGATGCCGAAGGAGGCGGCGTCCTTCGGCGCGGCCTTCGGAAGTGAGTCCGGCTACTCGAACATCATCTACAACATGACCGTGCCCTCGCGCTTCGTCGTGCAGGGGCTCGACATCCTGAGCGACGCCGTGATCCACCCCGCCTTCAACCAGTACACGGTGGACCAGGCCCTGGCCAAGGCGCGGCGCGATTCGCGGGGGGCGCTGAGCGCGGCGGGAGGCGTTGCGATCAACTCCGTGCGGGCGGCACTCTACGGCGACACCCCGCTCGGGGCGCCGATCCACGCTCCGGAGCTGGAAGTGGCCGCGCTGAAGCAATCCATCCTCGAGCGTTTCTACGGCGAGAACTTCGTGGCCGAGAACGTCACCGTCGTCGTGGACGGCGACGTCGAGTCGGACGTCGTGGCCGACCAGATCGCCTCCGCCTTCCAGGGCCTGCCGACCGGCAAGCCGCGCGCGAAGGCGCGGACTACCGTGACCGCGATCCCCGGGCCGATCGTGCGCTCGCAGGCGAATCCGCCGGACGCCGAGGGCTCCGTCGTGACCGCCGGCTTCCGGGCTCCCCCGTGGGGCACGGCGGACGCAGTCGCTCTCGACGTGCTCATGGCGGTCCTCGTTGACGCGCCCGGCTCGCGCTTCGACCGCCGCGGGCGCGAGGGCGCGGGCGAGTTCGGAGCCGCGGCGGCGCACCGCTCCATGGTCGCCGACGGGGGCTCCGTGTCGCTGACCCTGGCCGCCGACCCGTCCCACATGCCGGAAGCCGAGGGGGTTTTGGTTCAGGAGATCGAGAAGATCCGCTCCCAGCCGGTCACGGCCGACGAGACCGCCGCCGGCATCCGGGCGGTCCTGGTGCGGGAGACGCAGTCGCAGTCGGAGATGTGGGGGCTGGGACGGAGCACGGCGGTCGCTTATTTCCAGGGCCACACCGGGGCCGACGAGGTCAACGCGCAGCGCATCGCGGCCGTCCGGTCGGAGGATCTGACCGGAGTGGCGCGCAAGTACCTCGATTGGAAGAACGCCGCCGTCATCGAGATGATGCCCGACCGGACGGCGGACAGCCTTGGCTTGAAGAGGGATTTCGAGAAGCGTTTCCGGGAGAAGCTGGAGCTGTACCAGGGAACGTATCGGACCGGACCGCAGGCGACCGCGAGCACCGACGAGGCGCGCCGCGCTCGCATCGACCAGCCGCTCGCGTCCATCCCATCGACGCCGCTCCAGTCGGGCCGCGGCCGCGTGGAGCGCGCCGCGCTTCCCGGCGGGCTTCGGCTGCTCACCGGCGTGGATCACTCGGCGCCGATGGTGACCGTCGCCGCGTACTTGAACGGAGGCGTGCGGTTCGAGACCGACAAGAACAACGGGATCACGTCCCTAACGCGCGAGAGCATGTTCAACTCGAACGATCCGAAGAGGAATGGGCGCACGTACCGGCAGTCGCTCGAGCTGATGGGGTCCCTGGTTCCCTACCAGGACCGCGATATGTGGGGCGTGTCGCTGTCGGTCCCCGCGACGGAGTGGAAGGAGGCGCTGAATCGGATCGGCTCGATGCTCGCGCACCCTGACCTGGACTCGGTCACCGTGGACGCGTCCCGGATCGTGCTCCTGAACGCGCTCGACAAGTGGCTGGACGACGACACCGCCCAGCGCCAGCGGCTCATTTTCCCGACCAAATACACCGTGAGCGGATACCGCCTGCCCGGACTGGGGACCAAGGTCAATCTCATCTCGATCCCCGCATCGGCCGTCGCGGAGTACCACCGGAAATTCGTCGTAAAGGAGAACCTGGTGGTGGCGGTGTTCGGAGACGTGAACCCGGCCGAGGTGGCGCCGGCGGCGACGGAAGCCTTCCGCGAGGTGAGCGCGGCGCCGTTTCATCCGGGCCCCGTGCCGCGCGACCTGCCGTTCCCCGGGTTCCGCGAGAAGTGGGAGCTGGGCGCCGGAGTCAACTCGACCGTGCAGCTCGCATTCAACGGGCCGCCGGCCGCGGGCATGGAGATGCCGGAGTTCTACGTGATCAACTCCCTCCTCTCCGGGCCGTACGGGTGGTTCGCGAGGTACATCGAGGCCGAGGCCATCACCCAACAGGCGAGTTCAATCGTGGCGCAGGGGGTCGACGAATCTCCCATCGTCGCGACCCTCACGATCAGCGGGACCCTGCAGGAGGAGGCCATGGTCAAGCTTCTCTTCCGCCAGTTCAAGAAGGTGGCGGGGTTGGAGCTGGTCGGCCCCGAGCTGGATCCGCTGTTCCGGGCCGCCAAGACCCACGCCGTGGGCACCTTCTACAGCCTGTTCTCGTCGAATACCTCGCGCGCCTTCCAGTGGGCGCGGGCCGATCTGTTCGGGCTTCCGGCCGACTATCTGCTCACGCTCCCATCGAAGATGGAAGCGGTTGCTCCCGACGATCTCATGCGCGTCGGCAAGCACTACTTCCAGCAGGGGGATTGGGACAAGCAGCCGTACGCGATCGCGGAAACCCGCCCCGGCGGCTGGTAGCCGGCGTGGGGGACGCGGCGCGCGAAGCGGCCCCCGGTGCCGGGCGGTCGCCGGTAGCACGCGATCCCGTCACCCTGATCGTCACCGTTCGAAACGAGGAGGCGTCGATCGACGCGCTCCTCGATTCGCTTCTGGCCGGATCGCGGGCTCCCGATGAAATCGTGGTGGCGGAGGGCGGCTCGGCGGACGCGACGCCGGCACGCCTGCGGGCCCGCGCGGCCGCCGACCCTCGCGTGCGCTGGCTGTCCGCGCCGGGGAACCGCTCCGTCGGCCGGAATGCCGCCGCGCGCGCCGCGCGCTCGGCGCTCATCGCCTGCACCGACGCCGGCGTCCAGGTCGAACCCGAATGGCTGGAGCGGATCACCGCGCCGTTCGCCGATCCGGGCGTCGACGTCGTCGCCGGTTTCTACCGCCCCGTGGGGACGACCTGGTTTGAGCGTGCGGCCGGCGTCATCTCCGCGCCCCGGCTCTCGGAGGTCAACCTGGGCCGCTTTCTTCCCTCGACCCGCTCCATCGCGTTCCGCCGCTCGGCCTGGGAAAAGGTCGGCGGATTCGACGAGCGCTGGGACCACAACGAGGACACCCCGTTCGCGCTGGCGCTGAAGAAGGCCGGCTTCCGCTTCGCGTTCGCCCCCGACGCCGTCGTGCGCTGGCACCCCCGGGGTGACTTGCGCTCCTTCTGGCGGCAGCACCGGCGCTTCGGCTACGGCGACGGCGAATCCCGGGTGCAGGGTTGGTTCTACGCCACGATCGCGGCCAAGTACGCGCTCGCCCTCGCCCTCTTCATCGCCGGATTTTGGTTCCGTCCGGCGTGGTCGGCGCTTTTGGCGGGCACCCTGCTCTTCGCGTTGAGCCAGGCGCGCCGCGGCCGGGGCCGCGTCGGCGCGGGAGTCGCGCTTCTTGCGGTCCCGGCGCTCAAGGTGGCGTACGATGCCGCGTATCTCTGGGGATACGCACGGGGGACGCTGGGCACCGGAGCCGGAAAGCGATGAAGCCGGCGTCGTGACGCGCAAGCGCGGGGAGGATCTCGTGTACGAACACCGCCACATGCCCATGTCCCGCGCCGCGTTCATAAGGCGCTTCCTGTTCAACCTCTCCATTTCGGCCCTTCTGGTGTTCGCCTCGCTCGCCCTGGGCATGGTCGGGTACGAGCACTACGAGCACCTGTCCTGGCAGCAAGCGTTCGTGAACGCGGCCATGCTCCTGGGCGGGATGGGGCCAGTGGACCCGCCGACGACGAACCCGGGCAGGATCTTCGAGGGGCTCTACGCGCTCTACTCCGGGCTCATCTTCCTGATCGTGGCGGGCGTGCTGCTCGCACCGGTGATTCACCGCGTCCTTCACCTCTTCCACTTCGAAGGGCCGGGCGACGACACATGAGCTGAAGGGAGGCCTATGCCTCCTGCGTGGTGACTTCCTCGGGCTCGGGGGTCTCGTCGGGTCGCGGATTGAAGATGGCGGCCAGCTCGCCTCGGAGCTGGCCCTCGTCCAGGTTCCACTTGAGCTCGCTCTTGTGGGCGATCGAGATCGCGCCGGTCTCCTCGCTGACCACGATCACGGCCGCGTCGGTTTCCTCGGCCAAGCCGAGAGCGGCGCGGTGCCGGGTGCCCAGAAGCGGTGACAGCCCGCGCGTCTGGCTCAACGGCAGGATGCAGCCGGCAGCGACGATCGCGTCCCCGCGGATCACGACCGCTCCGTCGTGCAGCGGCGAGTGCGGCGTGAAGATCGTCTCCAGTAACTCCGCGCTCACGGCGGCGTCGATCTTCGTGCCGGTCTCCACGTAGTCGCGCAGCCCCATGTCCCGCTCGAAGACGATGATCGCGCCGCGGCGGTCCTTCGCCATCTCCTCGACCGCCTTGATGCTCTCCGCCACGACGCCGTATTCCTCGACCCGGATCAGGGCGCGAACCAGCCGATTCTGGCCGATGTGGGTCAGCAGCGCGCGGAGCTCGGGCTGGAAGAGAATCACGAAAAGGATCACCCACACCGTCTTCAAGCTGGTCACGATCCAGTTGAGCGCGTTCAGGCGGAACCACTGCGCGAGGATCGACGCGAAGACGATGATGACCAGCCCCACGAACATCTGCGACGCGCGCGTTCCCTTGATCATGATGAAGAGGCGGTAGAACAGGAACGCGACGATCAGGATGTCGGCGGCGTCGACCAGGAACTGGGGCTTGATATCGATCATGTCCGGGCCTCGGCCGATGCCGCCTTGGCGACCGGGGCGGGCATCGGGCCGCCCCCCAGCGGAGATGGATTCCACACGGCTTCGGCGATCCGAACGGCGTCCACGGTCTCGCGCACGTCATGCGTCCGGACGATCCGGGCGCCCAGGGCGACGGCGGCGATCGTGGCGCCAAGCCCGGCGGCCAGGCGCTCCTCGACGGGGCGTCCGGTCGCGTGGGCCAGGAACGACTTCCGCGATACTCCGATGTACAGGGGTCGCCCGAGCGAGGTCAAGCGCGGAAGTCCGCGAAGCACCTCCAGGCTCTGCGCGGCGCGCTTCGAGAACCCGATTCCCGGGTCGAGGGCGATCCGCTCCTCGGCCACGCCCGCCGCGACCGCGACCCGCATCTGGCGCTCGAGAAAGCTCCGCACCGACCCGGCGGCGTCCTCGTACGTGACTTGATCGTGCATGTGGTCCGGAGCGCCCAGCGCGTGCATCAGCACCAGGGCCGCGCCGCTCCGCGCGACATGGCTCGCAAGCTCCGGCTCGGCGGTGAGCCCGGTCACGTCGTTCACCATCGCGGCCCCGGCGTCGAGTGCGCGGCGGGCCACCTCGGCGCGGTACGTGTCCACGGATACCGTGAGCCCCATGCGGACCAAGTCAGGGACGACCGCGCGAAGGCGCTCCCACTCCTCCTCCACGCCGACCGGCGCGCCGGCTCCGGGGCGCGTCGATTGGGCCCCGACGTCCACGGCGTCGGCACCCTCGGCCGCCATCGCCTCGGCGCGCGACAGAGCGCGGGCGGGCTCGCGGTAGCGGCCGCCGTCGTAGAACGAATCGGATGTGAGGTTGAGGATTCCTACTACGCGGACCCGCTCGCTCAGGTTCCACGAGCCGGTCCGGTAAACGAGGATCAGTCCGGCCAGGTCTGGCCGCACGTCATCAGGCCGGCCCGGGGCTCTCGCTGGGGCGGAGCCCGGCCGCGGGAGTGCGCGCGGGGCGCGGCGGCTTCTCTTCTTCAACGCTGCTCGGGAGAGGGGCGGTGCCGTCACCGCTGCCCCGGCGCGAGAGCGGCTCGAGCTTCTCGCCGGCCAGGAGCCGTTCCAGCTGGTCGCCGTCGAGCACCTCGCGCTCCAGGAGCGCGATCGAGATGACGTGCAGTTTCTCCATGTTGTCCGAGAGGAGTTGGCGGGCCTTATTGTAGGCGCCCTCGACCAGGTTCCGCACTTCCTCGTCGATCATGATCGCGGTCTTCTCGCTGTAGTCGCGCTGCTGGGAGATCTCCTTACCCAGGAAGACGAACTCCTCGCGAGTGCCAAAGGTCAGCGGGCCGAGCCTCTCGCTCATCCCCCACTCGCAAACCATGCGGCGCGCGATCATCGTGGCGCGGCGGATGTCGTCCGAGGCGCCCGTCGTGAAATGGTTCAGCACCAGCTGCTCGGCGGCGCGGCCGCCCATGAGATGGGTCAGCAGGCGCAGCCAGTACTCGCGCGAGAAGGAGTGCCGCTCTTCCTCGGGGATGTAGGCGGTGAGTCCGAGCGCGCGCCCGCGGGGGATGATCGTGACCTTGTGCACGCGATCGCTCCCCGGCTGCAGCCACGCCACCAGCGCGTGTCCCGCCTCGTGGTATGAGGTGCTCTTCTTCTCTTCGTCCGAGATCACCAGGCTCCGCCGCTCGGCGCCCATCATCACCTTGTCCTTGGCGTCCTCGAAGTCGACGGTGCCGACCTTCTTGTGGTTCCGGCGCGCGGCCAGGAGGGCCGCCTCGTTCACGAGATTGGCCAGGTCGGCGCCCACCATGCCCGGCGTACCGCGCGCGAGCGTGGTCAAGTTGACCTCTTCCGACACCGGGATGTTCCGGGTGTGGACGCGGAGGATCCCCTCGCGGCCGCGCACGTCGGGCACGTCGACCACGATCTGGCGGTCGAAGCGGCCCGGGCGGAGAAGCGCGGGATCGAGCACGTCCGGGCGGTTGGTCGCGGCGATCAGGATCACGCCGTCGTTCGACTCGAAGCCGTCCATCTCGACGAGGAGCTGGTTCAGGGTCTGCTCCCGCTCGTCGTGGCCCCCGCCCAGTCCGGCGCCGCGATGGCGGCCCACCGCGTCGATCTCGTCGATGAAAATGATGCAGGGCGCGTTCCGCTTCCCTTGATCGAAGAGGTCGCGCACGCGCGACGCGCCCACGCCCACGAACATCTCGACAAAGTCCGATCCGGAGAGCGAGAAGAAGGGAACGCCCGCCTCGCCGGCCACCGCCTTCGCGAGGAGCGTCTTCCCGGTGCCCGGAGGACCGAGCAAGAGTGCGCCCTTCGGGATGCGCCCGCCCAGCCGCTGGAATTTCTTCGGGTCACGAAGGAACTCGATGATCTCTTCCAGCTCCTGCTTCGCCTCGTCCGCGCCCGCCACGTCCTTGAACGTGACTTTGGGGCTGGATTCCAGGGCGACCTTGGGGCGGCTCTTCCCGAACTTCATGGCGCTCGCGCCGCCCGCCTGGATCTGGCGGATCATGATCATCCAGAGGACGACCATCGCGAGGATCGGGATGTAGGAGATGACCAGTGCCCACCAGTTCATCCCCGCCGGCTTGGACGTGATCGTCACGGCGGGGTCCTTGGCCAGGATCGCGCGGCCCAGGTCCTTGTCTTCCGCGGGGAGGTAGGCCTTGAAGTAGACGTAGGAGACGGGACGGCCGTCCACGTGGGTGAGCGCGCTCTGCTTCAGCTCGCCCGCCACCTCGCGATCGACGATCGTGACCGACTTGAGGTTGGCGGTGTCGATCTGCCCCAGGAATTCGGAGTAGGGGATCTCGTGGGTCTTGGCCTTGATCTCGCCGTACACCTGCACGAACACGAGGACCGCGAGAACCAGGATCACCCACAGGAGCGCCGTCCGCAGCGGCCGCGCCGGGCCAAACGGCGTCGGCTTTCGCTGCGGTGGGCGTGGCGGAGCGGGCGGGCGCTTGCGCTCGCGCCGTTCCGGCTGCTTATGGGCGACGAGGCCTTGGTCGTCGCGTTTCCGCGGGCTCATCGGACTGGGCTGCTCCGGGTTGGGATTCACTCGGATGGACTTCCTTTCCTGGAATCGGCAGAAATGCCGGATGTCTCCACTGTTTGATGGACTTTGTCGCCCGACGGTTCCCGATTCCGCCGGGTCAAAATGATACTCCTCCGCTCCCTCCTGGCATGGATCCCCATCGGGAAATCGGCCGCACGGCCGCCGCTTTGTGTGGCCAGGGAATGGAGTACGTCTACATGGGTCGACGAAAGCTCTCGAAAAACCCCGTCCAAGTCGTGCAGCGCACAGCGGAAAATATAGGAACGTAACAGCTTAGGGTACCGACAGAGGCGCGGCGCATCAAGCACGATCTTGCCCGGTTCCGCTCCCACGACCACCTCCCGGAGCAAGCGGCGGGCCTCGCCTTCAAGGTAGGCGTCCGCCTCGCGGAACAGGTCGCTCTCCCGGAGCAACGCCTCGCGGACGGCCGGATTGACGCGATCGCGGAGCCTCGGGAGGACCTCGTGGCGAAGAAAGTTCCGTGCCGCGCCCAGGCTGGCGTTGGATGCGTCCTCCCGGTAGATGGCGCCCTGGCGCCCGAGATACGCGAGGACCTGCTCGCGCGTGACGTCGAGGAAGGGCCGGATCAGCCACACCCCTTCGACCCGCGCTCGCGGGGCCATCCCGGAGAGGCCGCGCAGGCCGGCTCCGCGCGCCATGCGGAAGAGCACCGTCTCGGCCTGGTCGTCCGCCGTATGGGCCACCGCCACCACCCGCGCTCCGGCGCTCGAGGCCAGCTCGCGAAGCGCGCCGTACCGGAGGCGGCGGGCCTGGGCCTCCGGAGCCAGCGCGTCGGGCCGCGGGGGCCGGGGCGAGGCGGCGCCGGTCGCACGCAGCGATCCCTCGGGCAGCGTGGCCTCGAAGTGGGGCATGCCCAGGCTCTCCGCCAACCGCTTCACGAACGCCGCGTCCTCGTCCGAGGCCGCGCCGCGGAGCCCGTGGTTCACGTGCCCGACCGCGAGCGCTTCCGGCCGGCCCGACCGCGACCGCTCCGCTGCCAGGAAATGGAGCAGCGCGACCGAATCCGGCCCTCCGGACACCGCGACGAGCACCGCCGAGTGCGCCGAAAGCAGCCGCTCCGCCTCGATCCCGCGCGCGGCGATGCGCTCCAGCGTGGCGTCGCGGGGGTTCAGCCGGGGGGTGGATTTCCGGCGCGCGGACCGGATACCGGATGTCGGGGGAATGGTCATGGCCACGTCCGGGTCGGAGGGGTTGCGAGTGACGTAAACTGGTGGCGGCGCAGGGATTCGAACCCCGGACCAAGGGATTATGATTCCCCTGCTCTACCACTGAGCTACACCGCCACCCGAGCCCGAGAACACTATGCGGCGGCGTCGGTTCTGTCAAGGAGCCGCGCCCCTCCGCCGGCCCGGCGTCGGCCCGCGCGCTGATTGACACGTGCCGCCGTAACCCACTAAACTGCGGCCACCACGACCACATGCCGGCTGGCCGGGAAAACCCCGCCCGCCACCCAGGGAGAATTCCAATCTTGATGTCACGACGTGTCGTGGGAGGGTTTCTGGCCCTCCTGGCTATGACTCTACCTATCTCCGCTTTCGCGTCCGATCTCGTCGGATTCGGAGGGATCGGCTTTCGCGGTGGCATGATCAAGTTCATCCAGGACCGCATCACCGCCGAGGACGCGAAGCCGCGGTTCTCCGGGGACCTCGTCTTCTCCTACGTCACCAGCGATCACCTGTGGATGGACCTGACGGTGGGCTACGCGTGGAATCGCCTCGACAAGAACGACGACCGCTACTGGCTGGCGACCAGCGTCCCCGTGACGCTCGGGTTCCGCTACCTGGTGCGCGACGGCAAGAAGATGCGCCCCTACCTCGGCGGCGGCGGCGGCATGTACGTCTGGTCCATCCAGACGAAGGACCTGGGGGCCGCCAAGGATCCGGTCACGTTCGAGCGGCTCCGGAGGGCCGACCCCGGCATCTACGGCATGGTGGGGGTCCAGCGGCAGACATCCAAGCACATCGCCATGACCGCCGAGGGGGTGTACCACTACATATTCGCCTCGAACCCGAAGGACTTCCCGAGCGGGTATAATGGAAACAAGGGGTACGCGCAGGTTCGCCTGGGCGTGACCTTCTACTTCACGCTCAGCGAGCGCATCGACACTGGACTTCCGGAGTAGCACATGAGGACATTCGCGGCCCCCGGCGAGAAGTTCGCAACAAGCGAGCGGCCGGAGACCGTGCGCGAGCGCATCCCATCGGAGTACGCGCTCACGTTCGACGACGTCCTTCTCGTCCCCGGCTACTCCGAAGTGCATCCGCGCGACGTCGACACCACCACTCTCCTCACCCGCGAAATCTCCCTCAACACTCCCGTCGTCAGCGCCGCCATGGACACGGTCACGCAGAGCGCGCTGGCCATCGCGATCGCTCGTGAGGGGGGGATCGGGATCATCCACAAGAACCTCTCGGTCCTGGAGCAGGTTGAAGAGGTGGACAAGGTGAAGCGGTCGGAAAGCGGCATGATCGTGAATCCGATCACGCTCCCGCCCGACGTCCCGATCGCCCGCGCCCTCGAGCTGATGGAGAAGTTTCGCATCTCGGGCGTCCCGATCACCGAGGGGAAACGGCTGGTGGGCATCCTCACCAACCGCGATCTCCGCTTCGTGAAGAGCCCCGACCTCCGCGTCAAGGAGGTCATGACCAAGGACAACCTGGTCATCGCCCCCGTCGGGACCACGCTCGAGGAAGCCGAGCGCATCCTGCACCGGCACAAGATCGAGAAACTCCCCGTGGTGGACGAGCACGGAAACCTGCGCGGGCTGATCACGGTGAAGGACATCCAGAAGCGGATCACGTACCCCCGATCGTGCAAGGACCACCTGGGGCGCCTCCGCGCCGGGGCCGCCATCGGCGTCGGACCGGACGCGAACGAGCGCGTGGCCGAGCTGGTGCGGGCGGGCGTGGACGTGGTCGTGATCGACAGCGCGCACGGCCACTCGAAAGCCGTGGTCGAGACGACGCGGGCGGTCAAGTCGGCGCACCCGACCCTTCAGCTGATCGTGGGAAACGTGGCCACTGCCGAGGGGACGCGCGATCTGATTCGCGCGGGCGCCGACTGCGTCAAGGTGGGCATGGGCCCCGGCTCCGCCTGCACCACGCGCGTGGTTGCGGGCGTCGGCGTGCCGCAGATCAGTGCGGTTCTCGAGTGCGCGAACGAAGCGGCCAAATCGGGCGTCCCGATCATGGCAGACGGCGGGATCAAGTATTCGGGCGACATGGTGAAGGCGCTCGCGGCGGGAGCGCACTCGGTCATGCTCGGGAACCTGCTCGCGGGCACCGAGGAGAGCCCCGGCGAGACGCTCCTCCTGGAAGGGCGCACCTACAAGGTCTACCGCGGGATGGGATCGCTCTCGGCCATGTCCTCCGGGCGCGGCGACCGCTACTTCCAGGAAGGCGTGAAGGATTTGAAGAAGCTGGTCGCCGAAGGGATCGAGGCCCGGGTTCCCTACAAGGGCCCCGTGTCCAACGTCATCTACCAGATGATCGGGGGCCTCCGCGCCGGCATGGGCTACTGCGGCGTCGCGACGATCGAGGACCTCCGCGCCCAGACCCGCTTTGTCCGCATCACCGCTGCAGGGCTCCGCGAGAGCCATCCGCACGATCTGACCATCACCAAGGAAGCTCCCAACTACGAGATTCGGTAACACCCCGGTGTCTGTTGTGCTGATAGCAGCCGGGCGCTACGCGAGGATGGGGAGCGGGAAAACAATCCGTGGGACTCCGACTACGACGACCATTCGCCCCACGGATTGTTTTCCCGCTCCTCCAACATCCCGCGTGCTTCCTACTCCACCAGTCGATCGAAAATACCCCTCCAGGTCGAGAAGATTCACCGATGGGGCTGATGTACGAAACACACAAACGGTACCGGTCGTTGTCGTGTGGACCGTGGGTGGTCCGGGAGGGGAAAAATCAATCCGTGGGGCGAATGGTCGTCGTAGTCGGAGTCCCACGGATTGATTTTTCCCCTTATCTTTCCGCGTAGCGCCCGGCTGCTATTCACGACCAAAGCAGAAGGCCCGCCAAGAGACGGGCCTCGTGCGTCAGGGGGTGCGCGCCCTCCGGAGTGTAGAGGTCGGGGGACCGAAGGGCGCGCGGGGGATCGTGCGCTTCCGGGGCGGGGCGCTAGGCGCCTCCGCCGCTCGGGAGCGAAAACTGAAAGTCGGGCGCGATGAGCCGGATCTCGAGCGTGAGGCCCCGGATCTCGTCCAGGTGCCGCCGCTCGCCGGTCCGCTTCCACTCGCCGTAGGCGTCGAGGAGCTGATCCTGCATCGCGCGCAGCGATTCGTCGCGCGCGTCCTCGTCCACCGTCCGCGAGAGCCGCATCACGTGCGCCTTCTTGAAGCGCTTCGCGAGGCTCCAGTGCTCTCCGCGCATGTGCGAGAGCATCTTGTTGTAGCGGTCCAGGCTCACCGTCAGCTTCTCGAGGACCGTGCTCAGCGTCACGCTCGGATTCTCGAGAAGCTCTCCGTACGTATAGGAGAAGTGGTACCAGTTCGGACTCCGGCCCACGTCCGCCTCTTCGCCCGGCAACAGCCCTTCGCGCCGGTTCGGAATGTACGGACCGTTCTGCTCGAACGAGCCAACCGAGATCAGGAGCAGGTCCTCGGGCGTCCGATAGATCAAGTAACGGAGCGATCCGCGATGCGCGCTCGCCAGCCGTCTCCACGCCGCCACGTCATAACGCGAGAGGAGCCGGCTGCGCTCCGGCGGCAACGGCACCTGGGCTTCGAGTTGGTCTTTCAGGGCGGCAAGATACCCGTCGACGTCCTCTTGAGGCAGCGGGTCGCCGTTCTGGGGCGTCCCCTCCGCTTTCGTGAGGAGGAGACAATTCATCACCACGTACGCGGTCGGCCTGACCTTCCGAGGATTCGTCTTGCTGGCTAAGAACTTCCGGGCTGCCGTCATGGCTCGCCTCCCTCTCCGGACCCACCCCACTCCTTTGATCCGTTCTGCGCACGCGGCACTCGCCGCGCGATTCCACCATCGCAAGATGCACCCTCCGTGCCGGACACAATCGCCACCAGGCCCGGTCACATAAGCAATGGCGCGGCAATAAGTTGAGTGATCGTAAGGAAAGCTGACACCTCGGTGCGGAGAGATGTTTTGACTCCAGATGTGGTG
>DATGVG010000185.1:0-6427 GCA_035300625.1 Candidatus Limnocylindrales bacterium
CGGCCCCTGGGGAAGTTGGTGGGGCAGATCGCCGCGGCCCTCCTCCTGGTCTTCTGGGGAGCGCGGCAGGGGCCCCTTGCGTACCACCCGCTGTGGACCGCGGCGGCGCTCATCGGCGTCGTGGCGCTCCTGAACGCGATCAACTTCCTGGACGCGATGGACGGAATCGTGGCCGCGGTGGTCCCGGTCGCCGCGGCCGGCTTTCTCGCGCTCTCGCTCCTCTTCGGCGCCGACGTGGACCAGGCGCTGGGATGGGGCCTGGTCGGCGCGTGCGCCGGCTTCCTCGTCTACAACGCGCCCCCCGCGCGCATCTTTCTGGGAGACGCGGGGAGCCACCTACTCGGCTTCGCGCTCGCGGCACTGGCCCTTCGGGCGCTCGACAATTCGTTGACCCTGCCACACGTGGCCGCGGTGCTCTGCATCCTCTCGTTCCCCCTCTTCGATGTGATCTTTGTCACCTGGGACCGGTTCCTGGGAAGGAGGCCCATCGTCGTCGGAAGCACCGACCACTCGACCCACCGACTTGGAAGGATTTGTGGACGGTGGGGTACCGTGGCGCTGATTTTCGCAGTGATGACGGGCACTACGGCGCTGGGTGTCGGAGTGTGGAACGCAAAAAACGGGCTGGTCGCGCTGGCCGCAGTGTCAATTTTGGGGCTTGGATACGCCATTCTTGGCACTTACCTGAGACGCAAGCGTCCCACCCCCTAGTTCGACACTTGACAAACGAGATTTACAACTGTATCTTTTCTGAGTCGACCGGGACCTTCCGACGCGCTGGCGCGCCGGCAACTGCGAGGCAAGGACGCATGTCCCAGAACCCCGATCCCTTCCGCGAGAACGAATCGGACGCCTCTGCCGATCTCCCCGAAACCGATCCGCTCGAACGCCTGAGCCGTGGACTTTCCCAGTGGGAGCGCGAGCTCCTGACCCAGCCGCGTGCGCCCTCGCGCGCGCGGATCGCAACCGACCAGGACCGGCTCCATCACCTCCTCCACGCGAGCCGCGCGGTCACCAGCACCCTCGACCTGAACGAGCTGTTGGTTCGCATCGTCGACGCGGTCGTCAAGATCGCGGGGGCCGATCGCGGCTTCCTCATGCTCTGCCAGGAGGACGGTAAGCTCCGCTTCGAGATCGCGCGCAGCAAGGACGAGACCACGGTTCCATCGGACGAATTCCAGATCTCGCTCGGGATCGCCGAGCAGGCCACGCACCGCCGCGAGACGGTGTGGGTGCCCGACGCGGTCGGCTCGTCCCTCTTCCAGGACCGGAAGAGCGTGCGCGAGCTGTCGCTCCGCACGGTGGTCGCGCTCCCCATCCTGAACGCCGGCCGGATTCTCGGCGTCCTCTACATCGATTCGCATTCGATCGCGCACGAGTTCACGCCCGACGACATCGCGGTCCTGGAAGGGTTCGCGGCTCTCGTGGCGGTGGCGCTCGAGAACGCCCGGATGCACGAATCGCTGCGGGATTCGAAGAACCGTCTCGAGATCGAGAACCTGAACCTGCGCCGCGCTCTCAAGGAGGACGTCCGCTACGGGCTCCTCGTGGGGCGCAGCCCGCGGATGCAGCGCGTCATCGAGCTGATGGAGAAGGTGATCCCGACCCAGGTGTCGGTACTGATCAGCGGCGAGACGGGCACGGGCAAGGAGCTGGTGGCCCGCGCCATCCATCTCCATGGCCAGCGGAAGGACAAGAATTTCATCGCCGTCAATTGCGGAGCCCTCCCCGAGCCCTTACTCGAGAGCGAGCTGTTCGGCTACAAGAAGGGCGCGTTCACCGGGGCCAACGAGGACCGCGTCGGCCTGTTCGAGGCGGCCGACCAGGGGACGCTGTTCCTGGACGAGGTGGGCGAGATGCCCTCGTCGCTCCAGGTCAAGCTCCTCCGCGTGCTCCAAGATTCCCAGATCCGCCGCGTGGGCGACACGGTGAGCCGCAAGGTGGACATCCGCCTGATCACCGCGACCAACCGCGACCTTCGCGCCGAGGTCGAGGGCGGGCGCTTCCGCCAGGACCTCTTCTACCGTCTGAACGTCGTCCCCCTCGAAATCCCGCCGCTTCGGGAGCGCGGCGAGGACATCCTGCTCCTCGCGCAGCACTTCCTGGACCTCTTCTCGAAGCAGCAGGCGAAGGCGATCCGCGGACTGACCACCGAAGCGCGGGAGCTGCTCCTGCGCTATGCGTGGCAGGGCAACGTGCGCGAGCTGGAGAACGCGATGGCGCGCGCCGTCGCGCTGGCGGACGAGGGTGCCGCCCTCGAGCCGGCGCTCTTCGGCCTGGGCGCCACGGTCACCCGCCGGTGGGACGGGCAGCACACGCTGCGGGAGACGCTCGACGCCGTCGAAGCCGAGACGATCCGTGAGGCGCTCCGGCAGTGTGAATCAAACGTGTCGCGCGCGGCGCGCGCCCTGGGCGTGAGCCGGCAGCATCTCCACAACAGGATGAATTTTCACGGGATCCGCCGAGCGCGGGTCCTGAACGAAACCACGCACTCGTGACCGAAGCGACAGCGCGCGGGCCCGCCGGGACGGCGCGGGGCTCCGCGCGCGAGATCACCACACGCCGCCTCCAGTCCCTCCGCGCCATCCTCATGCAGAGCGACGACGCGCTTCGCGCGCGCCTTCCCGAATACTTCCTCGTCTACTACAAGCACCTCAGAATCCTCCGGAACCCGGCGCGCATCGAGCACCTCTTTCAGAAGGGGCGCGAGATGTTCGCGTATCTCGACGCCGAGGGGAAGGACGTGCTGGATCTGGGCGCGGGCTTCGGGATCGAGGCGCTCCTGGTCGCGATCTACGGCGCCCGCCGGGTGCTCGCCACCGAGATCGATCGCGACATGGTCGCCGTCGGCGACTACCTGGCGCGCGCGGTGGACCCGCCGGTGGACCACTTCGAGTCGCGGTACGGCGACGGGATCGGGATGGAGCTTCCTTCGGCCTCGTTCGACGGCGTCATGGCGAACTGCGTGATCTCGCACGTGCGGGACCTGGACGGCTTCTTGCGCGAGGCCAACCGGCTGTTGCGCCCCGGAGGGATCTTCTTCCTGAGCGACGAGAACAACTCGCTCTATCTCCCGGCCCGCGGCCGCCGGCGGCGCGGGTGGCACGACATGGAGCGCGAGCCGAACGGTCCCTACTTCGTGGCGCGGCGCGCGCTGATCGGCGAGCACTTTCCCGCCCTGGCCGAGAACCAGCTCCTGGAGGCCGCGCGCCGGACGCGCGGCCTGGTGGGGGGCGACGTGATCGCCGGCACCCGCGAGCTTCTCGAAACCGGGACCGTGCGGCGGCGGGCCGAATTCCCCTATCGCGATCCCCGGGACGGCCAGTACCCCGAGAGGGAGCTGAACCCGTTCTGGATGATGGCCCGATTTCGCGAGGCGGGCCTTCAGCCGGAGCTCCTCCCCGCCTTCTTTTCCCGGGGGATCGAGGTCCATCCGCGGCAGTGGGTGAAGGACGTTCTCCGCTTCTTCTGCACGCGTTGGCCGGTTCTCTCCGTCTACGTGTGGCCGATCATGCGCATCCGCGGCCGAAAAGTACGTTGACACTCCGCGCGGCGCGCCGATAGGCTGCGGGCCGTGCGATGGGCCCGGTTGTTCCTCCTGGCCGTCCTGACCGTGAGCGCCACCGGCGCCGCGATGACTTCGGCTGACGCCGCCCCGACGGGCTCCCCTTCGGCGTTCGTCGCCCGCGACAATCCCGGCGACTCGGGGGGCGCGATCCTCCTGACCTGGACCCCTCCCGACTCGACGCTCCTTGCCGCCGGTTCCGTCCTCGAGATCCGCCGCGCGGAAGCGCCCGCCTTCGAGTGGAAGACGCTCACGGAAGTCGCCCCCTCCGCGGGGCGCTATGTGGACCAGACCGCCGCTGGCGGACACGTCTATCGCTACGAGATCCGGATCAAGCCCCCGGGGGCCGCGGCCGGCCCCGGCACGGTCAGCGAGCCCGCCTCCGCCCACGACAACTGGTTCCGCACCGAGCGGACGAACTCGTTCATCGCCACGGTCATCTTCGTGGTCGTGGTGCTCGGCTCGATCGCGATGGCGCACTCGGGCAAGCCGATTTTCATCCGGAAGATCGCTGGATTGAACGCGGTGGACGAGGCGATCGGACGCGCGACCGAGACCGGGAAGAAGGTGCTCTACGTCCCTGGGATCCAGAGCATGGACGACATCCAGACCCTCGCCTCGATGTCGGTTCTGGGCCACGTGGCGCGGCTGTGCGCACGGTACGGCACCGACCTGGACGTGGCGAATCGCGATCCGCTCACCTTCGCCGCCGCGCGCGAGACGGTGCGGGGCGCGTACCTGGGCGAAGGGCGCCCGGACCTCTACCGCGAGGAAATGGTGAACTACGTCACCTATGACCAGTTCGCCTTCACCGCCGCAGTCTCGGCCCGCATGATCCGCGAGCGCCCGGCGGCGATCTTCCTGATCGGCTACTTCTTCGCCGAGTCCCTCATCCTGGCCGAGACCGGTCAGTCGGTCGGCGCAATCCAGATCGCGGGGCAGGCCGATCCCACGCAGCTCCCGTTCTTCGTGGCCACGTGCGACTACACCCTGATCGGCGAGGAGCTGTACGCCGCGAGCGCGTATCTCTCGCGCGAGCCGGTCCTCCTCGGCTCGATCCGCGGCCAGGACATCTACAAGGCGCTCTGCATCCTGGTCGGGCTGGCCGGCATCGTGGCCGCGAGCCTGGGGAACACGTGGATCGCCCGGATCCTCCAGACCCGATGAGCGCGACGCGGACCCTTCACCCGGGCGGGACGCCGTGAATCTGGATTTCTCGCGGGTCGCGCTCATGGTCTTCTTCTTCGTGATCCCCGTGATCGGGATCGTGCTGGGGCAGAACAGCCCGGCCCTCCGGGGGCGCATTCCGCTCGTCGTCGCCTTCATCGCGGGGATCATTCCGATCATCGCGCTCTACGTTCCGAAGAGCTTTCTCTCGGGGCCGGAGGGGATGAGCACGCGCCTCGACCAGTGGCTGATCATTGTCGCGGGATTCGCGCTCCTCCTCGGCGTCGTGAACGTCCTCCAGAATTCCAGCCGGAAGATCGCGCGCAAGGACTCCGGATGGATCTATTCGGCCGTGCTTCTCACCGGCCTCCTGCTCACGGGAAGTTTCGGGATCTGGGGCGCGATCTCGGGGCACGGCATCGGATTCATGCCCGACGGGTCGTCCACGCCGTTCAAGTGGGTCGAGGACCGGATCTTCCAACCGCTCCAGTCCACGATCTTCTCCCTTCTCGCATTCTTCATGGCAAGCGCGGCGTTCCGCGCGTTCCGCGCCCGGAATACGGAGGCGACGATCCTGCTCGTGGCGGCCGGCCTGGTGATGGCGGGAAGGGTGCCGCTGCTCGAGTTCCTGGCCGCTCCGTTCCCCCCGCTCCAGCCGGCGGCGGCGGCGGGCAGCCGGTTCCTGGGGGGACTGACCGAGTGGATCATGGACAATCCAAACGGCGCCGCGCAGTCGGGGATCATCATCGGCGCAGCGCTCGGCGCGGCCTCGATGGCCATGCGGATCATCCTGGGAATCGAGCGGGGCTATTTGGGCCTGGGCGCGGGGGAGCAGACTTGAGAGGGCCCGCGGCGTGAACCGCTTCTTCGAATGGCTCCTGAACCTGGACCGGCGCTGGATCTACCTCCTGGTCGCGGTCAGCCTGATCACGCCCATTGTCGTGCCCATCGGACTGCCGGTGAGCACGACCGCGTCCACCCGCCGGGCTTTCGAGGTCATCGAAGCGCTCCAGCCCGGCGACGTGGTCTGGCTCTCGTTCGACTACGGACCCTCCTCCACGCCCGAGAACGACCCGATGGCGGATGCCTTTCTGCGCCAGTGCTTCCTGAAGAAGCTCAGGGTAATTGTGACCGCGCTCTACCCGCTCGGGGGGCTGGGCCTGGCCAACAACTCCCTGGCCCGGGTCACCGCCGAGTTCCCGGGGCTTCGCTACGGCGAGGACTACGTGAACCTGGGCTACAAGGACGGGGCGGCCGCGGTGATGCGCTCCCTGGGCGAGTCGATCTCGAAGGCGTTTCCCGCGGACCAGAGCGGCCGGCCGCTCGCGGACCTCCCGATGATGCGCGGCGTCCAGAATATCCACCAGGTCAAGCTGGTGTTCACCGCGGCGACCAATCTGATCGGCGAGTACTGGATCACCCAGGCGCACGCCCAGTTCGGCACGCCGGTCGTCATCGGGCCGACCGCCGTGAGCGCGCCCAAGTACTACGCCTACCTGAACGCGGGCCAGCTCGCCGGCATGCTGGGCGGGATGAAGGGTGCGGCGGAGTACGAGAAGCTTCTCCGGGAGAAGTATCCCCAGTTGGACCAGTACTACGCCCAGACCCGGCGCTTCACCGCCACCAAGGGGATGGACGGCCAGACGGTGCTCCACACCATCATCCTGATCTTCATCGTGTTGGGGAACGTCGCCT
>DATGVG010000186.1:0-14470 GCA_035300625.1 Candidatus Limnocylindrales bacterium
GAGCGCGGCCAGATCGATCGCGTGCGCGCGGTGCGCGCGCGGCGCCCGAAAGAGCGCCACGCCCAGGCGATGAGCGCCTTGCGCGACGCGTGCATGAGCACGAAGAACCTCATGCCCTTCGTGCTCGACGCGGTACGCGCCGAGGCGACGCTGGGCGAGATCTGCGACGTGTTCCGCGAGGCCTACGGCGTGTACCGCGAGCCCGCGGTCTTCTAGGGGGACGAATGGCGCGCAAGATCCGGGTGCTGGTGGGAAAGGCGGGGCTGGACGGACACGACCGCGGCGCGAAGGTGGTCGCCAGCGCCATGCGGGACGCCGGCTTCGAGGTGATCTACACGGGTCTCCACCAGACGCCCGAGATGATCGTGCAGGCCGCGGTGCAGGAGGACGTGGACGCGGTGGCGCTCTCCATCCTGAGCGGCGCCCACATGACGCTCTTCCCGCGCGTGCTCGAGCTGATGCGCGAGAAGGGGCTGAAGGACGTGCTCCTGACGGGCGGCGGCATCATCCCGAAGGAGGACATGGAGGCGCTCCGGAAGCAGGGCGTGGGCGACCTCTTCGGCCCGGGGACGACGACGGGCGCGATCATCGATTACGTGCGCGGGTGGGTTGCGAAGCACCGCGCGCCCGCGGGCGCCGCTGGCGCCGCGCCCGCGCGCACCGGCACCTCCCGATGAACAAGCTGGTCCGCGACGCGCGTGAGGCGATCGAGCGGGCCGCGATCCAGGACGGCGCGACGATCGTGTTCGGGGGCTTTGGCCTCTGCGGCATCCCCGAGAACCTGATCGTTGCGCTAAGGGACAGCGGGGTAACGGGCCTGACCTGCGTGTCGAACAACGCGGGCGTGGACGACTGGGGGCTGGGGCTGCTCCTCCAGACGCGCCAGATCAAGAAGATGATCTCCTCGTACGTGGGCGAGAACGCCACGTTCGAGCGCCAGTTTCTCTCCGGCGAGCTGGAAGTGGAACTGGTGCCGCAGGGGACTTTGGCCGAGCGCATCCGCGCCGGCGGCGCCGGGATCGGCGCCTTCTTCACCCCGACGGGCGTGGGCACGGTGGTCGCGGAAGGAAAAGAGACGCGGGCGATCGGCGGACGCGAGTACGTGCTGGAGATGCCGATCCGCGCCGACTTCGCGTTCGTCCACGCGTACCGGGGGGATCACATGGGGAACCTCGTCTACCGCATGTCGGCGCGGAACTTCAATCCGATGGCCGCCACCGCGGGGCGCACGACCCTCGCCGAGGTGGAGCAATTGGTCGCGCCGGGCGCGATCGATCCGGATCACGTCGTGACGCCCGGGATTTTCATCGACCACATCTTCCAGGGGACGTATGGACCCAAGCGAATCGAAAAGAGAACGAATCGTCCGGCGAGCGGCGCTCGAGCTTAAGGATGGGTTCTACGTCAATCTGGGCATCGGCATGCCGACCCTGGTCGCGAACTACATCCCGCGCGGCATGAACGTGATCCTCCAGTCGGAAAACGGCGTCTTAGGAGTGGGGCCCTATCCCGAAACGGGCCAGGAGGACGCCGACCTGATCAACGCCGGCAAGGAGACGATCACGGTCCTTCCCGGCGCGGCGTTCTTCTCCAGCGCCGACTCCTTCGCCATGGTGCGCGGCGGCCACGTGGATCTGACCATCCTGGGCGGCATGGAAGTGGACCAGGAAGGGAACCTGGCCAACTGGATGATCCCCGGGAAGATGGTCAAGGGGATGGGGGGTGCGATGGACCTGGTCGCCGGCGCGAAGCGCGTGGTGGTGACCATGTTCCACACCGCCAAGGGAGACGTTAGCAAGGTGCTGAAGAAGTGCGCGCTTCCGCTGACGGGGCGCAAGGTGGTCAACCGCATCATCACCGATCTCGCCGTGATGGACGTCACGCAGCGCGGACTCACGCTGGTGGAGCGCGCGCCGGGCGTCACCGTGGACGAGATCCTTCGCGCGACCGAGGCCCAGCTTCACGTGTCCGAAGTGGCCGAGATGCCGGTATGACCGGCACGAGGGAGCCCATGACGACGACCGCCGCCGGGATCCGGCGCGACGATATCTACGAGCTGACCGAAGAGCAGCGGGACTGGAAGGAGACACTCCGCGATTTCGCCGACAAGGAGATCGCGCCGCCGGCGTCCCGATACGATCAGGCGGGCGAGTTCCCGTGGGAAAACGTGAAGAAGATGCGGGAGCTGGGTCTGTTCGGGCTGATCTTCCCGGAGCAGTACGGCGGCTCCGGCGCCGAAACGCTGATGTACGTGATGGCCGTGGAGGAGGTGAGCCGCGCCTGCGCCTCCACGGGGATCACGCTGGCCGCGCACGTCTCCCTGGGCACGGCGCCGATCTACCTCTTCGGGACCGAGGCGCAGAAGCGCAAGTACCTGCCCAAGCTGTGCTCGGGCGAAAACCTGGGCGCGTTCGGCCTGACCGAGCCGGAGGCGGGCTCGGACGCGGGCGGCACGAAGACGCGCGCCGTGAAGGAAGGCGACCACTACGCCGTCAGCGGGCGGAAGATCTACATCACGAACGGCGGCGTCTGCGGCACCGCGGTCTTCACCGCGGTCACCGCGCCCGGCTTCGGAGCCCGCGGAATCTCGGCGTTCATCATCGAGAAGGGGACCGCCGGCTTTTCGGCCGGCCAGCCCGAGAAGAAGCTGGGGCACCGGGCCAGCAACACGGTCGAGCTTCTGTTCGACAACGTGCGGCTCCCCAAGGAGAACCTGCTGGACCCCGACGGGCGCGAGGGGAACGGCTTCAAGCAGTTCATGATGACGCTGGACGGCGGCCGCATCTCGATCGGGGCGATGTCCCTGGGCATCGCCCAGGCCTCGCTCGACTCCGCGATCCATTATGCGAAAACCCGGCGCCAGTTCGGGAAGGCGATCGGCGACTTCCAGGCGATCCAGCTCCTCCTGGCCGACATGATCACCGAGCTGGAGGCCGCGCGGCTGTTGGTCTACGCCGCGGCGCGGCTCAAGGATCGCGGCGCGTCCTATACGCGCTACGCGGCCATGGCCAAGCTCAAGGCCTCGACGGTGGCGATGCGCGCCGCCGACGCGGCCGTCCAGATCCACGGCGGGGCGGGCTACATGACCGACCACCCGGTGGAGCGCTACTTCCGCGACGCCAAGCTGATGGAGATCGGCGAGGGAACCTCGCAGATCCAGAAATTGCTGATCGCACGCGAGCTGTTGAAGGAAGCGGGACACGTCTTCGGGACTGAGCCCCGCTAGTTCCCGAAAGGAGAGGTACCGTGGCTGAGAGGGATGCCTACATCGTCAGCGCCTGCCGGACCGCCATCGGCGAGTTCCTGGGCGGGCTTTCGACCATGACCGCGCCGCATCTGGGCGCCGTGGTCATCCGCGAGGCCGTCCAGCGCGCGGGGATCAAGCCCGACCAGATCGAGGAAGTGCTCATGGGCCACGTCGTGCAGGCGGGCGCGGGACAGGCCCCCGCGCGGCAGGCCGCCATACACGGCGGCATTCCCGACACCGTGGGCGCGACCACGATCAACAAGGTCTGCGGCTCGGGGCTGAAGGCGGTCATGCTGGCCGCGCAGGCGATCCGCGCGGGCGATCTGGACGTGATCGTGGCGGGCGGCATGGAGTCCATGTCCAACGTGCCCTACTACCTGCCCAAGGCCCGCACCGGCTACCGGCTGGGGCACGGCGAGCTGTTGGACGGCGTGATCCACGACGGGCTCTGGTGCTCGTTCAAGGGACAGCACATGGGGAATTCCGCCGAGTTCATCGCGCGGAAATTCAACGTGACCCGCGAGGACCAGGACCGCTTCTCGGTCGACAGCCACCGGAAGGCGGTCGCCGCGCAGAAGGAAGGCGCGTTCAAGGACGAGATCGTGCCGGTGCTGATTCCACAGAAGAAGGGCGAGCCCAAGTGCTTCTGCCTGGACGAGCGCCCGCGTCCGGACACGTCGCTGGAGACGCTGGCCAAGCTCCGCCCCGCGTTCGACAAGGAGGGCACCGTAACGGCCGGCAACGCGCCCGGGCTGAACGACGGCGCCTCGGCGGTGGTGGTCATGTCCGAGGCGGCGGTGAAGCGCACCGGGGCGAAGCCGATGGCTCGGATCAACGGCTACGCGACGGGCGGCGTCTCGCCGGAGATGATCTTCTACGCGCCGGTCATCGCGGTGCGGAAGCTGGCCGAGAAGCTGGGCCGGAAGACGAACGAGTGGGACCTGATCGAGGCCAACGAGGCCTTTGCCGCGCAGGCGATCGTGGACGCCCGCGAGCTGAACTGGGATCTCGCGCGCCTCAACGTGCGCGGCGGCGCGGTGGCGCTGGGGCACCCGATCGGGGCCTCGGGCGCGCGCATCCTGACCACGCTGCTCTACGCGATGCGGGACAGGAAGGCGAAGACCGGGCTCGCGACGCTCTGTCTGGGCGGTGGGAACGCCGTGGCGCTGAGCGTGGAAGCGGTATGACGGCTTCTCCCGCCTCCCCCTCGTCCCCGGCCTCGCCCTCGGCCGGCGTTGCCACCGGGGCCAGCGGGGCCGCAGGCGCCGCGCGCGGCCCCGCGGCGGCGGCGCGCCCCGTGGTCGTGGCCGGCGCGGGCACCATGGGGAACGGCATCGCGCAGGTCTTCGCGACCTCCGGGCGGCGCGTGCTCCTGATCGAGGCCGACGCCGCGGCGCTCCAGCGCGGCCTGGGCGCGATCGGGAAAAGCCTGGCGAAGCTGGTGGAGAAGGGGAAGCTGGAGGCCGCGTCCCGCGACGAGGCGCTGGGCCGGATCACGACCGATCCCAAGGCGTTTCCGCTGGCCGACTGCGCCATCGCGATCGAGGCGGTGCCCGAGAAGATCGAGATCAAGCGCGAGGTCTTCCGCATGCTGGACGGGCTGGTCCCGCCCGGGGCGATCCTCGCCACCAACACGTCGTCCATCTCGGTCACCGAGCTGGCCTCCGGCACCGGCCGCCCCGAGCGCTTCATCGGCATGCACTTCATGAATCCGGTGCCCTTGATGCCGCTGGTCGAAGTGGTGCGCGGGCTTTCGACCAGCGAGGCCACCATTGCCGAAACCGTGGCTCTCGCGCACGCCCTGGGAAAGACGCCGGTCGTGGTGGCGGACCGCCCCGGCTTTGTCTCCAACCGCGTGCTCCTCCCGATGATCAACGAGGCGGCGTTCGCGCTGATGGAGGGCGTGGCGGACCGCGAAGCCATCGACACCGTGATGAAGCTGGGCATGAACCACCCCATGGGGCCGCTCGCCCTGGCCGACCTCATCGGCATCGACGTTTGCCTGGACATCATGGAAGTGCTCCACAAGGGCTTCGGCGACAGCAAGTACCGCCCGTGTCCGCTTCTGCGCACGATGGTGGCCGCCGGACGCCTGGGAAGAAAGACGGGACGGGGGTTTTACGACTACGCGTCGTAGCCGTCGCGCCTGCCCCCGCCCATGAATTTCCACCCCACCGAAGAGCAGGAGATGCTGCGCGCGGGCGCGCGGGAATTCGCCGAAGCCGAGATCGCGCCGCGCGTCGCGGAGATCGAAGAGTCGGAGACGATCCCGGCGCCGCTCTGGAAGGCGCTGCGCGACGGCGGCTACTTCGCCCTCCTCATTCCAGAGAAATTCGGCGGCGCGGCCACCGACTACGTCTCCTACGCGCTAATCCTGGAGGAGCTGGCCCGCGCCTCGGCGGCCGTCGCGATCACCGTGTCGGTGCACAACTCGGTCACCGCCGGCCCCATCCAGTCCTTCGGTACCGACGCGCAGCGCGAGAAGTGGCTGCCCCTCCTGGCCAAGCAGTACCTGGGCGCCTTCGCCCTCACCGAGCCCGGGTCGGGCTCCGACTCGGCCGCGCTCATCACACGCGCCGAGCGGAAGGGGAACTGCTACGTCCTGAACGGGCAGAAAACGTTCGTCACGAACGGGAAGCACGCCGACGTATTCCTGGTGATGGCCCGGACCAGCCAGGTGTCGAAGCACAGGGGCATCACGTCGTTTTTGGTGGAGCGAAAATCCGCCGGGCTCCGGATCGGGAAAGAGATCCGGAAGATGGGACTTATGGGCTCCGATACCGTGGAGATGTATTTCGAGGAGTGCTGCGTGCCGGCCGAGAACCGGCTCTCGGAAGAGGGGTATGGCTTCCGGGTGGCCATGCAGTCCCTGGACGGTGGCCGCATCGGCGTGGCCGCGCAGGCGCTGGGGATCGCCCAGGCGGCGCTCGAGGCCGCGGTGCGCTACGCCCGGGAGCGTGTCCAGTTCGGCAAGGCGATCTCGGAGTTCCAGGCGATCCAGTGGATGATCGCCGACATGAAAGCCGAGATCGAAGGGGCGAGGCTCCTCACCCAGCGCGCGGCGTGGCTCAAGGATCAGGGGCTGTCGCACGGCCCCGAATCCTCGATGGCCAAGCTGACCGCCTCCGCCGCGGCGCGCCACTGCTCGGACAAGGCCGTCCAGATCCACGGCGGCTACGGCTATACCAAGGAGTTCGCCGTGGAGCGCTACTACCGCGACGCGAAGGTGACGGAGCTGTACGAGGGAACGTCCGAGATCCAGCGGATCGTCATCGCCAACGCGATGTTGCATCCGAAGGACGGAAGGGGACTCGCTTGAAGTCGAAAGTCGCCGTGCTGAAAACGACCCCGGAAACCGCGGTTCAGGACTTCGGCCGTCTGATGGAGCTGGCCGACATGCGGGCGGAGCTTCGGCCCGAAGCGACCACCCTTATCAAGGTGAACATCTCGTGGCACGTCTACTACCCCGCGTGCTCCACCAGCCCCTGGCAGCTGGACGGGGTGATCCGCGGGCTTCTGGCCGCCGGATTCGACCCCAAGAGGATCCTGGCGGCCCAGAACTCGACCGTGGTCGTGGACCCGCACGTCGGGGTTCGGAACAATAAGCTGGAGCCGGTGTTAGAACATCACGGGATCCGGTCGATTTGGCTCAATGACAAGGAGTCGGAGGCCGATTGGATTCGTTACGAGCCAAAAGGCAAGATGCTCGTGCTGAACGACGTCTACCCCGACGGGCTCATGATCCCGAGGAGCCTGATCGGCGCCAACATCGTCCACCTGCCGACCCTGAAAACGCACGTTTTCACGGAGATGACGGGGGCGATGAAGAACGCGTTCGGCGGGTTGCTGCACCTGAAGCGACACTGGACGCACAGCGTGATCCACGAGACGTTGGTGGACCTGCTCACGATCCAGCGGGAGATCCACCCCGGCATCTTCGCCGTCATGGACGGCACGATCTCGGGGGACGGCCCCGGGCCGCGCGCGATGCGGCTCCGGGTGACGAATCTGATGCTGGCATCGCGCGACCAGGTGGCGATCGACGCGGTGGCCGCGAAGCTGATGGGCTTCGATCCGATGACGATCAAGTTCATCCGCCTCGCCAACGACGCGAAGCTGGGAAACGGCGATCCGGGCTGCATCGATCTGGTGGGCGACGACGTGAGCGGCGTGAACCTGGGATACTCGCGGAACGAGAACACGTTCGCGTCGAAGGGGCAGAAGCTGATCTATCACGGCCCGCTGAAGCCGCTGGAGAAGTTTCTCCTCCAGAGCCCGCTCGTTCCGTGGTCGTACTTCGCTTCGCGTCTGTACCACGACGGCTACTGGTACCGGTTCGTGGGGACCAAGCGGAAGCGCGACATCATGAAGAGCGGCTGGGGCCGGCTCTTCCGCGAGTACGAGCCGAAGGGCGCAGAGTAGAAAGAGTAGCGAAGCGCCGCACCGACTTCATGATCGCGGACGGTGCACGAGAGGAGACCCGGTGAACAGACGAATCGAGATGCCGAAGGGACCGAGGCGGGCCGCGCTCGCCGTGACGCTCGCGGCGTGGGCCGTGATCGGCGCAGCCTTGTGCGCGGTCCCCGCGAGCCGCGCCGAAGACGAGACGCCGCCTCCGCCGCCGGCATCGGACTCCTCCTGGACCGAGCCCGCTCCTCCCGCGATCAAGGCGCCCCCGGCGTCCGGCGAGCCGGCCCAGTCGGCCACTGCGCTTCCGGCCGGCGGCTTCGTGGCGGAGGTGATCGACTCCACCTACTTCGTCGAGCCGGCGGAATTCTTCGCGCTCGACCTGCCCGTAACCGCCCGCGGTGGCGCCCGGGCCGTGCATATCCTGGGGGACGTCAACGTGGTCGGGGGACGGCACGACGTGATCGTCCGGCTCTTCCGCTCTTCCGATTACACCAACTGGATGAAGCGCCGTGGCGGCCGTCAAGCCGGGCCGCTCTGGTCCTCCAACCGCCAGCGCTCGATCCATCTGGACCAGGATATCCCGGTCGGGGTCCCGGTCGTCCTGCTCCTCGACAACGGCTATTCGCTGCGCACGCCCAAGCGCGTGCGCGTCCAGGTCCAGCTCCAGTACCAGGGTGAAGGCGGCGCGCAGAACGTCTCCGCGCAGCCGCAGCACCCTGCCCAGGAAGGGGACATCGTCCCGCGCTCGAACACGGACGAGGAATCGCCTCCGCCTCCCCCGCCGCCCCCCAGCGGCGGCTCCAACTAGCCCGGCGCTACCGCTTGAAGGGCGCGCGCAGCAAGATCAGCTGCCCGCCGCCTGAGTTGCCGCCGAAGGACGTCGTCCAGTCGGTGGGCGCCTGCACCGAAACCAGCCACGCCCCCACGCCGAACATCTCGCTAGCATCGATAATCCCGGTCGACTCCCACGCCCCCCCGGTGCCCTGGGGAACCAGCCGTCCCTGCGCGTCCCGCTCGGCGCACTCCGCTACCGGATCCAGCCGGCGCGTGAGCGGGTCGTAGCGCAGGATCCGGGCGGGGTGCAGGCCGCGGCCTCCCGGGTTTTCCTGGATCATGAGCCCGTTGTCGCCGGCCGCGATATTGTCCGGCCGGAAGACGTCGTCCTCCTCGTCCCCGTCCAGCACCACCTCCAGCCGCGTGAGACGCGTGGGATCCAGCGGGTCCAGCTCCGCTCGATAGAGTCGCCCCTTTCCGGTCACCGGGCGTCCGGTCTGGGGATCGGCGGGCGAGGGTGCTCCCGCGTCGGTGAAGTAGAACGAGTCCGACCGGTCCGGGTCGGCCTCGACGTCCCGGAGGCGGACGAAGTGGAGGCTGCCCGCGATTTCCGCGCGCGCCGAAAGCTCCGCGGGCTGGCGAGCGACCGCGAGCTGGTCGGGATTGTCGCAGGGAACGAATCTCCCCGAGAGCGGCCGCGTCCGCGACGCCATCGACGCGTAGCCGGTATTCGGCCCGAACGACGGTGGGTCGGCGCGGAGGACGTACAGGCGGCCGTGCCCCGTGAGCAGGTCCGTGGCGCTGTTCGCGAGATACATCCAGAGCTGCGAGTACCCCGCAAGCCCGGCCTCCGTTTCGATCGCGACGACGCTTCCCGAGGAGTGCCGGAGGACCATCGTGCCTCCGTGGCGAAAGTGTCCCATCCATCTAAGCTCGGTGACGGTGCCCACCCGCACGTCGATCGCGCCGACGACGCCGTGGCGCGGCCCGTCGGTCGAGGACTCGCCGACGAGGAGCGTGGGCCCCAGGAATCCCTCGCGCGCTCCGACGAGCATCGCCGAGGAGAGCATTGCGTAGCCCTCGGTGCCGTCCAGGAGATAGTCCGCGTTCAGCACCCCCGCGGAGCGCTGGTTCAAGAGAAGGCGCGAGACGCGCGCCCCGCCCACGCCCGACTGCCATCCCAGCTCGTGCGTGGCGTAGACCTCGATCAGGCCGTTTCCCGCCGCGCGCCCTCCCAGTCCGGCCGGGTACGGATAGAACACGTAGGTCTCGTCCAGGGGGCGGGTGGGATAGAGCGTGTCGCCCACCGAGGCAATGGGAGTCACGATCACGCCGGAGCGGAGCGGGCGGAGCGCCGCCCCGCGCGACGTGAGGAACCCGCTGCCGGGCCCCGCTTCCAGCGTGCTGGTGGACGGGGCGCCCGTGCCGGGCCCCGAGCCGGCGCAGCCCGCGACGAAAGCGAGAAGCGCGATCGAAACCCAAAGCCGCGGGGCCTGGTTCCGGGCCACGCCCTGGATGCGGCCCATGCGGCTACCCCGCTCCCCGGCGGCAAAATTCCACCAGGACTCCGCCGAGGTCGCGCGGATGGAGGAAGGCGATCTCGGTGCCGTGGCTTCCGGGTCGCGGCGCCCGGTCGATCAGCGTGAGTCCGGCGGCCTCGGCCTGGGCGAGCGCCGCGCCCATGTCGTCCACGAAAAACGAGAGGTGATGGATCCCCTCGCCGCGCTTTTGCAGGAAGCGGGCTACCGGAGCGTCGGGGCGGGTCGGCTCGAGCAATTCGATCACCGCGTCGCCGGAACGCAGGAACGCGAGCTTCAAGCCCATCGATTCCAGCGTCTCGGTGCCTTCATGGCGAAACCCCAGGGCGCGCGTCCACCGATCGATGGCCGGGGCGAGCGAGCGCACCGCGATTCCCACGTGAGCGAGCCCCTGGATCACTGGAGCACGCCCGGCTGGGTCCAGAGGACCGCGATCAGGACCACGCCCAGCACGATCCGGTACCAGCCGAACGGGGTCAGACCCTTGCTCGTGAGATACGCCAGAAATCCGCGGATCGCAAGCGCGGCGACCACCGCCGAGGCCACGAGCCCGATGATCAAGGGCGCGGGGCCGCCCAGCGCGGGGCCCAGGAGCTCGTGCCGGTGCTTCAATAGGTCGTAGAGGGTCGCCGCGCCCAGCGTGGGGATGGCGAGGAGGAACGAGAACTCGGCCGCGACGACCGGCGTGCACCCAAGAAGGAGCGCCGCGACCATGGTCGTCATGGCCCGCGAGGTGCCGGGCCACAGGGAGAGCACCTGTGCGAGCCCGATCCAGAGCGCCCCGGAGAGGGGAATCTCCCCGACGGCGGCGATGGTCGCGTGCGCGCGATGCCGCACCCGCTCGACGACCAGGATCAGGATGCCTCCGGCGAGCAGCGCTACCGCCACCGGACGCGGGCCGAAGAGGTGCCCCTTGATCCAATCGTTCGCGATCAGCCCTACGATCGCCGCGGGCAGGAACGCAACGATCAGCTTCGCGAGAAGCGCCCGACCCCACGCGTCGCCGCGAAAGATGCCCGCGAAAAGCTCGCCCACGCGTCCGCGATACAGCCAGAGCACCGCGAGGAGGGCGCCGGCCTGGATCACGATCTCGAAGGCGTCCACGGCGCTCCCCACAAGGCCCATCGCGTGGCCGGCCAGGATCAGGTGCCCGGTCGAAGAGACGGGGAGAAACTCGGTGAGGCCCTCGACGATGCCGAGGATAGCGGCCTGGATTGCGGTCATGCCTGTGCTCCCGAGGGGTCATAGGTTCGGTAGACGCGGCGAAGCGCGTCGCTGATCTCGCCCAGAGTAACGCCTGCTTTCACCGCGTCGATCACCGAGGGAACCAGGTTCCCGTCCCGGCGCGCGGTTTCCTCCACGCGCGTGGCAGCCTGGGCGGCGAGCGGCGCCTCCCGCGTCTCCTTGAAGGCGCGGACGCGCTCGGCCTGGCGCGCCTCCAGCGCGGGGTCGAGCTGGAAGGTGGGCCGTCCCAGATCGCCGGGGTCGCCGAATCGGTTCACGCCCACGATAATCCGCTCCCCGCGCTCGATCTCCATCTGGGTGCGGTAGGCGCTCTCCTCGATCCGCCGCGCCTGGTATCCGTGCTCGATCCCCGCCACGGCGCCTCCCAGCGCGTCGATCGCCTCGATCTCCGCCCTGGCCTCGCGCTCGATCGTGTCGGTCATCTCCTCGACGGCGAATGCGCCGCCCACGGGATCCACCGTGGCCGCCACGCCCGACTCGTACGCCACGAGCTGCTGGGTCCGGAGCGCCGTCATCGCCGCCTCCTCGCTGGGGAGGGAGATCGCCTCGTCGAACGAGTTGGTGTGGAGCGACTGGCATCCTCCCAGCACCGCAGCCATCGCCTGGAGGGCGACGCGGGCGATGTTGTTGTGCGGCTGCTGCGCGGTCAACGTCGAGCCCGCGGTCTGCGCGTGGAAGCGGAGCTTCAGCGAATTCGGATCGCGCGGGTGGAAGCGCTCTTCCATGAGCCGCGCCCACAAGCGCCGGGCAGCGCGAAATTTGGCGATCTCCTCCAGGAAATCGTTGTGCGCGTTGAAAAAGAAGGAGACGCGCGGCGCGAACCGGTCCACGGGAAGCCCGCGGTCCACGGCGGCGCCCACGTACGCGAGCCCGTTCGCCAGCGTGAACGCCACTTCCTGCACCGCCGTGGAGCCGGCCTCGCGGATGTGGTAGCCGCTGACCGAGATGGTGTTCCACTGCGGCACCTCTTCGGCGCCGAATTCGAAGAGATCGGTCGCGATCTTGAGCGAGGCCGCGGGCGGGTAGATGTAGGTGCCGCGCGCGATATATTCTTTGAGTACGTCATTCTGCACGGTGCCCGAGAGTTTTTCGCGCGGCACGCCGCGCCGGTCCGCCACGGCAACCACCAAGGCGAGCAGGATCATCGCCGTGGCGTTGATCGTCAAGGAAAGGCTGACGCGCTCGAGCGGGATCTGGTCGAGCAGCCGCTCCATGTCGTCCAGCGTCGCGATGGCCACGCCCACCCGCCCGACCTCGCCGGCCGCGCGCGGGTGATCCGAGTCGTAGCCCATCTGCGTCGGCAGATCGAAGGCAACCGACAGCCCAGTCTGCCCGTTGGCCAGGAGATGGCGGTAGCGGGCGTTCGAGGTCTCGGCGGTGCCGAATCCCGAGTACTGCCGCATGGTCCAGAGGCGCTCCCGGTACATGAGCGGATGGACGCCACGGAGAAAAGGAGGCTCGCCGGGGAGTCCCGGGCCGCCCGCGCCCGCGGACGCCGCTCCGGGGCGGTTCGCGCGGCGCGCCAGATCGGAGAGCGCCATGCTCACGCCCCGCCCGGCGGCGCGGGCTTTCCGGGAGCCGCCCCAGGACCTATGGCGGGCGTCACGGTGACGAGGAGCTGCCCCGACTCGACCGGCATCCCGGGTTTCACCGAGATTCGCGTTACCTTCCCCGCGAGGGGAGCGACGAAGGCGTTCTGCATCTTCATCGCTTCGACCACGACCAGCGCCTGCCCGGCTTCCACCTGCTCACCCATCTGCGCGAGCACTTCGATCACCAGCCCCGGCATCGGCGCGTGGAGCTCGCCACGGGTCAAATCCTCGCCCCGCTCGCGCCGGCCCAGCTTGGGGGCGCGCGCGTCGCGCGTGCGGAATGCGTACGCGTGGCCGGAGAACTCCACAATGACCTCGGCTCCGTCGTGGCGGACCGTCGCTTCGATGGGGCGGCTGTCCAGGAGCACCCGCATGCTCGGGCCCAAGCGCCCATCCACCAGGCGGAGGCGGCCGTCCACGGTCACCCGGTAGCCCGTGCCGCTGGGCTCGATCTCGATCTCGCGCTCCCGGGAACCGCGCGCGACCAGGATCCTCACGGGCGCGACCTGCCCCGGGGCGGCGCCGGAAACGCCGCGCCCATCCGCCAGCCGCTCACGCGCTCCGTGCCCGGGGCGCCCGCCTCGGTGCGCGGCGGCACCCGCGGCGCCGCCGCCTCCTCGTGGGCGAAGAGCGCGGCGAGCACGGCCGCGGCCTCTTCATCGGGCCCCGGCGGCGCCGGGGCCACGCCGTGGAACTGGTGCGCGAGGAACGCCGTGTCGTACGAGCCGGTCACGAACGGCTCCTGCCCGAGAAGCCAGCGGTGGAACGAGAGCGTCGTGGGGATCCCCTCCACGATGCACTCGGCGAGGGCCCGGCGCGCCCGCGCGACCGCCTCTTCGCGCGTGCCGCCCCACACGATCAGCTTGCCGATCAGGGGGTCGTAGTGGAACGGGACCTCGCCCCCTTCGCGCACGCCGAAGTCCACCCGCACGCCGGGGCCGGCGGGCAGCGCCAGGCGCCTCACGCGGCCGGCCTGCGGGAGAAACCCGGCCGAGGGATCCTCGGCGTAGACCCGGAACTCAATGGCCGCGCCGCGCGGCCGCACTTCCTCCTGCGTCACCGAGAGCGGCTCCCCCCTCGCCACGCGCACCTGCTCGCGCACCAGGTCCATCCCCAGGACCATCTCGGTGACCGGGTGCTCCACTTGAAGCCGCGCGTTCATCTCCAGGAAGTAGAAGCGCCCGTCCCGGTCCATCAGGAATTCCGCGGTCCCCGCGTTGGTGTAGCCGCCGGCGCGCGCGACCTTCACGCCAAGCTCGCACAGCTCGCGCCGCTTCGCGTCGCTGAGCGCGGGGGAAGGGGACTCCTCGACCACTTTTTGATGCCGGCGCTGGATGGAGCAGTCGCGCTCGCCCAGGGCGATCACGGCGCCGTGGACATCGCCGAAGAGCTGCACTTCGATGTGGCGCGGCTTCTCCAGCCATCGCTCGAGGTAGAGGCGGTCGTCGCCGAACGCGTTTCGCGCCTCTCCCTGGGTCAGCCGCACGGCCTGCTCGAACTCGTCGGGCTTGTTCACGCGGCGCATTCCCTTGCCCCCGCCTCCCGCGGCCGCCTTCAGGACCACGGGGTAGCCGATCGATTCCGCGGCCCGGCGAAGCTCGGCCGGGTTTCTCCCGCAGGCCGGCCGCGTGAGGCGCCTGGCGCTGCCCGCCGGCCCCGGCGTG
>DATGVG010000187.1:0-15037 GCA_035300625.1 Candidatus Limnocylindrales bacterium
GCCGCGGATCACCAGGCTCGTCGGTCCGCGCGGGGGCTCGAACTCCGGAGCCTCGAGCCGCGGCATCAGAACCGCGCGGAGCGGTCGGACCAGCCCCAGCGCCTCACCCAAGAGCACCGGCGGGCGCCGGACCACCACGGCTCCGGCCGCGAGCACCACCGGGCGGCCGGAGTGCTGGAGCCGCACCGTGCTCCACGATCCGCCCGCCGGCCGCGCCAGCCAGGCGATCTCCGCGTCCGCGGGCGACGGCGAGACCCGGAGCCACAGGCGTCGCAGCTCCATCGCGCCGCCGTGCGAATCGACCCGCGCCCCCAGGCCCGGCGCCGGATCGCGGTCCTCGAGGCGGTCGGTTGCCTCCAACTCTTCAGGCGGCACCGGGATCCAAGCGCTCGAATCCGCGGGCTCCTGGGCGGCCGCGGTCGGCGGCGGCTCCGCGTGGGCGGCCTCGGCCGGAAGGACGCTCGGCAAGGCGCTCGCCACGACGGCTAGTGCGCATCCGCGCCGCATGATAGCAGAGCGAAAGCGGCGAATTGGATCGCGTTTTCGAGCCGAAGGTGATATAATCAGGGACAATCGCCGTGCAAATGACGCATCAAGCCGGCTTCGGCTGTCGCGACACCTCTGACTTGTAGGGACCTCGAAAGCGACATGGCCAACCCCGCATCCTGCTTTTGTCGGCATCCCTACTATCCCCCCGCACGTACAGCAGCCCGATCGGTTCCGGAGGACCCCCATGCGTTTGCGTCCTAGTGGCATTGTCGTTCTCTCCGCTTTGCTCTGCGTCGGGATCGCACCGGCCCGCTCGTACGCCGCCCGCACACTCGGCGGCGGGGCCGAGCCGCCTCCGGCTGGCGTGCTGCGGACGGCTGTGCCTCCGAGCGAGACGGCTCCCAGTGTTTCCAAGGCGCCGCTGATCCAGCGCGCGCCCGCGATCGGCGAGACCCTCTACGTCTACAACGAGAATTTGAACAATCGGACCAGCCCGTCGAACGAAGGGGGATTCACCCACTACGACCAGTCGCTCAAGCCGACGGCGTGGCACGTGGACAGCATCCCGGCCCTGAGCTGCCAGGGCGCGGTCTGGTGGTGCGGAATCGTGGATTCGCTGTGGATCTATGACTCGAACCGCGCGGGCTATGACAACGACTGGACCCAATATCTTTCCAACACGGTCGATCTCAGCGGGGTCGCCGCCAACACGCCGGTCACGCTCAGCTTCCGTCACCGGTTCAATGCGGAGCCGAATTACGACTATGGATTCGTGGAGGTTTGGGATCCCACCGAGGACTGGCAGCTCCTGACGTCCTATACCGGCACCGTGCCCAATAATCAGAGCCTGTGCGACTCGGTCACGCTGGCGATTCCGGATTCGACGCGGCTCAAGTACAACCCGCTGCTCTTCCGCTTCACGTTCACTTCTGACGTGGGCTACTCGTCCGCGGACGGCCTGTACAACGGGGACGGCTGGATCATCGACAACATCACCGTGAAGGCGGGAACGCAGGTCAAATTCTTCGACGACGGCCATGGAACCACCGGGACCTGGAACGTCTCCACGTTCCCGGGCGTGGGCGATTTCTTCTGGCTCTCGAACAACGTCTTCACCGAGGACATTTGCTCCTCGAATACCTCCACGGTCTGGTCGGACTGGGATCCGGTGGTGCAGTCCGCCGTGCCCCGGATGGACGATCTTCTCAGTACGCCGCCCATCGCGATCAACCGCGCGTCCAACGCTTTCGTCGAGTTCGACGTGTACCGGAACCTGCCGTTGCTCGCCTGCTTCTATTACCACCTGAATTTCCGGACCAAGAATGCCGGCGACGCGAACTGGGGCCTGTGGCAGGACCCCACGTTCTTCGTGTACTACGGCGGCAACAAGGACTGGATTCGCCAGCGCATTCCCTTGCCCGGCGCCGGAAATCACGACTCGCTCCAGGTGCAGCTGGGACTGCGGGATTACGCCACCACCTTCTGCGGCGGCGTTTCGTCTGCCGGAGGCGTCTATACCTTCTTCGACAACATCGCGATCGGCGTGATCGGAACGGCGCCCCCCTCGTTCATCGTGCGGGATATCGATTTCTTCAACGACACGTTCCAGACGACTCCTTTTTTCAAGGACGACAATTTCAACTCTCCGGTCGGCGACAGCACCGTCGTGAACGTCAACGCGTCGTTCGGGTACAAGCAGGGATTCATGTACTACCGGACGGGACCCGGAGCATTCGCCTCCACGCCCCTGGCGCGCGTGGCACCCGCCATCCCGACGCACTTCCAGGCGGACGTGCCGCCGGGCAGCTATCCCGCGGGGACCACGCTCGAGTACTACTTCTCGGCGACCGACAGTCTGAACAACAGCGCGGTCTATCCTCCCGACGCCATCACGGCCCAGCATTACCTGACCGCGTCGATCCTTCCGATCAAGACCGCCACCAACCCCGCCGGCGGCTGTTTCGACAGCCTGGCCACGATTCTGTTCGTGAATCACTTCTCGGGCCGGGAGACCAGTCCGCGCATCGCGGACGCTCTGAAAGCCCTGGGCCACAAGTTCGACACGTGGGACGTCAACGGGCCGAGCAGCGGTGTGGGGAACTGTCTCGGCGGCTCCGATCCGCTGGACCCCCAGTACCATTGGCCGGTGACGGACGTGAACGCGCTGCTGCAGTACAAGACGATCATCTGGCACTCTGGGGATCTCTCGTCGTTCACGATCACGAAAGAGGATCAGGCGGTGCTCCAATCCTGGATCCAGCAGACGGGGAAGGACCGGAACCTCTGGATCACCGGGGATGACGTGGCCTTCGAGCTGGCCACGACAGGGGTCGATTACAACAGCTTCCTCTCCTTCACGGCCGGAGTTCGCTACCTGCGCGACTCCTGGGAGACGCCGCCCCAGGACACGCTGCACCCGGTGGTCAGCGGCGTTGCCGGTGGACCGGCGGCCGGGCGATTCATGCACGTGAACGGAGACTGCCCCATCATCAACAAGTTCGACATGCTCGCCAGCTCCACCACCGCTCAGGCCAACGGAAAGTCGGGCACGCTTCTGCGTTATCCGAACAACCAGCCCGCCGCGACCCGGTACGCCACCAAGTACGCCAGCTTCGGCACGGACAGCGCCCGCTCGGTGTTCATGGGCTTCAGTTTCAATTCCGTCGAAGAGGGTGGGGAGCGGATCCAGCTGGCCAAGGCGATCGCCCAGACCTACTTCAATGAAGTCCCCTGTTACACTGCGACGGGGGTCGAAGAGGAGCCCGCCGGCAACGCTCCGCCGGTGCGCACGCAGCTCTTCCAGAACGCTCCCAACCCGTTCAACCCGGAGACCGCGATCCGATTCACGGTGGCCGGGCGCGGGCCGGTGCGAATCGACATCTTCAGCGTGACCGGGCGGCGGATCCGCACCCTGGTCGACAAGACGTACCCGCCGGGCGATTACACCGTCCGCTGGGACGGGACGGACGACCACGGACACCCGCTCGCGAGCGGCGCCTATTTCTACCGGTTCCGCGCCGAGGGAGCCGCGGACTCGAAGAAGCTCATCCTGCTTCGCTGACAGGGGCGCGCCTTCCGGCGCGCTCTCGAGATCGTGGGGACGGCCTGGCGGCGACGCGGGCCGTCCCTCTTCATTTCCCAGGAGACGCACGCCCGCGGACGTGACGACTCCCCCGGCGGCGTCGTCCTGCCTCCCCGCGGAGAGCGCGAGGCGGCCCCAGCGCGCCGATAGCGCAAAGCCGACGCGACCAGGCGACTCTCCGCGACCCGCGCGCAGGGAGATCCCCGGGCCGACCGGGATCTCCAGCGTGAGACGCGGGCTCCGCCGGCCGCCCGCCTCCCACCGGTCCGCCGCGGCGACGGTGACCCCGTCGGCGCGGAGCCTCAGGCAGTAGAGGGCCGCCGGCCCCGTTCCCAAGGACGATAGCCGGGCGCTCCGAGCCGCGCGGTCCGCGTCCAGGACGACGTCCGCCAGGACCCGCCCGGCGCGAACGCGAGCCGTGATGCCGCCGCCCGCGGCCCACCCCGATGCCGTCTCCTCCCCGGCAAATCCCAGCGTCAGGCGCTCGGCCCGCGCGTGGAGCGCTATGGCGCGTGTGCCCCGCTCGCTCCACTCGAAGACCTGGGAGGACTCGTCGAGGTCCGGAGTTCCGACACGCGCCCACGAGGCGCCGAGGAGAAACCCTCCCAGGCGCCATCCGATCGCCGCGCGATCCGCCGCCAGACCGGCTACCTCGTAGAGCGCCGCGTGGCTCGCCGCGGCGGTGAGGCGGCGCTCCGGAGGGGCCTGGCCTTCGAGGACGTCGAAGGGAAGGTCCATCGAGACGGCGCCGATCGCTTCGGGCGTGGCCTGGCGCAGGTCGAAGGCGGCGCGGCCCGGGCTCGCCATAAGTACTGCGGCGGTACACGCCAGCACCGCCACCCGGGCCACGCCGCACCGTCTTGCCCGCGCACCCCTGGAGCGTTTCCTGGAGCGCTTCATGGGACGCCGCCTCCCGGCGCCACCGCCACGGGAATGGCAGTGCGTCTGGGCCCGCGACCGTCCTCCGGCGCGGCTTCGGCCGTGATCACGTAGAGGCCGGGCGCCACCCAGGCTCCGTTTCCGTCGCGGCCGTCCCAGGCGAACGCTCCCTCGCTGGCGAAGCGCTGACCCAGGAGCAGCGTGCGGACGCGGCGCCCGAGCAGATCGAGCACGTTCACGTTCAGCGAGCGCCCCCTCGCGTCGGCGGTCAGGCGCAGCAGGAGCGGCGCGCCCCCCGCGGCGGCCCGCAACACGCGGGCGCTCGCGACGAGAAGTGCGCCGCGCGCCGCCGATCCCCCACGGTCCGGGGCGCGGAGGGAGTTCGGGCGGTCCGGAGTCGCGCGGGCGGGGTCCACGCATTCTCCCCACGATCCGGCGAGGTGCCCGGGAAGGTCGGGTGAGAGCCGCTCGAGGGAGCCGCCCCGCGTCGCGCCGCGCGCATCGTAGGGAACCACGTCGCTCGGAAACCCGTCAGCCGCGATCACGCGCACCACGTCGGCGACGCCCGCCTCGCCGTCGGTGTCGTTCAGCGACGGCCAGCCTCCCGCCACGCCCAGGACCGCGGTCGAGTCGAGGCCGTACCGGTCGCGAACCGCATCCGGATTTTGCGCGACCACCAGAAGGGACCCCGCCTCGAGCGGCCGTGCCGTATCGCCGCGGGCGACGGCTCGCGGGCTCGACGAGGCGTCGGCGATGGAAAGCTGCCCCACGTCGGGCACCGGCTCCCGCGCCCAGAGCTCGATCCACTCTCCCGCGCCCGCGTCGCGAAACGCGATCTCCTGGATGACAACCGGCGCCGCTCGCGTGCGCGCGGCCACGAACGCCGTATCGGCGAGTCCCTCGGCGGCGGGGGCGCTCTCGGCCGGGGCCGTGCGGAGGACCGCGCGGAACGGCCCCTCGCCCGCGGCGGGAAACGACGTCTCGACCCACGCGCTCTCGCCGGGAGCCACGGCGACTCCCGGCGCCACCGTCGCAGGGCGAGGGGCATCGGCGTGCGAGGCGCCTCCCGGGGCGTCGCTCCACTCCACGACCAGCTGCCAGCGCGACGCCTCGACGGGGAATCGCCCGCGGTTTCGAACGAGGGCGCGGAGGGAGACGGTCTCGCCCGGCCAGGACACCACCGGGTCCAGCCTCGCGCCTCCCGGGACGAGCGCCAGCCGCACCGCCGGATGATTCGCGCGGCCGGGCGTGGGCGCTGCTTCCTCCTCCCAATCGTCGGCGTTCCGATCGGTGTCGACGCCATCCGCGCGCCTGGCCAGGCTGTGCCCCGAGGCGACGTCGGGCGCCGGGGCCCCCTCGTAGAGCGCCGGCACGCCTAGCTCGCCATAGCCCACGCAATCGAGGACGACCCCGTCGCGCGTCAGCCGGACGGCGTCGGGCCCGTTCTGCATCGAAGCCGAGAGCGCCCCGCCGGCGACGAGTGTCGCGCCTCCGGCGGCGATCGTGTCTCCCGGCGCGCCCCGGAAGATCGGGATCCACACGTCGGGCTTCGCTCCATCGGCGATCTCGATGGCGACCCCGGCGAGATCGCGCGGGATGGGATCCGGATTCCAAAGCTCGACGAACTCCGCGCCCTCGTCGATGCCAGCGGGGTCGTAGAGGACCTCGTTCAAGACCACGTCAGCGCGAACGGGCGGGACGCGAAGAACGAGGAGCATCCCCGCGGCGGCCAGCCAGGCGGCCGCGGCGAGTAGCCGTAGCGATGATCGGTTCACGTTTCCTCCGGGTTCCGGAGGCGGGGGGAGATGGGTGCGTCGGGGGCCGGCGTCGGGAACGCCGGGCGTGTGCTGTCGCACACAAGAACGGAGACGCCCTACATGAGATTGAACCGCCGCCGAAGCGTCCATTCGACCGCCAGGGCGAGCACCAGAATCGCGAAGAGAAGCGGGTTGTGGAACAGGTCCACCTGGGCGAGGCGCGAACGCACCAGGTCCGGAGAGCGAAGCCGCCGCAGCACGGGCTCGGGCCGCTCGAGCGGCGCCGACGCGCCTCCGGAGCGGTCGGCCAGGCGCTGGAGGACATCGGGTTCGGCCGCCAGCGTTTCGAACTCGATCCCCTGCGCTCCCACCGCGACGCGCATGCTGTCGACGCCCACCACGCGACCGCCGCGCTCCACGCGGCCGACGAGCTGATAGACGCCCGGGGGCGCGGCGATGGAGCCCGTGTAGACGCCGGGCTCCGCCGGGGAGAGCGCGGTTCTAGCCTCGGCTCTGCCCCCGTCCCCGGCGCCCGCCACGGCGGCCGCGCCCGCGGCTCCGATGCGCCTGGCGCGCACCGTGGCGCGCGCGTCACCGCCCAACGGCGCCGTGGTGGTCATGCGGACCGCGATCGAGCGCCCCTCCGCGGTGATGTCCGGCGCGGTGATGCGGACCGGCCGGTCCTCGCCCGCCGAGGCGAGCCACTGGGTGAGCCCTCCGAAGAAGGAAGCCTCGACGCCCGCGCCGTTTCCCAACCCCGAGGCCGTCAGCCCCCACCGGTAGGTACCCGCCGCGTTCAGCACCGCCACCCGGCCGGCGCCGACGTGCCCGGCGAAGAGAAGCGGCACCTGCGCCTCCTCGATGCGCGCGGACAGGACCGGCACGAGCGCGCCGCCGCGGGCGCCCAGGAAGACGGGGGGCTTGACCGGCGGAAGGGCGCGCCACGTGGACGCGGCGCTCGCCGCGTCTCCGCCCAGGAGCGTCACCTCGTGCACGCGCCCCTCGGGCGTCAAGTCCGCCGTCGCGACCATGCCGGGATCGCCGTTCCAGAATCGCCACGTCAACCCGAGAGCGCGCGACAGGGGCGTCTCGGCCGGAGCGCGCCCTTCGGGATCCAGCCACAAGAGGACGCCGCCGCCGCGCTCCAGATAGCGGAGCAGCGCCTGGGCGCGCTCGGGGGTCATCGTGCGGACGTCGTAGCGCGCCACGACCGCCTCGGCGTTCTGGAGGTAGGAGTCGAGCGGGGCCGCCGCCCCGCCGGGCACCGCCGCGCTCCCCGGTCCCGCGGGCGCGAGCCGGACCGCGGACCACGCGGTGTCCGACTGGATCCCGCGCGTCAGCGAGCGGAGATCCCAGTCCCACGCGGCCGAGAGCACCGGCACCAGCCGCTTCGCGGGCCGCACCTCCACCGCGATCAGCCGCGACTTGTTCTGGCTCATCGGGTCGCCGGGGACGGGGTCGAGCGTCACGGAGAGGAAGTGCTTGCCGGCGGAGAGAGGGGCGAACGGCAGACTCACGCGGGTGGACGATCCGGCGCCCGACAAGGCGTAGGGCACGGTCGCCAGCTCGCGCCCCCCTTCGGCCAGCCGGACGGTCCCCTTCGCCGCGGCCCGCGTTCCCTGGCGCACGGTCACGTGTACGGCGGCGGGGCGGCCCAGCACCGCTTCGTCCGGTGATTCGACGCCGGCGATGCCGACGGTGGGCGGGTCGGCCGCGGATCCCGCCACCAGGGCTAAGGCGGGCAGCGACGGGTCCTGGGCGCGCTCGGGATCCTCCCCCCGGTTCACCGCGCCGTCGCTGATCACGACGAGCGCCGCAACCGAATCGGGATCGACGCGCGCGGCGCTCTGGCGCAGGGCGTCTCCGAGCGCGGTCTCGCCCACGCGCCGGCTCGCCCGGGCCCCGCCCGCCGCGTCGGCCGCCAGGAGCGACGCCGGGCCTCGCGTGAATGGGCCCAGCGCCGCGTCGAAGGGCGCGATGCGCACGTCGTAGCGGCTCCCCAGCTCGCGGGCCAGGGAGGCCGCGGCGCTGTCGGCTGCGGCGGCGCGGCTTTGCCCGCCGGGAGCGTCGCGCACCTCCATGCTCCCGGAGTGGTCCACAAGCACGAGGAGGCGGTTCCGCTCGCGCGAGGCGGTGGGAAAGCGCAGCACCGGCGCAAGCGACGCGACGAGCAGCGCCAGGAGCGCGAGAAAGCGCGCGCCGAGGAGAACGCCGCGGCGGCGCGACGAGAGGATGGGATATCGGGTGGTGTAGGCCCACACGGCCACCCCGATGGCGGCCGCGATCAGGAGGAGCGCGGCCGGGGTGGGCGTCAACGACAGATCGGATTTCATCCGCTAGGGGTACCCCGTACGGACACGATGAGGTCCGGGAACGAGACCAATCGGGGAATCAGGAACGGGGGATGGAGGCGGAGCCATCCGGGAGGCGTGCGGCAAACGTTACGGAAGCCCCCCGCAGGGGGTCAAGCGGAAATCGTCAGCTTCCGGTCGTCGGCGTGACGTGTCCGGTCTTCGCGAACGCCTGGCGCCCTTCGCGCGTGTCCAGCCCCAAGCGACGGAGGAGGACGTAGAGCTGGACCGGGTTCAGCTCGCGCGAGCCGAATTCGGGCTTCCGGAGCTCCTTCTGGATCCGCATGAGGCCGTAGTCGGGGTGCTTCCGCGCGATCTCCCGGACAAAGTCGTCGTCGGACACGATCGTCTCGGTGCGCTCGGGCCCGTTCACGCTCGGCGCGCCCGGCGCCGCCGCCTGGCGGGCCGCCGCGGCCCCCGCGGGCTCGTTGGCGGGGACGATCGGGCCGAACGAGGAGACGGCCAGGTCAGGGTCGGGGAACGCCTGGAGGATGTTCTCGAACTCGAGGAGATCGAAGACTTCGCGCACGTCGGGGACCATGCCGGCCAGTTTCAGGTCGCCGCCGTGCTCCCGGATCTCGCGGATCTCGCTGATGAAGATGCCCCATCCGGCGCTCGAAATGTACTCGACGCGGGTCAAGTCGACGACGATGTGGTACCGCTTGTCGCGAAGCAGCGCCTGCATGCGGCGCTCCAGCTCCGGGCTGGTCGTCGTGTCCACGTAGCCGGAGACGCGAAGCACGGAGACTCCACGGTTCGGGACGGCCTCCTCCACATAGACGTCGATTCCCTTCATGCTCCGTCTCCTTGCGGTTCAACGGGTTCGGTGGGCTCGGACACGGGCTCGGATTCGGGCCCGGCGTCGGGTTCGGGGCCGGCCAGGGCTTTCGCGAGCCTTGCCATCCGGTTATCGGAACCGTTCCGGGCGTACTCCAGCCTTTTTTCCCGAGTGTTAAGGCCATGGCGCCGCAGCACTTCGTAGACGCTCCGTTCGTTCAGCTCCTCACGGCAGTGCTGGGAGGCCCGGAGCAGGTCCAGGAGCCGCTTCGCTCCCAGGAGCGGCTCGGTCCGGATGATGGCGAGGATCGCGTGCTCCTCCTCGAGGCTGGCCCGCGCGAACCCGGCGCCCTTTCGCGAAGTCTTCATCCCCTCCACCTGCCCCATCGTCTCCACGCGGCGCTTGTAGCGGTAATACGTCGAGGGGGCCACGTGCAGCATCTCGCAGGCTTCGGCCACGGCCATGCCCTCCGTCTCGATCAGCCGGAACAGCTCGCGCCGCGCGTCCTCGATCCGCTCCTCGACGACGGTCTTCTCCTTGATCGCGACCAGCGTGATGTCGTCGTTCTGCAGGGCGCCCGCGGTGAACTCGTGAATCTCCTCGTTCAGCGCGTCCGAGAATTGCTGCGCCGTCAGGTGGCCAAACCGCTTGATGGCGGCGAGCAGCCGCGCCTCGCCGAACTGCTCGCGGGCGGGATTCATCGCCTCCGTGATCCCGTCGGTGTAGATGACCAGCATGTCGTCCTGGCGCAGGGTCAGCTTCTCGACGCTGATCGTCTTGCGGAACAGGTCCTGGTCGGGCACGTTGATCCCCACTGGAATCCCCTTGGGCTTCAGGAAGTAGGTGGCGTCCTGCCCCCCGCGGTAGAGGATCATGGGGTTGTGGCCCGCGCTCGCGTAGGAGACCGCGCGGTTCACGGAGTCGAGCACCACGTAGAACATGGTCACGAACATCCCCTTCCGCATGTCGTCGGTGACGAACGAGTTCATCTTGGACATGACGTCGGACGCGGACCGGTTCCCGCGCGCCTCCATGCGCAGCGCCGTCCGGATCATCGTCATGACCAGGGAGCCGGGGACTCCCTTGCCGGAGACATCCGCCACCACGACGCCGATCGTGCGGTCGTCCACCGTGATGAAGTCGAAATAGTCGCCGCCCACCTCCTTCGCGGCGCGGTAGAGGTAGCCCAGCTCGAACCCGTCCAGCTCCGGGACCGCGCGCGGGAGAAGGGTCTGCTGGATCTCCTGGGCCACCTGCATTTCCCGCTGGATCCGCTCCTGCTCCATGACGTTTCCCTGCGACGCGCGGAACTTGGCGGTGACCTCGTTGAAGGCGCGCGCGATGTCGTCGATCTCCTCGTTCCCGCTGGAGCCGATGTCGGTGAGCATCTGCCCCTCGCCGATGGCGCGGACCGTGTCCGACAGCGCCTGGATCGGCTTCACGAAAATGCCGATGAGGAGCGCCGTCACCACGCACCCCACCACCAGCGTGAAGAGCGCGATGGTCGCCAGCTCGACCCGGGCGCGCTGCACGCGCTCCGTGATCGCCGACTCCTTGAGCGCCACCTCGACCCACCCCACGGGCGTCATGAGCCCCGGATGATCCCGCCCCTCGGCCCGCAGCACCGGCTCGTAGAGGGTTCGCGCGTCGCCGTCCCGGATCACGCCCGCCTTCGGCACGCCCCGCCGGGTGAACAGCTCCTGGAACTGGTTCGATCCCCAGACGCGTCCGGCCGCGTCCAGCACGCGGACCGATCGGAACTCGGGGTGCGCCTTGAGCGTCGCGCGGATCGATTGATTCAGGAGGGTCTGCTCGATCGACATGGGCTCGGGCCGGGTCAGGATCCCCAGCGCGGGGGCGGAGAGGCTCCGGGCACCGCTCCGGGCCTGCCCCACCATCTCTTCCTCCAGGGTGCGCGTCTGCCGCACGTGGACCAGCGTGAAGGCGATGGTGATGAGAAGGGCCAGGGCGCCAAATGTCTGGAGCGTGTACTGGAACCGGAGGGATCGTCGCGGCTTGTCGCCCGTCTTCCGCTTCCGCACGCGCCGGCGGTCCAGCTTCTTCGCCATCAGGAGCACGTTTCCGTCGTGCCCGTGGCGGTAGCGAACCTCGTCCATGAGCTGGTTCATCAGGAACACGCCCAGCCCGCCGCGCTTCCGGTTCTCGACGTACATCTTGAGGTCGGGGCTCTGGACGTTCCTGAGATCGAACGGGCGGCCCTGGTCCTTGATCGAGATGGAGAACTCGCGCCCGTTCCCGGTGATCACGACCTCGATCGAGCCGGACGAGTCCCGGTAGCCGTGCTTGATGATGTTGGTGCACGCCTCGTCCACCGCCAGCTTGGTGTTGGCGAGGATCCGGTTCGGAATGAGCAGCTTCTCCCCAGCTTCCGAGACAAAGTCCCGGATCTCGGCGAGATGCCGCTCTTCGGCGGGCACCTTCAGGCTGAACCGCCGTGTCGGTTGGATTTTCAGATCCAACGCACTCCCTCCGTGGATGCGGCGCGGACGGTCGTCACCGCCGCGCTTCGGCCTTCATCCGCTCGCGCGCCTCGAGCACGTTCCGCCGCGCGCTTTCGTTCAGCGGGTCGAGGATCAGGATCTGCTCCCAGCTCCGGAGCGCCTCCTGGTAGTCGCCGGCGCTGAACGCTTCCATCCCCTTGATGTAGAGCTGCTTGATCCGCGCATCCAGCTCGGGCTTGGGCGTCGAGAGCCGCCGCTGGACGCGGTCGCGCCACTCCCGCGCCTCCCGGCTGGTCGGGTCCGCCGCCAGCGCGCGCTTCACCGCATCCGACGCGTCGGTGTAGCGCCCTTCGTTGAAGGCGAGCGAGGCCTCGTGGACCGCGGTGAGCGCCTCCAGGCGCCGGCTCAACACCGAGGCCTCGGCCGCGCTCTTCCCGAAGAGATTCTCCAACTCAGCCCAGAGCGCGGTCGCGCGCGGATCGTTCGGGCGGAGACGCAGCGCCAACGCTGCTTCCCCGGCCGCCGCGAGGAGCTGTCCGTCGCGCCGGAGCGACTCGGCGCGCAGCACGGCCTGGTCCGCCGCTGACTCGCGGGCCGCCGCGATCCGCCGGTCCAGGGACTCGAGGCTGTCGGCGCCGCCGGCGGGGCGCGGCCCCGCGTCCGCAATGGCGCGCATCAGCCCGGCCGCCTCCTCCACGTCCCCGCGCGCCAGAGCCGAGCGCGCCAATTCCTCGAGCGTGCCGGTGAGGCGGCGCGCGCTTTCGGAGACGAGATCCTGCTTCGCCCGGCCGGCGATCGCGGCCCGCGCCCGGTCGGAGCGCGCCGTGAGCGACTTGTCTCCCGGCAGGTCGCGGAGGAGCACTTCCCACAGCACGAGCGCGGTCTCGTAATCGCCCGCGCTCTCCGCGGCCTCGGCCCGCGCCCGGTCCAGAGCCACCCGCGCCGCGCTCCGCGCCCGAAGCGAATCCTCGGCGGCTTTGGCGTACTCCTGGCTTCTCCGAGCGTCGAACTGGGAGAGCGGCTCGCCCCAGGCGACGCGCACGCCAAGCTGCTTCGTCATCGCCGTCGCGCCCTGGATCATGGAGAGGTCGATGCCGTAGCGGCGATACTGGAAGCCCACGCCGAACAGCGGACGGCCGTGGTCGAAGCCCGCTCTTAGCGACCCCAGCCCCGCCCGCGTGTACTCGACAGCCGCGCGCATCTTGGTTCCTTCGGCACCGTGGCGCGCCACGTCGAGCGCCGCGCGCACCAGGCCCGCGCGCCCCACCCGCCGCTCGGGGCTGGCCACTCCCAGGCGGAGCGAGCGCCCGATCGTCGGCGTGGCACCGCCCAGGTCCAGGGCCCCCGCGAGCACGTTTTCGGCCGTGATCCCGATCTGGCCCCCCCGGAGCCGCGCGGGCCGATAGACCAGGCCCAGATCCAGCGCGGGCGCGGCGGCGGAGACATCGCCCAGGGACTGGCTGAGCACCTTGACCGTGGCGCCGACGTAGGCTGGCCCGATGGCGCGGCGCGCGATGCTGACCGCGAGCGCGGTCTCGGTGTAGCCGTACGTGCCCAGGGGTTGGTTCTGCGCGTCGAAGGCCTCGATTCCCGACGTGCCGATGCGCGCGACGCCCAGACCGAACGCGCCCAGCCCCGGGATGGGCACGCCCACCGCGGCGAAGTCCCAGCTGGTCTCGAACTGGAGAAGGCCGTGCTGCACCAGGAGCGAGCGCTCGTCCTGCATCGCGAGTCCAGCCGGGTTCAGGAAGACCGCGTACGGGTCCATGCCGAGCGCGGTCGTCGCGCTCACGGCTCCCGTCGTCGGCCACAGGGCCGGAGAGGAGAGGAGGTATGCCGTGCCCGCGGTCTGGCTCGCGGCGGGCCGCGCCCTCAAGGCGACCAGGATCATCGCCGCGAGGGAGAGGATCATCGCGATGACGCGGAAGACGTGCTTCCCCTCGCCGTGGAGCGGCCGTCGCCTGGAGCGCCCGCGCGCCCTCATCGGAGCACCCCCACCTTGATCCGCTCGCTCACGCCGCCCCCGTCGATCTGGGCGATGTAGACGCCCGGACGCACCACCTCGCCCCTGCCGTTCTTCCCGTCCCACGGCACCTCGTTCAGGCCCTGCGCTCCGCCCGGCGCGCCGGCCGGGAGCGAGATCTCGCGCACCAGATCGCCGAGGAGCGTGTAGATCGCCACGCGCACCGAAGCGTCCGTGGCGAGCCGGTAGGACAGGTGCACGTCCTCGCGTCCCACGTGGAACGGATTGGGGTAGCCGTGGGCTTTGGCGAAGATCGTGATGGCGGCGGACGTCAGGGGCTGGAACGGGAGCCCGCCGGCGGCCGTGATCAGCACCAGGCCGCCCGTGAGATCGTCGGTGACGGCGAGGTCGGTCCCGGCCGCCACGCGCAGAGCGATCGAGTGGACCGGCGTGCCGGAGCGCAGCACGACCTCCACGTAGAGGCTCTCCGCGGGGCCGGTCAGCGCGAGCGGCGTGGAGAGCGTGAGGAGGGCGGTGCTCGCCGCTCCGGGCGCGGCCTGGGCCAGGAGAGCGCCCTGGGCGTTCCGAAGCGCGATGCTCGTCAAGGCACTCGACGGGTTCCCGGATGCGGCGCCGTCGAGAAGCACGGTCAGGGTGGCCGAGTTGAGGTGCGCCGAGGCCGAGCCGCCCGGAGGCAGGAGCGGCTGGAGCTCTAGGGTCCAGAGCGCGATCGGCGTTCCGTCGGCGGCGACCTGCACGGGCGTGCCCGTTCCAAGGGCGCGCACCTGCGCGGCGGGAACCGGCTCGACCACGCTGATCTCGCCCTGCGGCGAGGTCACGACAGTGCTCTCGGCCTGGCCCCATTCGCTCCCATGCACCGTGAGCTGCACGGGATAGGGCTGGCTGGCCAGCGCGGCCGGGAACGCGACGGCCGGGAACGTGAGCGTGGCGGAGGCGCTCGGTCCCAGGATCAACGGCGCGCCGCTTCCCAGAGCGGACGCCGTCTCGACGCCGTCGGTGATCCGGAGCAGCATCGCGCTGGGGTCCACGGTGAACGGAGAGCCGCCGCTGTTCCGGATGGAGCAGGTGACGGTGACCGCCTGTCCGGCGCGCACCGTGTCGGGGAGGGTCGAGGCCGCGACGTAGGCGAGCGCGGCCGGCGGCATGGCGGCCAGCGTGCCCGCCCCCAGGGCCTGGGCGCGGGCGCGGCCGTCCTCGCTTCCGCGGACTTCGAGCGTCGCGGCCGCGGTGCCGGGCGTGAGCGGCGAGCCGAGCG
>DATGVG010000188.1:0-29406 GCA_035300625.1 Candidatus Limnocylindrales bacterium
AGCCGTTTGCGGCGTGGTGACGAGGTGCTTGGAAAGCATCCTGGCAAGTGGGAGACGGGGGGCGAGAGGCGGCTAGCCGGATGAGCCCCGACCGCTGCCTGTCTTTGGACGCGCGGGGAGGAACGCGAAGGGGGCCTTCGCAGGAACTGCTCTGCTTGTCAGAGCAGTTCCGAGAACAGCCCCTGGAGCGTTGCCTCCCCGCGCGCCAAAGAACGCGTAGCGCCCGGCTGCCATGCGAGCCGTTTGCGGCGTGGTGACGAGGCGCTTGGAAAGCATCCTGGCAAGTGGGAGACGGGGGGCGAGAGGCGGCTAGCCGGATGAGCCCCGACCGCTGCCTGTCTTTCGACGCGCGGGGAGGAACGCGCAGGGGGCCTTCGCAGGAACTGCTCTGCTTGTCAGAGCAGTTCCGAGAACAGCCCCTGGGGCGTTGCCTCCCCGCGCGCCAAAAAACGCGTAGCGCCCGGCCCCCATGCACGCCACCTAGTGCATGGGAGACCGGGCGCTAGCAGCCCTTAGAAGGCCCTACGGTGCGTACGAAGGCAGCGTCGGGGACGCGTTCACGTAGGCCACCGCGGCCCGCATGATCTGTAGCGCCTCTGCATCCTGGATGTAGTACATCGGGAAGCCCAGGATCACCATTCGGCCGATGGCCCCGGACGAATTGCCCGGCGTGATATTCCCGCCCGCGGTGCCGCTCCCATTGCCGAGATCGTGGGCCTGGGTCGCGACCCCGACGCACAACCCCTCGCGCGGCGAGGCGGCGCCCTCCTGGAAGATTCCTCTGTTGACGCCATGATAGGTGAAGAGAGACACCGAAATCGGGGCAGAGGGGTCTTCCTTGCGGATCAGCCCCTGGATGTTTATCGGGAAACACCCGAAGTCGGTCGCAAGCCTCCACCCCTCGATCTTGGGCAAGCCGGGCGCAAGAGCCTGGTTCGGAGACCCGGAGAAGGCATTCGGATTCCACTTGGCCCCGCTGCCCGCGGGTCCGACGTCCAGGGTCCCGGTCGCGAATCCCAACGCTGCCCCTTGCGGCGTAACGCGTGCCTCGACGAAGTCGCGCGCGCCCTCCGTCCGGAGTCCAACATCGTTGGTGAGCGACGCGTCGATCCCCATGAAGTTGCGCGGGAAATACGTGCCCAGCCAGTTCTGCGAACCCACCTCCAGGGTCGCGCACATTCCGCGAGTGAAATTGTCGCTGGGAGTGTTGCCTCGCAGGGAGGTCGCGCTCGCTATCTGGAAGCCCGTCAGGATCAAGGTCCCGCCGGCGCGGAGGTAGCCCGCCAGCTCGCTGTAGCTTCCACCGACCAGGGTCTTCCACAGCGCTGTCGGGGACGAGAGCGTGTTGTTGAAATCGGTGTACCAGACAATGATGCGGAAATCGGACAGATCCTCCGGCGTGAAGACCTTGCGTCCATCGAGGAATTGTCCCAGATAGACGGTGTCATGGCCGGTGGTGGGCTCCAACCCGAACTCCTGGGCGATGGGAATCAGTATCTTGTTTCTCCACCACTGGTCCTCCTGGGACTGGAGCTCGAGATCTTCGCCGCCGGGGCCAGTGCCGGCATTATCCTTCGGGAAATTCGGGCTTCCCCGCACGGCCGTGCCCCAGTCACCGGGCGGCGGCGCGAAATCGTCGACATAGAGCAGCTTCGCGCCCGCGGAGGCGTCCTTGAACCGGGGGTGCACGATTTTGAGCGGGATCTTCATATTGGTCACCAGCCCGCCGTCGTCCACCACCCGCACGAAGAGGAAATGCGGGCCGATCGAAAGCTCCCTCGACGTATACGTCACGCCGATCTTGGTGAGATCGATCGAGCCCCACTCCGTCGAAGCCGTGTCGTCCAGGGCAAACGTGTACCCGACTATCTCACCGCCATACGTGGAGGCATCAGCCGTCCAGGAGAACGAGATCGTTTCCCCTTCGAAGATCTGGATCTCCTTCCGGACGATGTCCTCCGGTCCGGATGTCGGGGAGAGCGGCTGGACCAGAACGCTGCTCGTGACGGTGAGAAGCGGGCCCGGGTTCTTGTTGGTCACGTTGAAATCGCGGATATTGATCCCGTCCTCCAGAACCTTCTCGGTCGCTCCCGCGATGTCCACCGCGCGTTCCGCGAAGAAGTAGTGCTCGGGCGTCACGTTCCGGAATCGCTTGCGGATTGCCCGGAGCCCTGTCCACTTCCAGTCGTCGTAAGGCGGCTGGAGCGTCTCGCCGGTGCCGGCGTTGATCAGATCGACATACCACCTTCGCCCTACCGTTCCGTACGGAGGCAGTTTCGGGTGCCCTACCTCGGCTTGCCCTTCCACCAGCACCATGATGTATTCGAATGAATCCACCGGCGCGGCTCCGCCGGTCTCGCCGCCGTCCGGATCGATGCCCTCCCACTCGAACGTGAAATTCGGCCCGATGCTGGTCCCGGATCCGTTGGGCCCCTTGGTGATGTGCGAGGTAGGCGGAATCGTCTTCGCGGAGAAGAACCGCTTGGCCGGGGTGGGGTCGACCATCCCGGAATTGTCCTCGGCCGCGATCCAGAACACGTGACCGCGAACCTGCGTCACCGGGTCGACCAGGAAGAGGAGCGTCGTGTCCTTGGACGTGGTCTTGGTCCATTCGCTGGTCGGACGACTGGTGTCCGCGTCCACGGCGTACCGGAATCGCACCACCTCCCCGTCGTTGTCATAGCCGTTCCAGAAGAAGTGGACCCGGAAGGTCGAGGTGTCCCCCTGGAGGGGAGCATACGTCAGCTCCGTCTCAGGAGCCTGGGGCGGCAGGACCTTCGTGGTCGGCGTTTTGGAGCAGCCCAGGTAGCCGGCCACACCAAGCAGGGAGATCGTCATGAGCGAGAGTCGAATCCAGCTGCGGGCCATCAGTCCACCACTCCTTAGCGTCGGCGGTTGGTGCTAGGGGATATCAAAGGAAACCGTCAATGTCGTGTCGGAAAAGAAACCTGCCCTGTCCGTCACCCGGAGCTCCACATAATGGGGATTCTCCGTGGCTATCTGGAGGAACGCGCTATTGGGTACGACGACCTCCTGTTCGAAATTGTTGAAGAGGCTAGTGATGGTTCCGTCCAGCCGGAGCTGCGCCCCCTTGGTGAGTCCATCCTCGCGGTCCTTTCCCTGCCATTTGAAACGCTTCGCCGGCGCGGTGCCGCCGCCGGGTGTCGACACAGTCGCGCTCTCCACGGTGAGCGAGTCGACCGTCGGAGGGAAATTGCAGTTGAAGCGAAATGCCGCGGGCGTCCCATCCGAGCGGCCGGAGCTGTCGCGAGCGGATACGTTGAAGAGGAGGTTGTACCCGGCGTCCAGGGAGTCGAGCACCAGGTTCTGGAGAGTGCAGACGTTCCCGACGACCGCTGGATTGTTGGTCGTGAAATAAACCGGGTGCCCCGCCGTGCTGTCGCAGATGTGATATTGGAAACCCGTGGTATAGGGATCGCCGATCCCGCTGGGGCTGTGGGTCCCTCGGAGCACGGCCGCGTATCCGGTAATGCCGCGGGGATTGTCGCAGGCGGCATCGAACCCAGTCCAGTACCACCAGACCGTGGAGCGAAAGGGAATGGTATCCCCCTCGAAGAAGAAATGCTCCGTCGGATCGGCAAGGCTACCGTTCTCGAACGGCTGCCGGTAATAGCCGACAGGCCTGGGATCGGGCACAACCGGATGGGGCAGGATCCTCGTATCGGGGTCGTTGTTCACCACGAAGAGCGTCCGCCCGCCAACCGCGGGATCACTCCTCGCGAACGCGTTATCCACGGCGGTGACCGTGAACGTGTACACGCCGCTGATCAGATGGTGCCCGGATGCTTGCGGATCGTTCGGGTCGTTGAAGACGGCGCAGGTATCCTTGGAAAGCTCGCTCGAGATGATGCCCGCATCCCAGCGATAGTAGTTCACCCACCCATCCACGTCGGACCCGGTCCAGCAGATCTTGAACGGCTGCCCATCGCATATCGTGTCAATCAGGGCGCCTGACGGGAGCGCGCCCACAAAGCGGACGGTCGGCTTATCCGTGGTGGCCTTGTAGACCCGTCTGCTGAAGATCGAAAACGAGGGATCGGCCTTGCCCAGGTTGTCCACGGCCCGGATGTAAAAGGTATGGGCCTTCGTCTGCCCCGGCTGCTGCTGGCCGGTACCGGCGAAGAGACTGGCCGAGTCGTTGACGGCCAGCTCGAAAATGCTGTCCGTCTTCGTGGTGAATCGGAGGTGTCCAATCGTGGAATCATCCCAGGACCAGAGGAAGCCGGAGATGTATCCATCCGCGTCCTCGCCGCGCCAGTAGAGGTGGATCTTGTACGAGGCGCCCGAGCTCTCGGCCGGCGCCCCGACCAGGAACGTCTCGGGCGGCCGGTTGCGGTCCAGTCGAACTGGGTTCTTGGCACAGGAGGCGAGTGCCCCCGCCAGGCACAACGCTGAGACGACCAAACGGGCGAGAGTCCGCCTCGTCATGAAACAGGGCATCTGGTTCTCCGAGGAGGGTGGCTTCTACACCGGCAGGTGCGAACCATCGGGGACTTACGTACGGTACCAATCCCGCAAAAGGGCTGTCAACGAATTTTGTGCGAATGCGAAAAGGGCCGCCGGATTTTCCCGGCGGCCCTTCCGCTGATGCCTGCTGCTGTTGCGAGTGTTACTTCACAAGCGCCATCCGGCTTCCGGACTCGGAGCCGTCGGCGAACTTGATCTTGTAGAAGTACACACCGCTCGCAAGCGGCTGCCCATCATCCCGACGGCCGTTCCAGCGGACTTCGCTCGGACCCGTGTTGACCTTCGTCGAGAGCGACCGGACCAACTGGCCACCCACGTTGAAGATACGGATCGTCACCCTGCCCGCCGTAACCGACGAGAAGCGGATCGACGTCTGCGGATTGAACGGATTCGGGAAGTTCCCATCCAGCCGGTTCACGCGCGGTGCGGCCGATGCGTCCGAAACCTCGACGCCCGTCGCCGCCGCGTTGTCCTGGATCGCGTACAGCGGCCCATACTGACCCGTCTGGAACCCGCTCAGTGCATTCCAGTTACCCGTAATGTTCGCATCCGTCGGGCACGGCCAGCACTTCGCCGTGTCGCCAGGTGCGCCCGAACGGGCACCACGGCAGCTCGCGAGGAACTTGTACAGAATCTGCATCCGCTCCTGAACTCCGGAGTGGACGTAGTTCGCGGCACCCGTCGGTACGCCCGCCTTCCGGACGTACTGGATCGAGAAGCCATAACCCAACGCCTTGTTCCGATCGTTGTCCGTGACGGCGTCCTTCTCCGTCTGCATCGCAACCGCGGCCACATCCGTCACACCCGAGAAGATGGGATAGAAGGTCGAGTTTTGAGCGTCGGACGAACCGATCTTGGTCAGAGCGTCAAAGCGATTCGGACCCGGGCAGCCACCGTCGACCGGATAGGTGTATCCGGCAACGAGGCCAGGGCCGGAGCCCGGTGCGGCGAAGCGGTCTTCAACCACGGGATAAGGAACCGCGGCGGTGCCGCTCCAGGAGCCCGTGGCGCTGTTCACGCCGAGGACGTTCAGACCCATCGAACGGCGCCGGGTCGAAGGATCCGCCGCCGGAGCGTTCAGGAGCGCATTGAAGTAATCGTCGCCCGAGACGAACAAGCAGCGATCGCCGCCGTTCGTGCCCGTCGAGCTTCCCCACCACTCTTCGATGAGCCGAGAATCCGCCTCGTCTTCCATCTTGGAAGTCCGAAGGTGCGAGTTCTGGATCAGGATGCGATACCAGGTCGAGAGCGACTCGCGGATCGAATACTCGGTCATGTTCGGGAAGTAGTTCGACAGACGATCCGCACGCTGATTGTCCGGCGGGCCCGTAAGCTCGCGACCACCGATGTCGCTGGCGATGTTCTCGGCGGATTGGAGCATCCGGAAGCGGTCCGCACGGACACCCATGCCACGCAGGGCCTGGGTCACGGGATCTTGCGCGAACGACCAGGTCGAGTAGGTGCCGTCAATGTTCAGGACCGGCGTGTTCGTCTTTCCGGCGAGGAGCGAGCCAGCAGAGCCGGCCGCGTAGACGCGCGGAAGAACGTCGAACTCGATGATGTCCGGCGCGACCACCGTGCCACCCGGCAGGGTCGGGAGATCTTCGACCTCGCGGGCCGGGTTGTCGGTCGAGAACTGATACGACACGCCGCCGTTGATATCGACGGCCTTCCAGTAGTACTGCACCCGCGCTCCGCGAGGCAGGAACGCAAGGCTGCTGTACGCGCCCACGCCGTTGATCGTGAAGCCGCCCGGAAGATTGAGGCCGGCCTTGTCGCGCGGCGGCCAATCCGTCCGGAACTCGCTCTTGATCAGAACCGTGTCGACGCCGGGATTGACCGTGATGTAGTTCGCGTCCAGGACGGTGGAGTCAAACGCGCTCCACGTCTTCGTCGCCGGATCGAACAGACGGTAGATCATCCGAGGCTGATCGAACGCCGCATTGTACGTATTGTTCGTGTGCGCGATCGTGAGGCCCTCGCTGACCGACTTGTCATATCCCTGCTTCCAGTTGATTCCCATCCCGCTCTTGCGAAGACCGGTCTGAAGCACGATCGTGATCGAATCGCCGAGCGGGCTGTTGAAGTTGTTGTGGAGGTCAACGTTCGAATTGCCGGCCGTTTCGGGCGTCTGAGAGCCGCGGACACCAGGCCAGCACGGCACGATGGTGCAATTCGTACCCGTCATGGTGCCGTCCACGAACGTAGACTGCGGAGCATTGCCCGAGAACATGTTGAAGATAGGTGCCGGCACGCCCGTCAGGATCTGCAAGTACAGATCGTCGTACAGAATGCCGTAGTCGACCTGCTGGCAGACGCCGTTGAAGGCGAAGGGCGTGATGCACTCGAGGTTGTAGCGAATCTGAACCGAGTCCGCCTGCGTCGCCTGAGCGAGCTCGTCACCATCCTGCACCCACTGATTGATGGTTGACGTCACGACGAGATCCTGGCCGCGGGTATTCCCCCAATTCGACCAGGCACCGCCCTTGTACGAGCGGTATTCGCAGTACTGGACATAGCCCGATCCACGCGGAAGGTCGAGGTACTCGTCCCACAGCGCGATGATCGAAGCCGTTCCCGTGGGAACCGGGAAGGAGCACGCCACGATGGAGTTGAACTGACCGGGAATGGTCTTCTTCGTCGATGCGTCGACGCCGAAGAACATCTTGTCGGCCGCGTCGTTCTTCTGCAGCTGGCAGTTGTCGGAGGTGCCCGCAAAGCCACCGTCCACGATCTGCCAGAGATCGCCTGCGCCTGCCGTGATACGGCCCGCGATGTATCCCTGGGTTCCGAAGGAACCCTGGATCACTTGGCCCGCGCTCGCCGGAATGACCGGATCCGAGCCGGAGGCAGCCGTGCCGTCGGCGAAGATCGAGCCGTTGTCCGAGCATGTGAGGTCATCCCACACGGTGCCGTGCCCGAAGGGCCAAAGACCGTCCTCGTTCGAGTAGAGGCAGTCTGCCGTCATCATGACGTAGAGCGCCCGATGGCCGGACGCGATCGTAATCGAAACCGGAAGCGCCGCAACGTTCGGATTACCCGTGCCGGAGCCAAGGATCGACACTGCTCCGCCGGTCGTGTTGATGACAGTCGCGCCCGGGGTCGATGAATTGATGGTGCCGGTCCAGGTCACCAGGAGACGGGAGTTGCCGTCGGCGCCCGTCGCGGTGAGGTTGTCCAGCTTCGGGCGGCTGTTGCCGACCGGGTCCACGTCGCTGTTGCCACCGCCCATCAGATACACGTAGTCGTAATTCTGCTCTGAGCTCTGGTTCATCTTCAGAGTCAGTGTGTAGGTGCCGCTGTGGGCACCGGTGTCGACGTAGAGAAGCTGCAAGGTCTGGTTCGGATAGCCGGCCTTGACGACCCAGTTCGGATCGTACTTGCCGCACCAGAGTGAGGCGGTTCCCGCCAGAATCGCGGGGCGCTCGGCGACCGGGACAGCACTGGTCACCTTGTGCCACAGGAGTTCCTTGAGCGACTGGTCGCTAATGTCGTAGCTACCCGTCGAGCCCGTGACATACGTGTCAAGGCTGTCGGACTGGGGCGTCGTCTTCGGCGCCCAGGTGCCAATACCAGGGGCCGGACCGTTCTGCCGATCCTGACAAGCACCTGGATAAAGGAACCAGGTAGTTGTCGTTGACGCCTGGTGCACGAGTGTTCCGCTCAGCGTCGCCGAATAGTTCCCACTCTTGGCCAATGCTCCGATGGCTCCAGCGCGCCCGTCGAGAGGCACGAACTGGCGGGCCAAAGGCGGGTCACTCGGCGGGCCTGCGAGTGCGGGCAATGCCCACACTACAAGCGCCGCGAGGCCCAGCATGGCAATTAGGGTCTTCCGCATTTTCACATCCTCCTTAGCGTTTCCAGACTCGGAGTTCAATTTCGGGAGGACTAATCTCTGGAACCTACCGACACGGGTATTGGTATTCCGGTTGAGCTTGGAGCGCTGCAAGGGAGATCGCTCGCTCGTCGGGACAGTGCTCGAGCATGGTGAGCGATCTCGTTCGCGGCTTTGACCGACCTCCTTTCTCAGTTATATTTTTCTGGTAAGTAATTGCAATATAGCTATTTGTAAAGGATTGAACCGCTAAGCCCTCTCACCCCCTTCAGACAGCTTCGGCTTTGCCATGATTCTGTTCTAAGTTCTTTGATTTCAAGCTATAAGACGCAATGGGCCGCACCCGTAGCCCACGCGTTGTCGCACATGTGATGTAAGCTCAATCGGTTCTAGCGGTTGCGGCCGTGAGGAGACAAGTTATTTTGCCTCCTTTACCGCGCCAGTATAGGCCAAAAACCCGGCAAAGTCAAACGGATTTTTAACCTGGAGCGGACGGCAGGGCCGAGAAATCGGCGATTCTGAGGAAGGTTTGCCTCACCGCCTCGAGGAGACCGAGACGCCGGCGGCGGGTAGGAAGATCATCCGCCATGACCATGACCGATTGAAAGAAAGAATCGATGGCGGGCCGGAGCGCCAGGAGATGCCGGAGGGCGGCGGCATAGTCCGGAGCCGGCGACTGGAGATACGTCTCGAGGGCCTGGCGGGCCATCTTGGTCTCAAGGTGCAGATCGGCCTCTGCCTTTTCGCCGAAATTCTCGGCCCGCTCGGCCATCGGCTGTCCCGACGCGGGAACGTCCTCGGGTGAGGCGGCGCGCACGAGGTTGGCGGCCCGCCGATAACCAACCATAAGCCCCTCAAAGTCGGGCGTTTGTCTGATCCGATCAACCTCCCGGGCCCGGGCCAGAACGTCCACCGGGTCTCCCGGCCGGACCGCCAGAGTGGCGGCCGCGGTCTCGCGCGAGATCCCCGCGTCTTCCAGAGCGCTCTGGACCCGCTGCGCCCAGAACGAGCGGAATTCCTCTTCCCGGGCCTGGCCGATGTTCGCCTGGGCGAAGACCGCGTCCAGACGCGCGGCGGTCGCCAGGACGTCCAGGCGCAGGTTCTTCTCGAGGAGGATGCGGACGATTCCGTTCCCGGCGCGCCGGAGCCCGTACGGATCCTGCGATCCCGTGACTTCGATGCCGGCGCGAAAGCCCCCCACCAGCGCCTCCAGCCGGTCCGCCAGGCTCACCAGCGTCCCCTCGGTCGAGGTGGGCAGAGGATCGCCGGGACCCTGGGGGAGGTAATGCTCGCGGATCGCGCGGACCACCTCGGGCGGCTCTCCGGCGGCCGCGGCGTATTCCGCGCCCACGATCCCCTGAAGAGCCGCGAACTCTTTTCCCGAGCGAATCATCTCCGAGGCGATATCGGCCTTCGACAAGAGCGCCGCGCGTGATGCGGCGCCGCGCGCGGACGGAGCGAGCGCGCGGGCCAGCTCCTCGGTCAGCAGCACGATCCGCAGCGTCCGGTCGTACAGGGTACCGAGCTTCTCGTGCCAAACGATTCCCTTCAGGGACGCCACCTTGGCTTCGAGCCCCTCCTTGAGGTCGTTCTGCCAGTAGAAGCGCGCGTCTTCCAGGCGGGCGCGCAGAACGGCCTGGGTGCCCCGGCGAATCTCGTCGTGACCCTCGCCCTTGCCGCTCCGGATCATGACGAAGCCGGGAAGCAGCGAGCCGTCCGGCGCTTCGAGGGCGAAGTAGCGCTGGTGCGCCCTCATGGCGGTCACCACGACAGGGCGGGGCAGTTCGAGATAACGCGGGTCGAACGAGCCGGTGACCGCCTCCGGCCACTCGACCAGGTCGACGACTTCGTCGAGAAGCTGGGGATCGGGGACGGGAGCGCCCCCGGCCGTCTTCGCGGCCCGGGCCAGACCCTCGCCGATCGCCGCGCGGCGCTCGTCGGGAAGCACCATGACGGTCCGCTCGCGCAGCAGGTCCACGTAGGATTCAGGGCGCGGTACGTCGGCCCACCCGGACGCGTGGATGCGGTGGCCGCGCGTCCGCTTCCCCGCGGTGATCCCGAACGCTTCGACGGGGAGAACGTTCGAGCCGTGGAGCGCCACGATCCAGCGCACCGGCCGCGCGAAGCGCTCCGCGCCGCTCCAGTGCATGGTTTTCGGGAAGTGGAGCCCGTAGATCCAGCCCCGCACCAGGGCCGGCAGCACTTCCGCCGCGGTGCGCCCGGCATCGAGCGTTTTCGCGAAGAGCACCTCCCCTTTCGGGCCGGGGCGGCGCTCCAGGGCTTCGACCGGCTTCCCCACCCGCTTCGCGAATCCCTGGGCCGCGGGAGTCGGCTTACCGGATGAGTCGAACGCAACCGTGACCGGGGGACCGAAGACCTCGAGGCTCTGGTCCTCCTGCCGGTCCGCGATCCCGTCTACCAGGAGCGCCAAGCGTCGCGGCGTTCCCGCCGTGCGCGCCGAGCGAAATCCCAGCCTCGCGCCGGCGAGGCCGGTTTCGGCGGAGGTCAGGAGCTCGGCGAGGGCCGGCGCGATGAAGGACGCCGGAAGCTCCTCGCATCCGATCTCTAAGAGTAGCGATTCAGCCACGGGCCGCCTTGGCGAGCGGGAAGCCCAGCTCTTCGCGACGGCGCAGGTAGGCGCCGGCCGCGAGGCGCGCCATCTTCCGCACGCGGGCGATGATTCCCACCCGCTCGGTCACGCTGATCGCGCCTCGGGCCTCGAGGAGGTTGAAGGCGTGCGAGCACTTGACCACGTAATCGTAGCCCGGATACGCCAGCCCGTCTTTCAGGAGCCGGGTCGCTTCGCGCTCGAACTTCTCGAACAGCTCGAACAGGAGCGCGGGATCGGATTTCTCGAAGTTGAACCGGCACCACTCGACCTCGGCATCCAGGAACAGGTCGTCCCAACGGTGCTCCCGGGACCACCGGAGGTCCATGATCCGCTCCACTCCCTGGAGGTAGCAGGCGATGCGCTCGATGCCGTACGTGATCTCGGCCGTGATGGGCTCCAGGTCGTGCCCCCCCGCCTGCTGGAAGTAGGTGAACTGGGTGATCTCCTGGCCGTCCAGCCAGACTTCCCAGCCCAGTCCCCAGGCGCCCAGGGTCGGCGATTCCCAGTCGTCCTCCACGAAGCGCACGTCGTGCCGCGCGAGGTCGATGCCGATGTGGCGCAAGCTCTGGAGGTAGACGTCCAGGACGTCGTCGGGCGCGGGCTTCAACACCACCTGGTACTGGTAGAAGTTCTGGAGCCGGTTTGGATTCTCGCCGTAGCGGCCGTCCTTGGGACGCCGCGACGGCTCGACGTAGGCCGCCTTCCAGGGCTCGGGCCCCAGCACGCGGAAGAAGGTAGCCGGGTTGAACGTCCCCGCGCCCACTTCGCTGCTGTAGGGCTGGAGCAGGGTGCACCCCTGGTCCGACCAGAATTGCTCGAGTCGGAGGAGGATCTCCTGGAAGGTCACCGCGTCCCCTCCGCGTACCGGACCATCGCTTCGCCGACCCGCTGCGCTTTCAACCCCTCGAATCGCTCCAGGTGGGAGCTCAGGAAGCGCTCGATGGCGTGCGCGACCTCGACGCCGGGGTAGCGCTCCATGGCCCAGCCGGCGAGCGACGACAGCGGATGCTCCGCGAGCGCGAGGAGGGTTTTCCGGGCGCGCTCCGAGAGACGGAACGCTCCGCCGTCATTGCCGCAGGGAGCGCCGCACAGAAGCCCGCCCTTTTGCGGATGGAAGAGTCCCCCCTGGCCCAGCGGCGTGCGGCACTCGAGGCACGAGGAAAGCTCCGGAGCGTAGCCGAGCCGCCGGCAGGCCTGGATCTCGAAGGCGCGGAGGATCGGCTCGAGCGCCAAGGGAGGGGCGGTGCTCATGGCGTCCAGGGTGTCGGTCGCGAGGTCGATCAGCTCGGCGTCGCCCGCCTCGCCGTAGGCGGCGCGCTCCAGGAATTCGAGCACGGCTCCCGCGCGCGCGAAGCGGTCGGGGTTCTCCCAGAGCGCCGGCCAGTACGTCATGATGTCGGCCTTGCTCAAGAGCTGGAGGTCGCGCGTCAGCTTCCGGTAGACGACGGCCGCGATCGAAACGCCGGGCTCGAGCGCCGCGCCGAAGCGGCTCTTGGGCCCCCGTGCCCCCTTCGCGACGCAGCGCAAGAGGCCGAAGTCGCGGGTGAACAACGTCACGATCAGGCTGGTTTCTCCGAGCCGGTGGGAGCGCAGTACTAAGGCGTCGGTCTGGACGATCGCCACGACGGGGGGTTACCTCTCCGGGCTCGGAAGGTCGCGGACGCTCCCGCCCGACGCGATCGCATCGGGCGACACCACGGCGCCGGCGGAGACGACCAGCTTGATCGCCTGGTCCACGCGGAGGGTGGTCGGGATCACCTGCTCGTCCGGATAGTAGAGGAGCGGGCCCGTCGTCGGATTGGGCGGCGTCGGAAGAAAGATGCCCCGAAGCGGCCTCCCCGCGGCATCCGAGATCGCGAGGGGCGGGTTCGAGGTGGCCAGCCCGATCGAGTAGACGCCCGGGTAGGGAAAAGGCACCAGCACCACCTGGTTGAACGCCGTATTCCGATCCCCGAGAACGGCGCTGCCGATGTCCTTCACCGTCGAGTAGAGGCCGCGCAGAAGCGGAATCCGGAGCAGCATCGAATCGATGAATTTTCCGAGCCGGCGTCCCAGGAAATTCTCCGCCAAAGCGCCCGTCACGATGATGATGAGCATGACCGTGACGAAGCCCAGCCCCGGCACGCCACCCGGCCGCAGATAGCCGCCACGCAGCGTCGTCCCCAGCATGTGATCCACCCAGGTGAAGAGCTTCCAGATGATGTAGCCGGTGATGACGACCGGAGAGAGCACCAGGAGGCCGGTGAGGAAATGGGTTCTCAGGCGGGCGAACATAGGAGGCGAAGATAGCATACGGTCGGCGTACGGCCGTATGCGATCGGCGTTGCCGGTGGCAACCTGGCGCTACGCGTTTTGGCGTGCGGGGAGGCAACGCTCCGGGGGCTGTTCTCGGAACTGCTCTGACAAGCAGAGCAGTTCCTGCGAAGGCCCCCTCCGCGTTCCTCCCCGCACGTCCAAGAACGACAGCAACGGGTCGTTCACCATCCCCCCTCTTTGAGTTGGAGATATCAGCGGGGGACGTTACCCGCTGATTCAATCAACACAGAAGAAGGTGGTGGTGAAGACCGTAGGTGGTTGGACGGGAACCCGACGCCATGTCTTTGGACGCGTGGGGAGGAACGCGTAGGGGGCCTTCGCAGGAACTGCTCTGCTTGTCAGAGCAGTTCCGAGAACAGCCCCCGGAGCGTTGCCTCCCCTCGCGCCCCAAAAACGCGTGGCGCCCGGCTGCCATGCAGGCTCCTAGAGCTTCGCAATCCTCCAAGACAGCGCCCGCATCAATCGCCGCTCCAACGCAAGCATCCGCCTCCGCGCAGCTGCGGTGTGATGGTCGTACCCCAGCAAATGCAGGAGTCCATGGATCGTGAGATGCGCCACCTCGCGCGGAAAGGTGCGCCGCGCGGCCTTGCCCTGCGACCTCGCCGTGTCGAGTGAAATGTAGATCTCCCCAAGGAATACGGCGGCGACCGGGTTGCAGAGCGCTTCGGGATCGGCTAGGGAGAATGAGAGGACGTCGGTCGCCGCGTCCACCTCGCGAAAATCCCGGTTCAGCGCGCGGACGGCCGCGTCGTCGGTCAGAACGATCGACGCCGTGGCCGCGGGGCGACCGAGGAGCGTCAGAGCTTCCTTCGCGAGGGCCCTAAGAGTGGTCGATCTTAAGCCGGGACTTTTCCGGGTGCAGGACACCGAGGTCGGCGGGACGCCGGCGCTCCTCGTTGGCCGGGCTTCCCGGGTAGTGGACGCGCGCGTGGAAGAGCGCGGTGAGGATGGGGATGAACCCCTCGCGGATTTTCGCGAGGTCTTCGAACGTGATCGAGCTGTCGTCAAGCTGGCCGTCCTTCACCCGCGCATCCAGGATCCGCGTCACAACGCCGCGGATCCGGCTGGGCGTGGGCTCGGTGAGCGAACGCGCCGCCGCCTCGACGGCGTCGGCGAGCATGAGCACGGCGGTCTCCTTGGAGCGCGGCTTCGGACCGGGATAGCGGAAATCGCGCTCCTCGGCCTCGCGGTCCTGGGTGAGCGCCTTCTGATAGAAGAAACTCATCAGGGTCGTTCCGTGGTGCTGGAGAATGGCGTCGATGATGGCGCGCGGCAGCTTCTCCTTGCTCGCGATCTCCGCCCCCTCCCGCACGTGCGACTCGATGATCAGGCAGGACATCGTGGGCGACAGCTTCTCGTGCCGGCTGCGCGCGCTGGACTGGTTTTCCACGTAGTACTCGGCCTTGTCGATCTTCCCGATGTCGTGGTAGTAGGCGCCGACGCGCGCCAGGAGCGGATTGCCCCCGATCGCGGCGGCGGCCGCCTCGCCCAGGCTTCCGACCACCAGGCTATGGTGGTACGTCCCGGGAGCCTCCAGCATGAGGCGGCGCAGGATGGGCCGGTTCAGGTCGGCCAGCTCGAGAAGGGTGATGTCGGTGGTGACGGTGAAGAGACCCTCGAGAAGCGGGAGCAGGATCGTCACGATCAGGACCGATCCGAAGCCGGCGACCACGCCCCAGAGCGAGCGGCGCAGGAGGACGTCCCAGCGCGCCCCGTCCACCAGCCCCATCGCCCCGATCGCCACCATGTAGGCGACCGCGACGACCAGCATCGGGCGGTAGAAGTCGCGCCGGCGCCGGACCCCGGTCGCCGACGCGATGGCCGCGATCCCGGCGAGGGCGCTGCCCGTCAAGAACGGCAGCCCCAGACCGAACACCACGCCCGTGAGGAGCGAAGCGGTGAACGTCGCCGCGAAGGCGAGGGCGCTGCCGTAGAGGAGCGCGGCCGTCAGGGAGAGGATGGTGATCGGGATCAGCATCTCGTAGCCGCGAAGCTGGTTCACCACGATCCAGCCCACACCCATCACCAGGGCCGTGAGGATGACGAGCAGCAGGAGCTGCGGCGTTTCCCGATACACCTCTTGATGGTGCAGCTTCAGGTAGCCGACGAAGCCGAGAACGAGAAACGCGAGCAGGATGACCCGGCCCAGAACGGTCGTGATGCCTTCGCGCCAGTCGTTCTCCGGGTGGACGCGGCTCTGCCAAGCGCGCAGGGACTCGAGCTTTCGGATGTGGTCGGAGTTCGCCAGCTCGTGGCTGCCGATGATCTTCTCGTCCTTTCGGACGACGCCGTCGTACGGATTCACCGCGGCCCGTGCCTCGGCCCGGACGCGCTCGCTGGCCGATGCCTCGTACCTGAGATTGGGACGGACGGCGACGTCCAGAAGCTCCTGAAGCGCCTGCGTGGCCTCCGGCCGGCTGGGAAACGCCCGCTGACCCTCGGCCCACGCCCTGTCGCGGAGGATGGCCGGATCGACCACCGTGGACCACGCCCTCTCGATCCGCATGCCGCTCTTCTGGAGCGCGATCACCGCCGCGTCGGTCCCCCCGCGAGCGCTCTCGAAGTCCGGGAGGATCCCGGCCTGATACGCCTCGTCCGAGATCCGCCGGGCGAGCAGGATCACCCGCTTCCCGTCGGGACCCGACAGCACCCGGACGGCCTCCGGGGAGAGGCCCAGCTGCTCCACCCTCGAGTAGCCGCGCCCTCCGGGGGCGAGATCCAGGGCGCGAAGCGAATCGAGCATCTCTCCGGTGCCGCGCGACGACGCCTCGTCCGCCGAATAGATCGGAGGAACCGCGCGCGCCGCGAGATTTTGTTCGTGGCGGAGCTGCGCCTTGTCCTTGAGCAGGTAGAACTGGAAGGGGGCGATCAGGTCCCGTTTGGCGGGATAACCTTCCCGCAGCGTCATCACCTCGAACGCGGGATCGCGCGGCACCAGGAGGCAGGCGAAGGCCAGGAACGCGACGAAGAGCGCCGCGCGGCGGACCTTCGGCCCGAACCGCTTCAAGAGCCGCGCCGCGGCGGAGCGCCGCTCTTTCCGCCGCGGCTCGATGATGCGTAAAGGGTCAGCGGGCATCGGTCACCGGTCAGCGGCCGTCGCCGCGCCGCGAGTCGCCCCGTCCATTCTCGCTCTCGTGTACGTCGAAGGCGCGGACGATCTCGCGCACCAGGTGGTGGCGGACCACGTCGCGCTCGTTCAGATAGACGAACGACAGGTCGGGCACTGCCTTGAGAATGGTCTGCACCTCGACCAGCCCCGAGGCCAGCGAGGCGCCCAGGTCGATCTGCGTCACGTCGCCCGTGATCACCGCCTTCGAGGCGTAGCCCAGCCGCGTCAGGAACATCTTCATCTGGCCGAGGGTGGTGTTCTGCGCCTCGTCCAGGATCACGAACGCGCTGTTCAGGGTGCGTCCCCGCATGTAGGCCAGCGGCGCCACCTCGATCACGCCCAGGTCCAGGAAACGCCGGATCTTCTCGTACGAAAGAAGGTCATTCAGAGCGTCGTACAGAGGCCGGAGATACGGATCCACCTTGTCCTTCATGTCGCCCGGGAGGAATCCCAGGCTCTCCCCCGCTTCCACCGCGGGGCGGACCAGGACGATCCGCTCCACCTGACGCGCCTTGAGCGCGCTCACGGCGGCCGCGACGGCGAGGTAGGTCTTCCCCGTGCCCGCGGGGCCGATCGAGAAGACGACGTCGTGGCGCTGCAGCGCGGCCACGTAACGCGCCTGGCCCAGCGTCTTCACGCGGACCGTGCGCTTGTCGAAGGTGAACAGAACGGGGCGCTCGTAGAGGGCCCGGGACTGCTCGCGGTCCCCCGCGTCGGTGAGGCCGATGAAATTGTGGACGTCGTGCTCCTCGAGCACGGCACCGCGCCGCACCAGGTCGGTGAGCGTCGTCAGAATGGCGCTCACTTCGTCCACGGCGGCGGCCTCTCCCTTCACCGCCAGCTTCCCGTCGCGAAAGGTCACGTGCACGGGATAGCTCCGCTCGACCAGGCGAAGGTTGGCATCGTTGCGTCCGAATAGAGAAAGGGGATCGACGTCTTCGATGGCGACGACGCGCGTCGTCTCTGCCTTGGCCGGGTTGGTCATCGAGGGATGCTCAGCTCCTGTCCGGGAAAAATGAGATCGGGGTCCCGTATCAGGCCCCGGTTCGATTCGTAGATTCGCGTCCACTTCCTGCCGTCGCCGTACACGTCGCCGCGACCGCTGATCCGCCACAGCGAATCGCCGCGGCGCACGCTCCACCCGCGTGGCTTATCCTGGCCGCCGCCGCGAGGTGCCGGTTCGCCGCCGCGAGCCGCGAGCAGGGTTCGGATATTCTGCTCGCGCTGACCGGCCTCCGCCAGAAGCGAATCCGCCTCGCGCCGGAGCGGGTCACGCCGCCCGCTGGCCTCGGCCAGAGACGCCGAGGATTCGCGGATTTCGTCCAGGTACATCGAATCCTGAAGCGCGAGCTCGTTGCAGTACTCCTGGCGCTGCTCGGCGCTCAGCTTCCGGAACTCCTTGTCCGTGTAGTAGTCCCCCAAGGACGCGTCCGCGACGCGGAGCACCGGCTTCCCACATCCCATCCCCGCCGTGGCGAGGAGCGCGGCCGCGGCCCACGCGACCCGCGCTGCCCCCGCTACAAACGAGCGCCGCCTCATCGGGAGCGGCCCGCCCGAGGCGCCCGAGCCAGCGAGTCTTCCGCGGCCTTGGCAGCTTGGATGCGCTTCTGGGCCTCGTCGCGTCGGGCCTCCAGCGCTTCCTGCTCGGCTCCCACGCTGCTCAGATCCCGTTGCAGCGACTCCGTTTGCTGCCGGTGGGCGTCAAGGGTGGCCGGACGCGTGGCGCAGGGGGCGTTTGCATGCCCGCATCCCCCCTCCCCGGCAAAGGGAAAGAGGGCCAGCAATACGAGGAGTGAAACGGCTCGGGATGGGGCGCCCGGCCAATGCCCGCCGGCAAGGCGAGAGCCGGGTCGGACCCGCCTCCCGCCGGTCCAAGCCCCTCGTCGAGGGCGACGCTTTGGAAGTAACCTGTGCGATATCAATAAGTTAGTTCGGTCGCGGCATCCCGCGGGGGATCCGACGCACCTCCCAGCACCGTAGAATCGGGGGGCTCGGAAGTCAAGGCCCGCCCCGACGACGACCCCAAAGCAGAAGGGGTGCCAGCGGCCGGGCGGGTCAGTCGGGGACGGGGCGGATCCGTAGCTCGCGAAGCTCGTCCCCGCTGATCGGGGCCGGGGCGCCGTCCATGAGGGAGGTGGCGCTGGCGGTTTTGGGAAACGCGATGGCGTCGCGGATCGAGTCTCCCCCGTAGAAGAGAACGACCAGCCGGTCCAGCCCCAGCGCGATCCCTCCGTGCGGCGGCGCGCCGTACTCGAAAGACTCGAGCAGGAACCCGAACTTCGCCTGGAGCTCCTCGGGAGCCATGCCGATCACGCGCATGACACGCTCCTGGATGTCCTTCCGGTGGATCCGGATGCTCCCAGAGGCCAGCTCGTTTCCGTTCGCGGCCAAATCGTAGAGCTGGCCGTGCACGCGCCCGGGATCGCTCTCCAAGTGCGCGATGTGCTCGTCCAGCGGCATCGTGAAGATGTGGTGCGCGGGCGACCACGCCTGGCGACCCTCGTCCCATTCGAAAAGCGGAAACTGGTGCACCCAGACGAAGCGAAAATCGCGGGGATCGAGCGTGAATTTCTGATTCCCGATCAGCGTGCGCAAATGCCCCAGCGTCCGCTGCACGATGGCGCGGACCCCACCCACCAGGAGAAGCAACGACCCGTCGGGCGCCGCGGCCGCGTCGATGAGCCGCCCCGCGAGGGGACCGGGGAAGTGCTTGGCCACCCCGCCCTCCAGGGTACTCCCCTTGACGCGGCTCCACGCCAGGCCCGCCACGCCCATCTGCTTCGCCGCCGCCTCCCACGCATCGATCTCCTTGCGCGAGGCGCCGGCCTGACCCGGCACGGCCAGCACGCCCGTCATGCAGCGCGGCGCGGCGGCCAGGGTCGCGCGGAACACTTCGAATTCGCCCTGGCCCGCGGCCTCGGTCACGTCGCGGATCTCGAAGGCGATCCGGAGATCCGGCTTGTCGGTGCCGAACCGCTCCATCGCCTCGCGATACGTGAGCCGCGGGAACGGCACCGTGAGCGCGCGGCTCAGGTCGCGCCGGAAGACGCTCTCGAGCATTCCCTCGACCACGTGGAAGACATCGTCCTCGGTGGGAAAGGACATCTCCAGATCGATCTGCGTGAACTCGGGCTGGCGGTCGGCGCGCAGGTCCTCGTCCCGCAGGCAGCGCGCGATCTGGAAATAGCGGTCGAAGCCCGCGACCATGAGGATCTGCTTGTAGAGCTGCGGCGACTGGGGCAGCGCGTAGAACTTCCCCGGCTGGAGCCGCGACGGCACCACGTAGTCCCGCGCCCCTTCCGGGGTCGGCTTCACCAGCATCGGCGTCTCGATCTCCAGGAAATCCTGGTCCGAGAGATATTCCCGCACGCTCCGCGCCAGCCGGTGGCGGAACACGATCGAGTCCCGGAGCGCGGCGCGCCTCAGGTCCAGGTACCGGTACTTGAGCCGCAGGTCCTCGGACACGGACGCGGCCGTCTCGTCCACCGGAAACGGGGGCGTCTTGCTGGGATTCAGGATCGCGAGCGTGTCCGCCTCCACCTCGATCCCGCCCGTCGCGAGGTCGGTGTTCTCGCTCCCCTTGGGGCGCTTGAGCACGGTTCCCTCGACGAGCACGACCCATTCGCTCCCGATGGCGCGCGCGTGCTCCATCGTGGTCTCGTTCAGGTTCTCGGGGCGGAAGACCACCTGGGTCATGCCGTAGCGGTCGCGGAGGTCCAGGAACAGCACGCCCCCGTGGTCCCGCACGCGGTGCGCCCACCCGAGGAGGCGGGTGCGCGTCCCGGCGTGCTCCGGGCGGAGGTCCCCACAGCGGTGCGTGCGCCGGCGCCCGGCGAGAGGCTCGATCACCGGGCGTGCTCCCCTTTCTGCGCGCGCTCGCCCTTCTTCACGCGCTCCAGGAGCCAGGCGCGAAGCGCGGCGGCGGTCTTCTGCTTCGGCTCGTCGGTCCCCGCCTCCATGTTCCGCACGGGATAGCCGTCGGGATCCGGGGGCGCGAAGACGACGTAGCGGGCGCTCATCTTCGACGCCCACTTCATCTGAGCACCCGCGCTCCGACCCGTCACGTCGGCGAGGACGACCAGGCCGCGTTCCTCGGAGCCGCCCGCGCCGGGCGCGGGAAGCCCGCGCAGCTCGCGCGCCAGGGCTAAGGCCTCGAGCGTCGCCTCGGGGGACCGCGAGAGGACGCAGACGTCGGGCCCGCCGGCGCCCGGCGCCGCTTCGCCGGCGGCGATCAACAGCCGCTCCAGCCCGATCGAAAACCCGATCGCCGGGACGGAGGGGCCGCCGAATTCCTCCACCAAGAGGTCGTACCGTCCGCCGCCCCCGACCGCGTTCTGCGAGCCCAGGGTTCCCGAGTGCACCTCGAAGACGGTGCGCGTGTAGTAGTCGAGGCCGCGGACCAAGCGCGGCGCGATCTCGTAGGGAATGGCGAGCGCGCGGAGCGCGGCCTGCACCCCCTGGAAGTGCTCACGGCAGGGGTCGCACAGCGAGTCCAGCATGGCCGGCGCGCCGGCCAGGATCGGCTGGCACGAGGGAACTTTGCAGTCGAGGATGCGGAGCGGGTTGGTCCGGAAGCGCTCCTTGCAGTCGCCGCACAAGGAGTCGAGGTGCTTTCCGAAGTGGTCGCGGATCCGCTCCTTGTACGCGGGGCGGCACGTCGCGTCCCCCAGGGAATTCAGGAGGACCGTGGGATCGGCCAGCCCGACGCCGCGCATGATCGCGACGAAGAGATCGATCATCTCGCCGTCGGCCGCGGGGCCGCCGGGGCCCAGAAGCTCCGCTCCCACCTGCCAGAACTGCCGGAACCGCCCGGCCTGGGGCCGCTCGTAGCGGAACATGGCGCCGACGTAGTAGAGGCGCGCCATCGGCTGGCCGTGTCCCAGCGAGTGCTCGAGAAAGGCGCGCACCAGGGGTGCGGTCCCCTCCGGGCGCAACGTGAGCGAGCGGCCGCCCTTGTCCTCGAAGGTGTAGAGCTCCTTCCGGACGATGTCGGTAGCCTCGCCCACGCTCCGCACGAAGAGGTCGGTGGATTCGAACATCGGCGTGCGCACTTCGCGGTAGCCGTAGCGCGCCAGGATCTCGCGCAGGCGCACCTCGAGCCAGGCCCAGCGCTCCGATTCGCCGGGCAGGATGTCGTGCGTCCCCTTGGGTGCCTGGAACTTCAACTCGTCGGTTTCTCCGTCCTCGAGGATTTGACCTTGCGCGTGCGGATGAGCTGAGTGGCGAGGATCGCGACCGAGACGGCCGTCACGTCCGTGGCCCAGTCGAGCGGATCCGAGCTCCGGCCGGGGACGCGCGACTGGTACAGCTCGTCCAGCGCCCCCACGAGCGCTCCGAGAGCGATGGTGCCGAACGCGGCGGCCACGCGATGCCCCGTCGGTCCCAGCGTGGAGCGAATGGCCCGCCCCGCGAGCAGGCCGAAGAGCGAATATTCCAACAAGTGCTCCAGCTTGTCCACGTTCGGGAAGAAGTTGGGGATTGCGGAGCCGTGGATGGAGGAGGCCGTGAAGATGAGGCCGACGTACCCGATCACGGGGAGCCAGTAGCGGAGGAACTGGCCGCGGCGGCTAGGCCCCGCCGCGGCGGGCCGGGATGCGTCGGGCATCAAAATGGTGCGGCGGAAGGGCGCGGGGGCGCCCCTCCGCCGCGTCCCGGCCTACGGCTTATCAAAGTGCGCGACGCTCCAGACGTTCGTGCCGCGCCGTTCGGTTCCGTAGATTCCGTTCAGGCCGTAATGGTCGACTCGGTTGGACATGAAGAAGATGCTGCTGCCGTCGGCACTGAATCGAGGTTGCGAGTCGTCGGCCGGCCCGAAGGTGACGCGGATCGCGTCGCTGAGATTCGCGCTTGCGCGCCGGATGATCCAGATGTCGCGCTCGTTGCTGCCCGTGTTCTTTCTGGCGAAGACCACGTACCGACCGTCGGGAGACCAGTCAGGCACGCCGATATTCGCTCCGCTCAGCCAAGGCTCGGACGACTGAGCGTTCCCACCGTTAACCGCGGGGAGCACGTAGACCGCGTTGATACTCTGAACCGGTGAATTAAAAAAATCATAGGCGATGGACATGACGGAATCGGCCATGCCGTCCCCATTCACATCGGGACCCCAGGAGGGATTCGTGTAGCTCGCGAACGAAGCGAAGATGACCGAGTCGGCGAGCATTTGAACGGGGTTGATGCCTAGAAAGGCCCCGTCGCATGACTGGAGCGCGACAATGGAACCGAACAGGTCTTTATTCGTCGAATCCGAAGCGTACGCAAGTCGTGTCCCGCCCCAATCAAACCTTGGCGAGCCGATATAGGTCTGTTTGCTGCTGCGCCGCGTGACGATGCGCGCGCTGGACGCGTCTCCTCCACCCAAGGGAAGAAGGTAGAGGGATTGGCCCGCGTCGCTTTGCTGCAGTTTTCCCGTGAAGGCGAAATCAACCCGGTCCGCGCGGACAGACGGCGACGTCGCGCTGAAAAACCCGGTCGTGAGCTGCATCGGCGGCCCCAACGGCGTATCGACGTGGAAAATGTCTGAGGCGCCGGTGGCCACATTGCGGAATTCCGAGAAGAGAGCTCCGCCGGACGGGATCGGCGCCTCGTCGAATTTCGAGGTCTCGGTCTGCGTCCAGCGCGTGAACTGATTGTCCACCGCCATGTGGACAGTCATGGTCTTGAAAAAGTGGGCCGTGCCTTCCTGAGCCTGGATGGAGACCGTCACGTCGTAGAAGCCGACCGAATTGGGCGGGATCCACGTCGCGGTGGCGTTCGTGGTGTCGGTGATGGGCCCCGCGGCGGCGCTCCAATGATAGATGAGCGGAAGGTTGTTGACGTTCGTGACCTGCGCGGTGAGCTGGGTGGCCGTTCCACGCACCGCGGGTTCGCTGCTGGACGCAATCCCCGTCAAGACTGGGGAATAGGTGCCGGTTCCGGTGATAACCTTCTTCTTGTTGCCACAACCTACGACAGCCAGGAGGAGGCAGGCCCCCACCCACAACCCACGATGCAGCCTCATGGAAGGGAAAAACTCCTTTCTGGGGGACGCGGCGGTAGTTCGGTAGGAACGGTACCAGCCCAGGCGGGGCGGCGTCAACCGGGCTGTCGGGCGAAAAACCACTGAATTTACCCTACAAATACCGGTCTTCCGCCTCCCGAAGGACCCTCAGAAATTCGGCCGGGGTGGTGCTCTGGCGGAGGGCGTTCCGGACCGACTCCTCCTTCAACAGCCTCGACACGTTCGCGAGTGCTTTCACATGCGGGCCGCGCTGGCTCTCGGGGGAGACGAGGAGGAGGAAGAGGGTGGCGGGCTCGCCATCCATGGTGTCGAAGTCGATTCCGGCCTGAGAGACGCCGCAGGCGGCCAGGAGGTGGTCCAACAGCCGGGTCTTCCCGTGCGGGATCGCGACCCCGTTCCCGATCCCGGTGGACATCATCGACTCGCGCTGGAGGACCTTGCTCAGGATCTCGCCGCGCGTGTTGACCCCGTGCGCCGATTCAAGGAGCTGGACCAATTCCTTGATCGAGGACTCCTTGTCGCGGGCTTGAAGCGAGAGATTGACCGACTGCTCGTTCAACAACTCGGACAGGCGCATGAAGTCCCCGGGTGAAAATCGAGTCCGGCCACGCTACCGGCGGCCATCGAGAACCGTCAAGCGGAAACCGCCGCCCCGCGCTCCTCGCGCACGAATTCCGGCTCACCGTCGCGATTCATCCGGACGTGGACCGCGTCCCCCGCGCGGAACTCGCCCTTGAGAATCCGCTGGGCCAGCGGATTCTGGATGCGGTGCTCGATCAGGCGGCGGAGCGGCCGCGCCCCGTAGACCGGGTCGTACCCCTCGCGCGCAAGGAGGTCGAGCACGTCGTTGTCGGCCACCAGCGCCAGATCGCGGCTCTTCAGCCTCTGCTCAACCTTTTTCAGCTCCAGGCGCACGATCTCGCGCAGCGACTCCTGCGAGAGCGGCTCGAAGATCAGGATCTCGTCGATCCGGTTCAAGAGCTCGGGCCGGAAATGTCCGCGGAGCGCCCCCAGGAGCCGCGACCGCATCGTGTCGCCGGTCCCGCCCAGCTCCAGGATCAGGTCGCTCCCGATGTTCGAGGTCATGATGATCAGCGTGTTCTTGAAATCCACCGTCCGCCCCTGGCCGTCGGTCAGCCGCCCGTCCTCCAGCATCTGCAAGAGCACGTGCGCCACGTCGGGGTGGGCCTTTTCGATCTCGTCGAACAGGACCACCGAGTACGGCCGCCGCCGCACGGCCTCCGTGAGCTGCCCGCCCTCCTCGTAGCCGACGTAGCCCGGGGGCGAGCCGATCAGGCGCGACACCGCGTGCTTCTCCATGTACTCGGACATGTCGATCCGCACCATCGCCTTCTCGTCATCGAACAGGAACTGGGCGAGCGCGCGGGCCAGCTCGGTCTTCCCCACGCCGGTGGGGCCCAGGAACAAGAACGAGCCCAGCGGACGGTTTGGATCGTGGAGACCGGCCTTGGCGCGCCGCACCGCGTCGGAGACGGCGCGGACAGCGGCTTCCTGCCCCACGACGCGCTCGCGCAGGCGGTCCTCCATGTGGAGGAGTTTTTCCAGCTCGCTCTCCAATAGTCGTTGCACCGGGATGCCGCTCCACCGTGCGACGACCTCGGCGATGTCCTCGGCATCCACCTCTTCCTTCAGGATCTTCATGTCCTTCTGGATCTCGGCGAGGGCCTTGGTCTCTTCGGCCAGCTGCCGTTCGAGCTTGGGAATGTCGCCGTGGCGGATCCGGGCAACCTTCTCGAGATCTCCCTCGCGCTCGGCGCGCTGCTGCTCGGTCTTGAGATTCTCGATCCGCTCCTTGATCTCGTGGATTTTCTGGATGCGCGCGCGCTCCTTCTCCCAGTGCGCGCGGAGCCGCGCCAGCTCCGCGTCGGTTTCCTGCGCCTCCTCCTCGATCGCGGCCCGCCGCGCCTGCGACGCCGCGTCCTTCTCGCGTTTCAAGGCGAGCCGCTCGATCTCCAGCTGCCGTTTCTTCCGCTCCAGGATGTCGATCTCGGCGGGGAGGCTGTCGATCTCGATACGGAGCCGCGAGGCGGCCTCGTCCACCAGGTCGATCGCCTTGTCGGGGAGCTGCCGGTCGGCTATGTAGCGGTCGGACAGGACGGCGGCCGCGACCAGCGCTGAATCCTGGATCTTCACCTTGTGGAACGACTCGTAGCGCTCGCGCAGCCCGCGCAGGATCGCGATCGTCTGCTCCACGGTCGGCTCGCCCACAAAGACGGGCTGGAACCGCCGCTCCAGCGCGGCGTCCTTCTCGATCCGTTTCCGGTATTCGTCCAGCGTGGTCGCGCCGATGCAGTGGAGCTCGCCGCGGGCTAAGGCCGGCTTCAGGAGATTCGAGGCGTCCAGGGCGCCCTCGGCCGCGCCCGCGCCTACCAGGGTGTGCAGCTCGTCGATGAAGAGGATGATCTGCCCCTCGGCGCGCTGCACTTCCTTGAGCACCGCCTTCAACCGCTCCTCGAACTGGCCGCGGAACTGCGCGCCGGCGAGGAGCGCCCCCAGGTCCAGGGCCAGGAGGCGCCGGTTCTTGAGCCCCTCGGGCACGTCCCCGCTCACGATGCGCTGCGCCAGCCCTTCGGCGATCGCGGTCTTGCCGACGCCGGGATCGCCGATCAACACCGGGTTGTTCTTGGTCCGCCGCGAGAGCACCTGGATCACGCGGCGGATCTCCTCGTCGCGGCCGATCACGGGGTCCAGCTTTCCCTTCCGCGCCGTCTCGGTGAGATCGCGCGCGTACTTGGTCAGCGCCTGATACTTCTCTTCGGGATCGGGGCCGGTCACCTGTTCCCCTCCGCGCACCGTGAGGAGCGCATGGTAGAGGCTCTCGCGCGTCGCTCCAGCATGCCGGAGCGCCTCCGCCGCCTCGGACGGGATCGACGGGTCGAGCATGGCGAGGAGCAGATGCTCGGTGCTCACGAACTGGTCTTGGAGTTGCTCCGCCTCGCTCTGCGCCTGCTCCAGAATGCGGCCGAGGGTGGTGGAGAGCACGATCGTGCGGGAGCCGGAAACGGACGGCAGGGAAGACAGCGCGCGCTTCAGCCTTCTCTCGACGGTGGGAATGGGGACCTTGCCCGCCTCGAGCACGGCGGGGACCGCACCGTCCTTCTGGGCCAGGAGCGCTTCCAGCAGGTGCTCGGGACCCACTTCGGGGTGGTTCGCCCGGTCGGCCCGCGACTCGGCGTCGGCGAGGGCCTCCTGGCTCTTGGTCGTCAATTTATCGAAACGCATGCCCGCGCGCCTTTCGTGGCCCGGGGTGTCTCTGGCGCTGCGCTAGCGAATCTGGGCCAGGCGCTCCTTGGCCAGCGCGGCCTCAGGACTCTTTGGATATCGCTGCATGACCTGATGCAGGCTCTTTCTGGCTTCGGCGTTGTTGCCCAGCCGGATGTTCGCGATGCCGATCTTGAGAAGCGCCGCCGGGACCTTGTCCCCTTTGGGGTAACGGTCCACGACGGCGCGGTACTCGATGATGGCCGAGGGGAAATCGCCCTGGGCATACAGCGACTCCCCGACCCAGTATTGCGCGTTGTCGGAAACTTCGGTGTCGGGATAGTGGCGCAGGTACTCGCGGAACGCCTCGGCCGCCAGCTTGTACCGGCCGGACGCGTAGTCCGAGTAGGCGGTCTGGTAGGCCTCCTCGGGATCGAGGACGACGCTGGTGTCGCTGGATCCGCCGCGAGCCTGGCGCACGCTGTCGGCGCGCGACACCCGCTGCCGCACCGATTCCACGTTCAGCCCCAGCTGGAGCATTCGCGTCTGCGCCTCTTCGAGTTTACCCACCACCACGTCCAGCCGCTCGCTCAGCTGCGAGAGCCGGCTCTCGGTGGTGGCGCGCGACGCGGAGACGCCTACGCGCGCCTCGTCCAATTTCTTGTCCAGGCGGTCGACGCGCTTCATCAGATCCGCCTGGGTGGTGAGCAGGCTGTCCAGCTGGTCCTGCGTGGCGCGGAAGTACCCGCTCGGGGCGCACCCCGGGGCGAGTCCAGCGACCAGCAGGAAGACAGCGAACGTGCCCGCTCGAGCCCAGGCGATTGGGTTAATCCGGTCGATCATTTGGAAACGAAGTGGGCGCGGCGGTTCTTGGCCCACGACTCTTCATCATGGCCCTGGTCGAACGGCCGCTCCTTTCCATAGGAAATGGTGGTGATCCGGGTGCCTTTGATCCCGTAGGAGACGAGGTACTCCTTCGCGGCGCGCGCCCTCTTTTCTCCGAGAGCCAGGTTGTACTCCACGGAGCCGCGCTCATCGCAGTGTCCTTCGATGATCACGTTCACGCGGGAGTGGCCCTCCATGTACTTGGCGTCCCCCTCCAGAGCCTGCTTCGCGTCGTCCCGCAGGGCCGCTTCGTCGAAATCGAAGAAGGCGTCCTGGAGCTTGGCCTGGGCGTTCTCGTCCTCGGTGCTGGGGGGAGGAGGCTTGGGCGGCGGCTCTTCGCTGGTCTGGGGGATCTCCGGGTTGCTCGGAGGCGGCGTCACTTCAGCGGGGGGCGCCGACTTCCGGCGCGAGGAACATCCCTGGGACACGGTTAGCATCGTCAAAGCCACCGCGAGCAGGAAGATCAGCGTCCATGGCGATCGGCGCATGAGCAGACCTCCGTTGGGTTCAGTTAATTATCTGACAACAACTTCCAGCGCATTTTCCGAACCTAGCACAGGGGTTCGGGGACGTCAACCGGCGCGGCTGACTCCGGGCCGGCGGGGGCGCGGCCCCGCGGCCGGATTGAAGCATTCGTCGCCTTGCGTGAGCTGGACCACGTCGCTCCCGTCGGCGTTCATCATGAAGATCTGCCGCGCTCCGGCCCGAGTGCTCGAAAAGTAGATCTTCCGGCCGTCCGCGGACCACTGGGGGTTCTCGTTGTGGCCCGCGTTCGAGGTGATCTGGATGGGACGCTGGCCGTTCGAGTCCATTACCACGACGTCGAAGATGCCGTCGTGCCGGGCGGCGTAGGCAATCCGGTCGCCCTTGGGCGACCAGCGCGGCGAGTCGTTGTACTTTCCCTCCAGGGTGAGAAGCCTTTGGTTCACTCCCTCGGAATCCATCACGTAGATCTGCGGCGAGCCCGAGCGGTCGGACGAAAAGGCGATCTGGTCCCCGTTGGGACTGAAACTGGGGCCCGAATCGATCCGGTTGTTCCGGGTCAGGCGGCGCGCCGTCTGCGCGTCGCGGCTGATCGTGTAGATCTCCGAGTTGCCGTCCCTGTAGAGCGCGCAGGCGATCCACTTCCCGTCCGGCGAGTACGTGGGGGCGAAGTTCGGCCCCGGGCTGGTGGAGAACGGATACGAGGCGCCGCGCCTGAGGTCGAAAAGGTAGAGGTCCGGATTCCCCCTCTTGTAGCTGGTGAACGCCAGCTCGGTTCCCCACGGTGCCCAGGCCGGCGACAGGGCCAGCGTCCGGTCGTGCGTGAGCTGGTAGGGATTCATCCCGTCGTAATCCATCACCCAGATCTCCTTCACCCGCCCGGTGGCGCGCACGAACGCGACCTTGGTCTCGCAGATGCCGCGCTCCCCGGTCAGGGCCTCCAGCACGTCGTCCACGAAGCGGTGAAGGGTCTCGCGCGCGTCGGCGCGGTGAAACGGGTAGATCCGCTGGAACATCGATTCCGCGGTCCCCAGGTCGAACACCTCGCCCTTGAAGCGGAAATCACTGCCGTCGCTTTCGATCGTCCCCTCGACCCGGACGCTGCCCGTGGCAGCGGGGTTGGGCACGAGCTTGTCGGTAAGCGGCTCCACGTCGGTCACGTTGAAAAGTCCCGACAGCTCGAAGTCGTGCCGCGCGACGTCGTGGGCCTCCTGAGCGACCGGCGACGCGCCGTGATCGGAGCGGAACGCCGCCAGGAGGAGCGGCGACTTGACCGTGCCCGAGGCCTTGACCCCGGTGCGGACGTCGGTCTGCGCGCCCGCCGCCGCGGGCGTGAGAAGCGCGAACAGGAGCGCCGCGGCGGTCAGGACGCGGCGGCTATTGCTGGTATTCGAACCCAAAGTGAACCCCCAGCCACTCTCCACCGTATCCGGCGGGGAGCGGCGGCAGCGGTGTCG
>DATGVG010000189.1:0-5229 GCA_035300625.1 Candidatus Limnocylindrales bacterium
GCATCCCGTACATGCCCATCAGGTGCATCGGCATGAAGACCAGGTTCATGCCGATGAACATGCACCAGAAATGCACCTTGCCCCAGCGCTCGTGGTACAGGCGCCCCGAGATCTTGGGGAACCAGTAGTAGAACCCGGCGAAGATCCCCATCAAGGACCCGCCGAAGAGCACATAGTGGAGGTGCGCCACGACGAAATACGTGTCATGCACCTGCACGTCGAACGGGACCAGCGCCAGCCACACGCCGGTGATGCCGCCGATGATGAAGAGCGCGATGAAGCCGAGGCCGAAGAGCATCGGGGTCCGGAAGCGGATGGACCCGCCCCAGACGGTCGCGAGCCAGGACCAGATCTTGATGCCCGTGGGCACCGCGATGACCATGGACGCGAAGGAGAAGAAATCGCGCAGGCGAGGGTTCATGCCCGTGACGAACATGTGGTGGCCCCACACCATGAATCCGATGAAACCGATCCCGGCCGTCGCGAGCACCATCCCCTTGTAGCCGAAGAGCTGCTTGTCCGAGAAGGCGGGGAGCACCTGGGAGACCATCCCCATCGCGGGCAGGACCATGATGTACACGGCGGGGTGGGAATAGAACCAGAAGAGGTGCTGCCAGAGAACCGGGTCGCCGCCCGCCGCGGGGTGGAAGAAACCCGTGCCGAAGAGGCGGTCGGTGAGCAGCATGGTCAGGCCGCCCGCCAAGACCGGGGTCGCGATCAGGATGATCGTCTGCGTGATGACCACGTTCCAGCAGAACATCGGCATCTTCATCAGGCTCATGCCGGGGGCGCGGAGGTTCAGGACCGTGACCACGAAGTTGATGCCGCCGAGGATCGACGAGAGCCCGGCCAGGTGCAGTCCCAGGATCCAGAGGTCCACGCCCGGTCCCGGCGAGAACTGCCGGTCGGAGAGCGGCGGATAGTTGGTCCAGCCGGCGGCGGCGGCGCCGCCCTGGAGAAAGAGGCTGGTGAGCATGAAGCCGCCCGCCGGGACCAGGAGCCAGAACGAGATGGCGTTCAGGCGCGGAAACGCCATGTCCCGCGCGCCGATCTGGATCGGCACGACGTAGTTCGAGATGCCCGCGAGCACGGGGATGGTCCAGAAGAAGACCATGAACGTCCCGTGCAGGGACATGATCTGGTTGTAGACCTCGGGGTGGAGCAGCTTGAGCCCCGGTCCCGAGAGCTGCGCCCGCATGATCATCGCGAAGGCGCCGGCGATGAAGAAGAACGTGAACGAGAGCCACATGTACATCACCCCGATCAGCTTGTGATCGGTGGTGAGGAGATACTTCATGATCCCCGTGCGCGGCTTCGGGGCCGGAAGGGCGTGAGCCGCCCGCGCGGCGTCGGTCCAGGTACCCGCTTCCATGCCTCTAGGCTCCCCTCTTCTTCTGCTCGACCCAGCGGGCGAATTCCTCGGGCGGCACCACGTTCACGTGGATGAACATCTCCGCGTGGAGGACGCCGCAGAGCTCGGCGCACTGGCCGTTGTAGGTGCCCGGTTTCGCTACCTGGAACCACGTGTGATTCACGCGCCCGGGGTTCGCGTCCATCTTGACGCCGAAGTCCGGGACGAACCAGCTGTGCACGACGTCGATCGAGGTCACGTCGGCGGCGATGATCTCTCCCGCGGGAATGACCAGCGGCTCGTTCGCGAAAACGATGCCGTACTTGGGGTAGCGGTACTCCCAGAACCACTGGTGGCCGACGATCTCGACGGTCAGGTCGGACTTGGGCACGGTCTCCAGATATTTGAGCGTGGAGAACGACGGACCCGAGAGAAAGATCATCGCCAGGGTCGGGATGGCGGTCCAGACGATCTCGAGCTTGACGTTTTCATGGAACGTGGCCGCCTTGACGCCGGGCCTTTTCCGGAACCGGAGCACCGCGATGAGCAGGATTCCCTCGGCCAGGATCATGAAGAACGACGTGACGAACACGGCCTTGATCCACAGATCCCGCACCTCGACCGCCACGGGCGTGGCCGGGTGGAGCAGCCAGGCCCACGCGGGAACCGCGGCGAGGAGCCCGGCGGCCAATACCCCGCCCGCGAGGGCGAAGAGGCCGCGGGGATCCGGTCGTTTCAGCGGTGTTTCGGGCATGCTAGCTCCGGGTGCGCGCGGCGTTCTCCAGCCGGGCGCGAAGGGTTTGAGTATAGGCGACGAGGGCTCGGACCTGCTCGGACGTGAGGTCTCCGTTCGCCGGCATCAGGCTTCCCGGAATCCCCCGGAGCACGAGCTGCTCGAAGCCGGCCGCGTCACCGGCCAAGGGCTTACCGTGACCTAAGGGCAGCGTGACGACGTAGGCGTACGGCGCCGACCCGAGCATGCGGGTCCGCACCCCTCCCTCGCCGGCCAGGCCGTGGCACGACGCGCACCGGTGCGCATACAGCCGGGCTCCCGGGCTCGAGTCGGGAGGCGCGCTCACCTCCTGGCCGGGAGAGGCTTCGTACGAGGCGGCGGGTTCCGCGAGGAGCGCCATCGCGCGCTCGATGGGGATCGTGTCCCCGGGCGCTCCTCCCGCCGCGGCCGTCAGTACCTTTCCTCCCGCGCCGCCCTTCGGGCCCCCGAACTGATCCAGCCACGCAAGGTCCTCCGGCTTGTCGGCCTCCTGCTTCTGCGGGTTGAAGGTGCGGATGTAGTGCGCCAGCGCGAACCGGTCTTGCAGCGGGATCCCCGGGAACGGCGCCATGGCGGTTCCGGGAGACCCGTTCGTGATCGTCTGGACGATCCGCGCGACGCCGCCCCCGTAGCGCCAGTAGCCGGACGTGTAATCGCGCGGCTTGGGATTCAGCGCGGACGCCGCGGGGCCATCCCCCTTCCCGTTCATTCCGTGGCACGAGGAGCAGTTCACCACGAAGACGCTCTTTCCTTTCGCGATCAGCTCGGGCGTCGGGGCCAGGAGCGCGTGCACGTCCACGGTGGTCGCCGGGACCTGCGAGCCGCCTCCCTCTTCGCCGCCGTGCCCCTTGCTGGAGCGGAGTCCCGCCGTGTACATGAGGCCCGCCGCCACCGCGAGAAGGAGGACGGTGAACAGGAATTGCAGGGTCGAGAGGAGGGACGCCAGGCGCTCCGTCTCCGACGGCGGAAGGTGCTGCTCGGGATGGCCGTGCCCCGCCGGCCCAGGAACGTGCTCGCTCATCCGTGGAACCTCACGCTCGGCTCATAGGAGGGATCTCCGACCGGCGCGACGGGATGGCGCGAGAGGAACCCTGTGACGACCCAGCCGAAGAGTCCCAGGAATCCCAGGGTGACTCCGATCTCCGTCCAGCCGAACACCACCCGCTCGGGCGAGAACGCCGGGAGGATGACCCAGAAGAGGTCCACCCACTGCCCGACGAGGATGATGGAGGCGACGGTCAACAGCCCCGCTTCGCTCTCCTTCACCTTGAGCGGCATGAGTGCGAAGAACGGGATGCCGAATTTCAGCACCATCAGGAGGATTCCGACCCCGCCCCATCCCGTATAGGTCCGGGGGATCATCCACTCGATCTCCTCGGGCAGGTTGGCGTACCAGATGAGCATGAACTGGGAGAAGGCGATGTACATCCAGAAGACCGAGAAGGCGAAGAGGAATCGGCCCAGGTCCCGATAGTGATGGCGGCTCACGATGCCGTCCAGGGCGCCCTGGCGGCGCAGGAGCACCACCGTGATCGCGAGCACGGCGAGGAAACTCTGCCAGGCGCCCGCGAAGCAGTAGACGCCGAAGATGGTGCTGTACCAGAGCGGCTCCAGGGACATCAGGAGGTCGAAGCCGACCACGGTTATGGAGAGCGCGAAGAAGAGGATGAATATCGGCGCGACGCGCAGGCTCGCGAGGGTGAGCGAGGGATCGCGGGTCGCGTCCTGCCGCGTCGAATTCCGGATGAAGTACCAGGCGAAGAGGGACCAGACGCCCAGGATCAGGACGACCCGCAGGGTGAAGAACGGCACGGAGAGATAGCCGCCCTTGGTCACGTGGTCGGCCTCGATCGGATTCGTGACCGGAGGGTTCGACCACACGTACAGCTTGGGCACTCCGATGAGAAGGATCACGAAGAGGAGGAGCGCCACCGGCAGATACGACGCGAACGATTCGGCGACGCGGCGCACGACCACGCTCCACGTCGCCCCCACCAAGTAATGCAGCGCCGTGAAAAACGTCCCGGCCACGCTGACGAACAGGAAGTAGACGTACCCCAGGAGGAAGGCCGCGTACGCGCGGGTCGGGTCCCCGCCCGCCTGGGCCTGGATCAGGAAGGACGCGATCCCCAGCACGACGAAGATGCCGAACATCGCCCGGATCCCTCCCGGGATCGTGAGGGTCGGCGCGGTCCGTACCGGCGCGCGTGCGGCGGCGTGGGCGGCGGCTTCGGCGGCGGTCATTTAGCCGGGCTCCCAGGGGCTCCGGTGCTGTCGGCCCCGCTCTTCTTTGTAGCGCCCTGGGGAGCGTCCCGGGGAGGAAGATCCTGGGGCAGCGGGTGCGCCGCACGCTGGAGCGCCCGCACGTAGTGGATCACCGCCCACCGGTCTTCGGGAAGGATTTGCGAGGCGTAGCTGGGCATGAGGTTCTGTCCTCGCGTGATGACGTGGAAGATCCGCCCATCCGGCCAGTTCCGCACCTTGTCGGAGAAAAGCTGCGGCGGCATCGGGTAGATGGGGACGATGTATCCCTGTCCGTCTCCCCGCGGACCGTGACACACGATGCACGTGTTCCCGTAGACGCGGCGGCCGCGCGCGATCACTTCGGCGGTGCGCGGGAGCGGATTCACCAGCTCCTCGCCGACCCGCGCCGTGTCCGCCTGGGCGTAGCGGTAGGGCGTGTAGTCGCGCGGCACCGTCCCCGGCACCGGTGGGCGCTGGACCGAATAGCCGGGCCGGAGCGGATCCTCGTGCTGCGCGGCCAGCCGGGGCCCGTACGCCATGTTCGGCATGTACTCCATCGCGGGCTCCCGTTTCTGGCATCCGGCCATCCCCGCTCCCAGCAGCAGGGCGAGCGCCGGCGCGAAGAGAGGCACAGGGTTCCCGCGGCGCGGGCCGCGCGCCGGGCTACGCACGGATCACCCTCAGATCCACCGGGTGGGTCGACTGGAGGTATTGGATTGCGCGCGACTCGTTCCACTCGGGGCCGCTGTCCGGGACGAAGAGGCCGAACCGGTCGTTGGTCAGGTCGCGATCGAGGATCGGGTCCCAGAAATTCGGCAGGCCGCAGGCCAAAAGCAGCGCGGCGAGCGTCATCGTTCCGCCG
>DATGVG010000190.1:0-3609 GCA_035300625.1 Candidatus Limnocylindrales bacterium
CCAGAGGAAGAACCGAATCATGAAGCTCTTGAACTGCGCGCTGGTCGCGCTTGCCCTCTCCGGCATAGGCTGCGGGTCCCAGTCGTCCCTGTCACCCCAGGTGCTGCAGGTTTTCGGGACCGTCCGCTACCCGGACGGCACTGCGCTGGGGGGCGCGGAGGTCTGGGCAGACGTCGGCTCCTCCAGAACTCTATCCGACCCCGCAGGTCGTTTCGTAATCGTCGTGCCCGCAAATGGAGACATCATCACCCTCCGCGCATCGAGCGTACCCCCCCCTGGAGAGATCTCCGTTGGGACCAGTTCTGGCAGCGTGCGCGTCGGAGGGAGCCCCGGCCGGATAACGATAGACATCGTGCTCGACCGTTTCGACCCCATCTGACGCGATCTGCGCTGGCTGCGGTCCGGCGCGAGGGCAGCGGCGCGCTGCTCGGACGCTTCGGGCCCCGCACGGGCCCCGCATCTGAAATGACACGCCACCCTGCTTACGTAAGTCATGGTGCCGGAGGGGGGAATCGAACCCCCACCCTCTTGCGAGGACCGGATTTTGAGTCCGGCGCGTCTGCCAATTTCACCACTCCGGCATTCAAGGCTGCGTAACTGCTTGATTTTCGGACATTAAACCGCGGCGCCGCTCTCCGTCAATCCGGGCTCCCCCAAAAACCGAAGATTCGAATTGACAACTGACCAACGTTTTAGCTATAATCCTTCAAGTTGTTCGTAGCACCGGTCCCCCCTGGAACTTTTCAGGGCTCGCTGAGTCTAAAGTGACGAACGCGGGTTGTGAAGTTCCCTGGGATTCACGTTTCCTGAGCGGTTTGACCGGCGTTCGCCGGTGGGTTGCCCAAGACCTTAACAAGTCGTTTAGGCACGGTTTTGTCGGGGAACTTCCAATAAAACGAGTGGCGGGTCTAGCCGGCCCGCCACTCTTCTTTTGTGGGCCACCCGCCCTCACCGTCACGGCCACCCAGTGCGACCAAGGTCACCCCGGAAGCCCCTTCACCACCACGATCGTCACGTCGTCCTCCTGGTCGCCGGCCTGGTAGGCCTGGACCGCCTCCCAGATCCCCCGGAGCACCTTCGCGGCCGACTCCTCCTTCCGCTGCACGATCTCCCGGCGGAGCCGCTCCTCGCCGAACAGCTCCCCGTCAGGACTCATCGCCTCGGTCACCCCGTCCGTGTACATCACCAGGACGTCCCCCACTCGGATCTCGACGACCCGCTCCTTGAAGGTGGCCGTCTCGAACGTGCCCAGGAGCGGCCCGGTGCTCTCCAACGTGTCGAACTGCCCAGTGGCGGCGCGGTACAGCATCGCCGGATTGTGCCCAGCGTTCACGTAGGTCAGCCGGCGCGCGGCGGTGTCCAGCACCCCGAAGAGCGCGGTCACGAAGCGGTCCGGCTCGATGCTCTCCCAGAGAAGCCGGTTCACCTTGGTCATGGAAGTGCGCATGGCGTAGTTGTTCCGGATCTCGGCGATCAGAGAGGCCCGGAAGGCGGCCATGATGAGCGCGGCCGCGATCCCCTTCCCCGACACGTCGCCGATCACGATGCCCAGCTGCCCCTCGGCGATCCGGATGAAGTCGTAGTAGTCGCCGCCGACCCGCTCGGAGGAGTAGTTGGCGCCCGCGATGTCGAAGTTCCGGACCTCGGGATTCCGCGACGGGAGAAAAGATCGCTGGATCCGCTGGCCGATCATCACCTCCTCGTCCAGGCGGCGCTTCTCCAGCACCTCCTCGTGGAGGCGCGTCCGCTCGATGGCCACCGCCGCCTGCCCGGCGAAGGCCATCAACAATTCGAGATCCTCGACCTCGTAGGCGTCGGGCTCGTCGGATTCCAGATTGAACGCCCCGATCACCTCGCTTCCGATGCGAATGGGCGCCACCATCTCGCTCCGCGTGGCCTCGCGCGCGTTCACGTACCGCGGGTCGGTCCGCACGTCGGCGACGATCACGCCCTGGCCGGTCTTCGCCACCCACCCGATCAGGCCGCTCCCCACCTTCAGCCGGACCGCCTCGCTTCGGGAGGGGTCGTAGCCGCGAATGGTCTGGCGCGTGATCCACTGCGTCCTCTTGTCGACCAGGTAGATCCCCGCCGCGTCGTACCGGACGACCTGGAAGACGAGATCCAGGATCTGCTCCAGGAGCCGCTCCGTCTCGAGGCTGGCCGAGATACGCGTCCCCAGCTCGAGCAGGAGCTGGTTCTGGACCTTGTCCCGCATCGCGCTGGCGTAGACCCGCGCGTTCCCCACCGCGATGGAGAGCTGCGTGCCCAGCTCGCTCAGGAACGCGATCTCCTCGGGCGCGGGCGGCTCCGGGTCGCCCTGGGCCAGCACCACCACCCCGAGCGGCTCGTTCCCCTGCTTGAGCGGAACCGTGAGGACGCCGTGGATCTGGCTCCGTGGCCGCCCGCCCCACTCGACCGGCGCGTACAGCGCCTCGGGTAGCTCGGCGTAAAAGCGCGGCGCCCCCTCGGCGCTGGCCTGCCCGGCCAATCCCTGCCCCGGCGTGAGCCGGGGTCGCCGGCCAACCATCGGCGTGTTGCAGAGAGTCCAGGGGTAGAGGAGCTCGGTGCGGGGGTCGAGCACCCACAGGGAGAACTCGGTGAACGGCGCCCCACCCTCGCCGTCGCCCTCTCCGGTGCTCCGGCCCGCGCTCTGCCCCGCGCTCAAGAAGAGGTCGCGGGCGCGGCGCGCCAGTGCGTCCCGCTTCAACAGCGCCAGCTCGCGCGAGGAGCGCACCAGAAAGCGCAGGCGCTCCACCTCGGTGATGAGCCCCGCGGCCCTCGGGAGGGTCTCTTCGCTCATCGGGACGGGGGGGAGCGGCGGCCCCGGGGGGATGGCGGCGCGGACAGCTCGGCGAGATACGCGCGCAGCTCGCGCGGGCCCAGGCGATCGGCATTCCAGAGCGCCTGGAAGACGCGCTCGCCCCGGGTGCGGAAGCGCGGGGCGCCGCCCAGCGTGCGCGCGTAGACGCGGCGGCGCTCTCCCCGCGTCATGGCCGGGAGGCCGCGGCGGTTCAGGCGCCCGTCGATCCAGACGTTCCACAGCTCGTTCAGCGCCTCGCGCTCCGAGGCGGGCGCGCCGGTCAGGTCCACGCCCGATTGGTGGTCGTCCCGCAGGTGGCAGAGCTCGTGGAGGCAGGCCTCCTCGAAGCTACGCGCGGAGAATTGCCGCGGAAGGAGTGGCGGAGGGCCGGGGCCCTTCCCCCACGTGCGCGACCAGGCGCGCCGGCGCTTCCGGGTCACGAAGTTTCCCACGGCGAACGAGAGCCGCGCCGCGCGGTGGTCGTGCGTGTTCCACTCGATGTAGGCGTGATCGTCCCGGTTCGTGGGATCCACGTGCACGTGAAGATCGCGGACCACCTGCTCCAGCCCCAGCTCCCGGAGCGACGCGCGGAGGACCGCCTCGGCGGGCACCCGAAGCGGGAAATCGCGCGGGTGCCATCGGACGCGTAGCGTATCGGGATGGTGGCCGCCGGACGATCGGCGGAGCGGTCGCATCAGCGGCCCACCGTGCGAAGGACCAGAAAGTGAATCACCGCGAGCCCGAGTATGACGATCGCCGGACCGAGCCCGAAGAGTCCGGCGTGGGCCTTGGCCGGCGTGTGCGTGCCC
>DATGVG010000191.1:0-14445 GCA_035300625.1 Candidatus Limnocylindrales bacterium
GTCGTTCATGACCACCCACGGCATGCGCGAAACGTAGATGACGTCGGTGCCGACGGACGAGAAGCTCTCCCGGAACCGGTTCTGGAGCCCGTTGGCCGCGGTCATGGTGAGGACCACGGCGACGATGCCGATGACGATGCCCAGCGTCGTGAGGGCTCCGCGGCCCTTGTTGGCGCGGATCGCGCGGAGCGCGATCTGGAGCGATTCGCCCAGGCCGAGCGCCGGCTTCATCCCGCGAGGACTCCCGCAGTCACGACGTCGCTCTCGATCCGGCCGTCCCGGAGGCGCACGGTCCGCCGGGCGTGCTCGGCGATGTACTCCTCGTGGGTGACGAGGATGATGGTCTGGCCGGCGGCGTGCAGGTCGTCGAGCATGGCCATGATCCCGTCGCCGGTCTTGGTATCGAGGTTCCCGGTCGGCTCGTCGGCGAGGATGATCGAGGGGCGCACCACCAGCGCGCGAGCGATCGCCACGCGCTGCCGCTGCCCTCCCGAGAGCTGGTTCGGGCGGTGCTTCATGCGATCGGCCAGGCCCACCGTCTGAAGGGCCGCCTCGGCGCGCGCCCGCCGCTCCGCCTTCGAAACACCGGCGTAGACCAGTGGCAGCTCCACGTTGTGGAAGATGCTCGCGCGCGGGAGCAGGTTGAACGTCTGAAAGACGAAGCCGATCCGGCGATTCCGGATCTCGGCCAGCTGCGATTCGGACATGGCGGCCACCATGCGGCCTTCCAGGGCGTACGTCCCCGAGGTGGGCGAGTCGAGGCAGCCGATCACGTTCATCAAGGTCGACTTGCCGGACCCCGACGGCCCCATGATCGCGACGTACTCGTTCCGGGACACCTCGAGGGAGACGCCGTTCAAGGCGCGGACCGTCTCGCTCCCCATCGCGTAAGCTTTCGTCACGTTCCGGAGCGAGAGAGTCGGGATGGCACGGACCGCCGGCTCGGCGGGAGGGGCCTCCAGCACCGCGCTACCCCTGGGATCCATTCGCCTTCGCCTGGTCCGGCTTCTTGTTGTTGTTGATGGTCACGACCGCGCCGTTGTCCAGGTCCTTGGAGATCGCGCGGTAGCTGCCCGTCACGATCTCGTCCCCTTCCTTGACGCCGTCCAGGATTTCGATCAGGTCGTCGCTCTGGATGCCGGTGGTGACCTGTTTGGCGACCGCCTTCCCCTTCTCGATGCAGAAGACGACCTCCACGAACCCGTCCTTGTCGGGCTTGTAGCGGGCCTCCGCGTCCTTCCGCTTCTCCCCCTTGACCGTCAGCTGGTCCACCGACCGCGCCGCGACCGCCTGCAAGGGCACGCTCAGCGCGCTCGGATTGGTCTTGGTGATGATGTTGGCGCTGGCCGTCATGCCGGGACGGAGGGTCTTCGGGGGATCGGTGACCGTGATCTTGATCTCGAACTCGGTCTTCTGCTCCGCCGTGCCGGCCCCGGCGGAGATCGCGCTGCTGCCGATCTCGGAGACCACTCCCTTCAGCGTCTGATTGGGGAGGGCATCCACCTCGATCTCGGCGGGCTGGCCGACCGCCACCGCCATGATGTCGTTCTCGTCCACGTTGACCTGGGCTTCCATCACCGAGAGGTCCGCCACCGTCAGGATGGCGTCCTTCTGGAATTGGGAGCCCAGCGCGATCTCGCCTTGCTCCTTGTTGAGCGCGCTGATCGTTCCCGCCATCGGAGCGTAGATCGTCGTCTTGGAAAGGTCGTCGCGCGCCTGCTTCAGCGCGGCCTTCGCCTGCGCCACCTGGTCCATGGCTGACTTGTGGCGCGCCACCTCGACCTGGTACTCGGCCTGCTTGGCCTCGAATGCCGAGGGGGACTCGAGCTTGCTCGCGAGAAGCTGCTTGGAGCGCCTGTACTCGCTCTCGGCGCGGGTCATGTTCTCGCTCACCAGGGCGGCGTTGGCCTCCGCCGAGCTCACGCTGGCCACGGCGCTCTCCACGGCCGCCAGGTAGCGCTCGCGGGCCAGGCCGACCAGGAAGGCGCCCTTGTTCACCCACTGCCCTTCCACGATCGGGAGCTTGGTGATCTTCGCGCTCACGTCGGCGCTGATATCCACCTTGGTCCGAGGCTGGATCTTCCCGGTGGCGCTGACCTTCTGGACGATCTTTTCGCGAACGACCTTCGCCGTTTGTACTTCCGCGGCCTTGGCGCCGCGCCCCCGCATGGCCGTAAGGCTCACCAGGAGGACGACGAGGAGGATCCCGCCGCCGATCAGGTAGTGTTTCCTCTTCAGGGACCTGAGGGGATTCTTCATTGCCCTGCAACCTCCAGTTTCTTCCAGGTCAACGGCTTAGGATGCCCCGCGCATGAAGGCAGTACGGCCGGAGTCCGCCGTTGGTTTCGGCTCACTTGCCCGTCTGAGGCGGGGGACGTCCGGAAAGCTGTGGTCAGGCGCCTTCGGCTTTGAGGTAGTGGTCAGCCGGGATTCTACTGCGAGCCGGTAGGCGCCTCAACGTGGACTTGCGCGGCGCGAAAACTTCGGTATTGTGATGCCCGGGTAGAAGCGGCATCCCGAGGTCGTCCCCCTGTCCCCCCGAAATCTCCGCGTCCCCCTCCTCGTGCCATTGGTTTCGCCCGAATGGAGGCTCGTCGCCACATGACCCGGATCTCGGCGATTTCCCTGGACACTCCCCGCACGCTCCGCCACCCCGTCCGCCGGCTTTTCTCCGGCGCGGCCGCCGCGGCCCTGATGCTGGCCGCGTGCGGATTCGGTCCCGACCTTCCGTCGACGGCGCGAACGCCGGAGGCGCATCCCACCCTTCGCCTCGACGGCAAGTGGGTGCACAACGTGGGAAGGCTGCAGCTCCAAATCACCAACATCGGCGAGACCGGAAACGCGGACAATCCCCGGCGCACCAACGTCCCCTGCGCGGAGTGGCCCCCGGGGTCGGGCAACGATTATCTGTACGCGGCCGGCCTCTGGATCGGAGCCCTGGATGCCGCCGGCATCCCTCATGTGACCACCTCGGTCCTCCCGGAGCGGGAATTCTCACCGGCCCTGATCCCCGAAGGCGCCTGCGCCGACCTCCCTCTCGATCAGATCGCCGACGTCCGCGAGTCCTACGAAGGGATTCCCGGAGGCACCCGCGTCATCTCGTCGAGCGTCAATCCGGACGACGACGGAGACGGATTGGTCGATGAAGACTTCCCGAACGGGATCGACGACGACGGAGACGGCCTCTGCGACGAAGATTACGGGGCGATCGGCCAGCAGATGCTCTCCTGCGAGTACTTCGACAACATTCCGCAGACCCGGCAGACCTTGCCGGAGCACGTGCCCCTGGGCGTCCGGGTGCGGCAGTCCTCCTACGCCTGGTCCACCCCCGGCCAGAACGACTTCGTGGGAATGGACTACCAGATCAAGAATATTTCCGGCCGGACTCTCCGGAACGTGATGATCGCCGTCTTCGCCGACATGGACATCGGCAACCGAGGCGTCAGCCAGTATTACCTCGACGACCAGGCCGGCCTGATCAACCGCGACGTCGAATACATCGGCGCGGACGGTACGACGGTCCGGCGCCGGCTCCAGATGGGCTACATGTACGACAACCCCGATAACCCGGCGAATCCGCAGGAGAACAAGAAGGGGGACGTGCCGGGCTACTTCGGCTGCATGTTCCTGAATCACACGACGGACCCCAGCGGAGCCCTGGCCCCGCGGAAAGTCGGGATCACCTCCTTCAAATTCTTCTCGGGCGAGGCCCCGTTCGTCGCGGGCGGCGACCCTGGAAACGACGCCCAGCGCTATCAGCTCATGACGGACCCCTTCCTGAACCCGGACGAGATCGGCGAAGTCCGCTCGACCCGGCCCCTGGACTATCGCTTCGTCATGGCCACCGGACCGTTCCGGAGCATCCTGCCGGAGTCCACGCTGACCATTTCGGTCGCGTGGGTGATGGGATTGGGGCTGGGCCAGGGAAACCGGGTAGGCGCGGGAGGAACGCTGATCGAAAACGCGATCGTGGCGCAGCAGATCTACGACGGCCTCTACACCGACTTCGACGGCCTCGCCGCCACCGGGCAGTGCGGAAAGGAGACCTGCCTGCGGTCCACGACCGGCGCCAGCTTCCTCTACGAGGCCCCCGAGTCGTCCGCCTGCCGCGTCCGGTTCTGGGCAGCGATCCCGCCCGGAGAGCGCTACCAGGGGCTCCTCCCGTGGGATCCGTCGACCGATTGCCGGGTCCAGGCTCAGGGTCGGTTCTGGTGTCCGGACGGCGGGACGCCCGGCACTCCGGCGCACTGCGCCAGCGAGGACACCGTCTCGGTTCAAGTGGACGCCGGATGCACCTACGTCGACCTCGACTGCAACGTGAACACAGGGCAGGACGGGCGCGAGCACTTGGTGAACTGGGTGGCCGCGTCCCCTCTTCCCTCACCGGTTTTTCCGGGCCAGAACGGACATGGGGAGCCGCGGGATTTTCTCGACCTCTACCACACCCGGAGCGATTCCACGAAGACCGCGGCGTGGTTCTTTCCGGGCGATCGGAAGGTCACGCTCAAATGGAACAACTTCGCGGAGCTCTTGCGGGACGCTCAGCGTGGAAATCTCAAGGAGTTCGCCGGCTACCGCATTTACAAGGCCGCGGGGTGGAGCCGCCCGTTTGGGACCAACGGCCCTTCGCGCGACCTCTGGTCGCTCCTCGGCGAGTGGCGCGTGGACCCCACCGGCACGCCGGCCCGGCCCCTGCCCGAATTGATTGACGTCTCGGCTCCCATCATCCGGGCGCGAGACGTCACGGTCACCTGGGACCGCACCGCGCGCCAACTCCTGCGCGACTCCTCGTACACGGAGAGCGACACGCTCTTTGCGGTCGGGCGGAACACCTTCGTCGATTCCCACGTCCTGAACGGATTCCCCTATTTCTACTCCATCGTTCCCCTATCGATCCTTCCCGGAATCCCGCCTCAGGAAGACATCCTCCTCATGGGAACCCCGAACGCCCAGAACAGCCAGGTGGTCTATCCGCGGTCGGACGCGGCCTCGGATCAGCGTCACGTCATCGTGGTGCCCAACCCGTACCGGGCCGGGGCCGAATGGGACCTGGTCCCGCGCGAGGACGACCCCTCGGGGACGAAGGTCACGTTCATGAATCTGCCCCGGACGCGGGGGACCATCCGGGTCTTCACGCTGGCCGGCGACCTGGTGCGGAATCTCCCATTCGACGGGACCCTTCCGGCTGACCTCCAGTACGGACGGAACCCCGTCGTCAACGGTGCCGGCGACGTCTCCTGGAACCTGATCTCGAGAAACGGGCAGAAGATCGTGAGCGGGATCTATCTGTACTGCGTGGACAGCGACCTGGGCCGCGACATCGGGAGGTTCGTGGTGATCCGCTGAGGAGCGGTGTATGATGCGCGCGTCCACCCCGGCTTTTCATATTCTTCCGCTCGGCTTCGTCCTGGCAGCGAGAGGAGGCATCATGAAGCTCGTGGTCCGCGCTCTGACCGTCCTGACCCTGCTGGTCCTGTTCGCACCCCGACTTGCCTCGGCTCAGACAGCCACTATCTCCGGCGCCATCACCGACAGCTCGGGCGAGCCGATCCCCGACGTGGTGGTCCGGATCGAGGGCACCTCGTGGCGCGCGACGACCGACGCGAAGGGCGCCTATCAGATCACCGGGGTGGCCCCGGGAACGCACACGCTGCGCGTCGGGGTAATCGGGTACCGGCCGACGAGCCGCGTGATCACCGCGGACGCGGGCGCGACCGTCCAGGAGGCGTTCACGCTGGAGCGCGCCCCGATCCAGATCGCTCCCACCGAGATCGTGGTGGGGTCCCGCGCGCCGCACACCGCCGCGGACGAGCTGGCGGTGCCGGTGGACGTCTACACGTCCGAGGAGATCGCCAAGCAAGGGACCAGCGAAACCAGCCAGGTGCTCCAGCAGCTCTCGCCGTCGGTCAATTTCCCGCGGCAGAGCGTCACCGACGCGACGGACATCGTCCGGCCGTTCACCCTTCGCGGCTTGAGCCCCGACCACACGCTGGTGCTGATCAATGGCGCCCGGCGCCACCAGACCGCCGTGGTCAACACCTTCGCCTACGGCACCAACGCCGGCTCGAGCGGGGTGGACATGAACGCGATCCCCGCGAGCGCCATCGAGCACATCGAAGTGCTGCGCGACGGCGCCTCGGCCCAGTACGGATCGGACGCCATAGCGGGCGTCGTCAACGTCGTCACCCGGCGCGGCCGGTTCGCTCCCTTCGTGAACGCCTCCGGCGGCCGGTACACCCCCCGGGACTACCCCGATGACGGCACGTTCGTGGACATGAGCGGCGGCTGGGGCTTGGGCCTGGGACGCGGATCGCTGGCGCTGTTCGGCGAGTTTCTCGACCGCCAGCCGACGAATCGCGCCTGGGCGGACCGCTACGACGTGAGCGGGAACGGCCTGGCCGACTCGGTGAACAGCGAAGGCCAGGTCGTGATCAAGCGAAACCCCGTGCCTCAGCCGAACCACCATTGGGGCGACGGCCTGGAAAAGGACGCGATGTCCTACGCCGACCTTCGCGTGCCCCTCAACGAAGCCGCCACGACCAATCTCTATGGGCACGGCGGCTACAGCTTCCGCAAGGGGACCGGAGACGGATACCGGCGCTATGGCGACAGCGACCGGAACTGGACGGAGATCTATCCGATCGGATATCTGCCCGAGTTCCGCCCCGACGTGACCGACTACTCGGCGGTCGGAGGGGTCCGGCTCTCGCCGCACGGCTGGAGCGTCGACGCGAACGGCTCGTTCGGCCACAACGATTTCAAATACAACCTTGGGAATACGCTGAACGTATCACTGGGTCCCTGTCTCGACGTGCCCTGCGCGCCGGGACCCGACGGAATCCTGGGCAACGCGGACGATCCGGGGATCCCCAACCAGACATCCTTCTTCGCCGGCCAGGTGAAGCGCGAGGAGACGATCGCAACGGTGACCGCATCCAAGCCGCTCCACTTCAAGCTTGCCGCACCGATCAATGCCGCGTTCGGCGCGTCGTACCGGCGCGAAACCTATAGGATCACCCAGGGCGAGCGGGCGTCGTGGATCGACGGCGGCGACACCACGCAGTTCGGCGGTGACGCGCCCGGCGGCTCGCAGGTGTTCCCCGGCTTCGCGCCATCGGACGAGTCGAACTCGAAGCGCAACAACTTCGGAAGCTTCGTCGATCTGGAGACCAACCTCACGCCCAAGCTTTTGGCCAACGCGGCCGGCAGGTTCGAGCACTACAGCGATTTCGGCGGCGTGGTCACCGGCAAGGTGGCGATGCGCCTCCAGCCTTCCACGCGGCTCACGCTGCGGGCGGGCGGAAGCACCGGGTTCCGGGCGCCGGGACTGGGGCAGATCCATTTCAGCAAGGTCGTCACCAATTTCATCGGCGGCGTGCCCGAGGAGATCGGCATCTACCCGGTCGATAATCCCGCCGCGCGGCTGTTGGGAGCCAAACCGCTCAAGGAGGAGACCTCGGTCAACCTGAGCGCGGGACTCGCCGCCAGCCCCCGCGACAACGTGACGATCACTGCGGATTACTTCCGGATCACGATCAAGAATCGGATTCTGCTGGGCGCCACGTTCGACGACGACACCACCCTCGCCATCCTGACGCGCGGCGGATTCTCGGGAATCGCCGGCGTGCAGTACTTCACGAACGGACTCGACACGCGCACCCAGGGCGTGGACGTGACCACCAACTGGCGCATCTCCATGGCCGGCTCCCGCTCCCTGGTCCTCCGCGGCGGGGTCAACTTCACGAAGAACGAGATCACCCGCGTGGATCCGCTCCCGGCGGTCTTGGCGAATTCGACGGAAACGGGGCTGCTCGACGTGGTGACCCGGGTGGCGATCGAAGAGGAACGCCCCGAATGGCGCGGCACCCTGACGGGTGAGTACGCCGCGGGCGGCTTCCACGCGCTGGGACGCGGCTCGTATTACGGCCAGTTCGCGTCCGCACAGCCCGGCTACTGCGACGATTGCCGCGAGACGTACGGAGCGAAGAGCCTGTTCGACGCCGAGGCGGGCTACAAGTTCAGCTCGATGGATCTGTCGGTGGGCGCGCGGAACCTTTTCGATACGTATCCCGATAAGGCGCGCCTCGACTTCAACAACAACTTCGGCGTGTTCCCCTGGGCGGCGGCATCGCCCTTCGGCTACAACGGACGGTATGTCTACGTCCGGTCCTCGTTCCTGCTGACACGTTAGGGGAGGCATGGCATCATGAAACTCGCGCGACTCTTCCCTGTTCTGGGAGGACTGGCAACGATCCTCCTAGTCGCACCATCGCCGGTCCAGGCGCAAGGAAACCCGATGGCTCTCGTCGGAACCCTGGCGCCCTGGCCCGCGGGGGAATATTCCAACGTGGCCGCCGACGCCACCCGGCGTGTGGCGTACATGGGCTCGTTCGACGACCAGGGAGTCGCCGTCATCGACATCCGGGACCCCGCGAATCCGGTGCTCACCGACCGGCTCTCCACCCACATCGCGGGCGACCTCCTGACGTCGGATTCGGCCGACCTCGATCGCGTCGGCCACTACCTCGCGGTAAGCCACCAAGCGTGGTCCAGCCGCGACGGGTACGAGGGCATCAGCGTCTACGACATCGGTCCGGATCCCTATCACCCCGCGCTCCTCCGCCGCATCTCCATCCCCGGCGGGGTGCACACCGTCCAGATCGATTCCGAAGTGGAGTCGGGGCGGCCCTACGCGTACGCGAACAGCGAGGGGAATCTCAAGCTCACGATCGTGAACATCCTGACGGGCGAGACCCTGAGCCAGTACGCCTCGAGCGAAGGGATCGGCTGCGTGCCGCCGCCGCCCAATTGCCAGGGCTTCAACTTCGCCCACGAGGGATTCATCCAGAGGCATCCCCGGAGCGGCCGCGTCCTCGACTATGTGAGCTACTGGGACAGCGGCCTTCGCATCGTGGACGTCACGAACCCGGGGAACCCGATCGAGGTTGGCGCATTCGACTACAATTTCTTCACCAACGGGCTCCGAAGCGCCCACTACGCCGCCGCGACGCCCTCGGCCAACTGGGTCTACCTCGAGGACGAGATCGGACTACTCGAAACCGGAGGCGTGCACGTCCTGGACACCAGCGCCTGCGACGGGACTGCCTATTGCACCCCGGCCCTCGTCGGAGGATGGCACATCCAAGGGCACCCGGTACAAGCCTCCGCCCTGAACGCGATCATCCACAGCGGCCAGGTCAACGGGGCCATCGCCGCCGCGTTCAAGAAATCCTTTTCCTACGACGCGCACAACCTGGACGTGCGGGGCGAGAACGAGCTCCTTCTCGGGAATTACGCCATGGGAATCCGGCTGATCGACACCAGCGACAAGACCGCGCCCGTGCAGTCCGGGTTCTTCCTCCCGAACGCGAACGAAAGCGAAGCATGCAAAATGGATTGCGGCTTCAACATGCGCCAGACATGGGGCGCCTACTTTGGCTCGGACGGCCGGATCTACGCGAGCGACATCGGGCACGGGTTCTTCGTCGTGGAGGAGCGGTCCCGGGGCGGAGGCCAGCCGGCCGGATCGCTGGCCGGCGCAATCGCGGCAGGCGGAGGGCAGCGGCAGCCGGCGCACGACCGGAGCACGACCCCGGTTCGCCTCCGATCGGTCGCGGAAGGCTCCGGCTCCGACTTCGCTTTCGCGTTCACCACGGAACGGGAAGGCGCGGTTCGCATCGCGGTCTATGACGTTCGCGGACGCCTCGTCTCCGCGAAGGCGTGGGGATCGCTTGCCGCGGGCGAGCATTCGGTTTCCTGGGCCGCTCGCGCGACGCCGGGCTGCGTGCCGCCGCACGGGATCTACTTCGCCCGCGTCCGCACCGGGAAGGACTCGGCGGCGATCAAGTTCGTGCGGTAGCGGCGATCGCGCCCACTCCGGTGGGCGTGCCGCCTGACTCTAGGGCGTCCCCGCCGCCGCGGCGATGTAGGCTTCGACCTGCTGGCGCAGGACCGGAAGCGACACCGCACCGTTCTCGAGCACGGCGTCGTGAAACGCTTTGATGTCGAACCGGCGGCCCAGCCGCCGCTTGGCCTCGTCGCGTAGACGAAGTATTTCCATCTGGCCCATCTTGTAGGCGAGGGCCTGCCCGGGCCAGGTGATGTAACGGTCCACCTCGTTCACGATGTTGTTCTCTGCCAGGATGCTGTTCTGCGTCATGTAGTCGATCGCCTGCTGGCGGGTCCACCCCTGGGCGTGCAGCCCGGTGTCCACGACGAGCCGGCACGAGCGCCATGCGTCGAACGAGAGCATCCCCATCCGATCGAGATCGCCCGAATACAGCCCCATCTCGTCGGCCAGCCGCTCGGTGTAGAGCGCCCACCCTTCCACGAACGACGTCACGCCCAGGTGCTTTCGAAACTCGGGGATGCCGGTCAGCTCCTCCGCCACCGCGATCTGGAGATGGTGGCCGGGAACCGACTCGTGGAAGGCCAGCGCCTCCGCCTCGTAGCGCGGACGCGTCTCGGGCAGGTAGGTGTTGATCATGTAGGCGCCGGGCCGCCGCCCGTCGGCCGAGGGCTGGCGGTAGTAGGCGATGGTGGAGTAGGGCGCCTCGTGCATCCCCATCACCTTCACCTCGCAGCGGGCCCGGGGCTGGACTTTTCCAAACCATCGCGGCACGGCGGCCTGGGCGCGCGCAAGCGTCTCGCGCGCCTTCGCCTCGATCTCAGCGCCGGTCTTGAAGTGCATCTCGGGAGACGTGCGGAGGCGCCTCTGGATCTCCGCGATGTCGGAGGTGCCGAAGACCCGCTTTCCCAGCTCCGCGAGGTCCCGCCGGAACTTGGCCACCTGGTCGAGGCCGATCCGGTGCAGCTCGCTTGGATCCACGTCGAGCGAGGTGTGCACGCGGATCATGCGGCGGTAGCAGTCGAGGCCGCCCGCCAGGAAGCTGAGCCCGGCCTTCTCGGGCGGCCTCGCGGCCGGCAGCACCTGATCGCGCAGGAAGTCGTGGTAGCGGCGGAGCGCCGGGCGCAGCGACGTGTCCAGGGCCTGGCGGAGGTCCTCGGCGAAGCGCTCGCGATCGGCCGCCTTCCAGCCGGCCCGGTCCGCGCCGGCAGGCCTCCAGGCGCCGAGGCTGTCGGTGGGGGTCGCGTCCAGACGCTCCAGCTGCTCGATGGTCTTCGTGACCGCATCGCGGCTCGCGGTCATTCCCTTGGCCAGTCCCGTCTTCAAATTCGCGACCTGGTCGTCCAGATAGCCCGCGGATGCGCGCATCCGCTTCACGTACTTGGCGGCGTCGCCAGGAGTCTCGATGATGGTGTAGTCGGCCAGGCTCATCAGCTCCACTTGTGGTCCGCCCAGCGGATCGACGGTCCACTCCTGGAACCCGCAAGAAAGCTGCGACAGCTCCCCAATCACCTCGGTGATCAGGGCCGTGCGGGTCAGCCGGTCCTTCGCGGACAGGGCCCCCTCGTCGATCGCGCGCGTCCGCTCCAGCACGTGCTCCAGACGCGCCGTATCCTTCGCGACGCCGGCCGGCGAGATGTCGGGCAGCCGGTCGTCATAGCGAGTGTCCCCCACGCTGGTCGCGAGGGTCGGGGAAGACTCGAGAGCCCCTTGCCAGTACTCCTCGCAGAGCGCCGCGAGAGCCGATGCCGGGCCGGTGCCGGGGTCGGCGGCACGGCCCGGCGCCGGGACAAGGGTCATGAAGCCGAGAAACACGAGAAGCGCAGCGAGCGTGGGCATTGGGCGGACGGACAAGGTCGACTCTCCTTATTTGCGGAATAAGATCCCCAGGTAGTAGGGCCAGACCATACGGGGCCGAGAATGGTGCCGTGATTGCCGGACCGTCAGGGTTCATCCTCCTCCTCCGGAGCATCTTCCTCCAGCGTATCCACCGCGGCGAGGAGGACGACGCGCGGATGCGGCGGGATCCACGGACCCAGGACCAGCCCGGCGGCGAAGCCTCCGACGTGGGCGTGGACGTCGGCCCGCCCCAGGGCCGGCAGGAAGAGCAGCACGAAGAGGGGAACGTACACGCGCCAGACCTTCCACCGCTGGGCGAAGTTGAACATTCGGCGCCGGCGGATGATGAAGGCGACGGTGCAGCCGAGCAGTCCGAAGATCGCGCCCGACGCGCCGACGCTCAGGGGAGGCGCGCCGTGCCCCACGTAGGAGATCCAGGCGGCGGCAAGTCCGGTGGCCAGGTAGACCGCCAGCGTCCAGCGCCGCCCGGTCAGGAATTCCACGGCTCCCGCGGCGGCCAGGAGCGAGGTCATGTTGGCCGCGAGGTGGCCGGGGCCCGCGTGAAGGAAGATCGTGGGAAGCATCCATCCGTAGGCGTGCCGCTCCCGCGCGGCGTGCCACCACTCCGCGGTCAGCAGACGAAGGTGGGTGACGTAGTCGGCGCCCCAGAAGGCGAGGAGTGCAGCGGCGACGATCAGATTGGCCGCGAGCAGGATCTCGGTCGCGGACATCCCCCGCTTGGGGAACAGGACTTCACGAAGACCGGTGGGCGGAGTAGGATTCAGCGCTGGCCTTCACTTCATGAAAGGAGCTGACGCATGTCCGTCGCGAGGGTAACGGAGATCACCGCATCGTCCACCAAGAGTTTCGAAGACGCCATCCGGATCGGAATCGACCGCGCCAACAAGACGCTGGAAAACGTCAAGGGGGCGTGGGTCCAGGAACAGAAGATCAAGATCGAGAATGGAAAGGTGACGCAGTATCGCGTCAACATGAAGATCACGTTCATTCTGAAAGACTAGGGAGCCTGCGCGCCGGCTAGCGGCTGTGGGCGCTCTTCTCCCTGCGGTACTTCTCCTTGTATTTTTCGTAGAGGGTCTTCTGGCGGTCGTTCAAGTCGATCTGCCGCCCCTGGATGAACGCCCGCTCGACGTGTGAGTTCGTGTCCAGCGGGTCCCCGTCGGTCACGATGAGCGTGGCGTCCTTGCCCACGCCGATCGAGCCGACGCGGTCGGCGACGCCCAGGATTTGTGCGGGATATAGCGTGACCGCCTTGAGCCCCTCGTCCGCGGGGAGCCCGTAGGCCACCGCCGTCGCGGCGCCGTACGGGAGGTTCCGCTCGTTCCAGGCCCCCGCGCCGTTTGCGATGCAGAATCGGATCCCGGCCTGGCGGAGCCGCTCGGGGAGCGTGAACGGGTCGTCGTAGGGGTCGCCCCGCCGGAGCGGCAGGCGGTGGGTGTCCGAGACGATCACCGGCACGTCGTAGCGCTTCAAGAGCTCCGCGCACTTGGGCGCGTCGTAGCCGCCGTACAGGATCAGGCGAACCTTCTCCTGGGCGGCGAACCCGACCGCCGCTTCGATCTGCTGGATCTCGTCGGCTTCCACGATCACCGGCAGCTTCCCGTCCAGCACCGGAATCATCGCTTCCCAGCGCTGATCGTTCGGGTGCTTCGGCGCGAGGGAGGTCCCCGACCGCCGCGCGGTCCTGTAGGCCCTCGCTTCGTCGAATGCCTCCCTCAGGTCCCGGAGCGCCTTGGTCCGCGCCTCCAGCTGCTTCTGGTGCACGGAGTCGGGAAGCGATGGAGTGTGGTCCAGGGTCATCGTCGGCCAGCTGATGTGGAGCGCGACGGGGGCCGCCAGCGTCATGTCCTCCCAGGTCCACCCGTCCAGCATGAGGACCGCCGAAGTCCCGCCGATCAATCCGGCCTGCGGCGCGGTGAGCGCCACGAGGACGCCGCCCGAGCGCGTCACCGGGATCAGCTCGCTCTCGGGGTTCACGGCGACCTGCGCGCGCACGTTCGGCGCGATGTTTCCCACTTCTTGCAGATCCAGCGTGGCCCGCACCTGGTCGATCTCGGTCAGCCCGATGCGCGAGTAGGGATCGAAGAGGCCGGGATAGACCTCCTTGCCGGAAACGTCGATGCGCTCGGTTCCCGCGGGGAGCGAGGGCGCGGTGCCCACCGCCGTGATTTTCCCGCGATCGAAGAGGACGGTGCCCCCGGGAATGACCGCGCCGCTCACCGTGTGGACCGTCCCGCCGACCAGCGCGATCGGGTGCTCCTGGCGCGCCGCCGGCGTCGGCACGGCCGCGTGGAGGGGAACCGCGGACGCGACGAGCAGCGCGCAGGCCCACGCGAGCCGCCTCACACTCACTTCGAGCCCCGCACGACCGGCCGATTCACTTCGCGACCCTCAGGGCTTTCTGGACGAGAACGGCGCGCATCTCCTGCTCCCGCTCGCGCGCGGCGTGATCCTCCCCCCGATCGAAGTACTTCCGGCCGTCGATCCACGTCTGCTCGCAACGGCTGAGCGTGGAGAGCGGGGGTCCGCTCCAGAGCGCGAGGTCGCCGTCCTTTCCGACTTCGATCGACCCGACCCGGCCCTCCACTCCCAGCTGCCTCGCGGGGTTCAAGGTCACGAGCTTCAGGGCGTCCGCCTCGGACATGCCCCCGTACTTCCGCGCCTTGCCGGCCTCCGCGTTCAGCCGCCGCGCCAGCTCGCCGGAATCGGAGTTGAACGAGACGACCACGCCCGCGTCC
>DATGVG010000192.1:0-7178 GCA_035300625.1 Candidatus Limnocylindrales bacterium
GTGACGTCGTCCACCACCAGCGGCGCTCCCTCGCGGAGCGGGCGCAGCTCGCGGATCTGCGGCAGGTCCGACCTGGCGAGCCCGCGGAGGTATTCGAGGAGCGCGCCGGCGGCGCCGCATCCCTCGCGCGCGTCCGCGAGCCCGAAGGAATCGAGTCGGCTCACCGCGAACTGGCGGAGGAGCGCCTGGCGCCCCGCCTCCGGGTCGAACCGCGCGCGCTCCCGCCGCGTGACGGTGGCGCCCCCGTACCCCGCGTGCGCCGCGTGCGCGGCGTACGGTGAGCCGGCCTCGGCGGCTCCCGCCCCCGCCCGTTCCACGACCGGGAGGAGCACCTCGCGCGCGGGAAACTCCAGGGGAAGCGCGGATAGCTCGTCCGCGGCGACCGAGCCCACGCGGAACTCCCCGGTGGAGACGTCCGCCACGGCCACGCCGACCCGGCCCCCGCCCGGAGCGAGCGCGACGATGTAGTGGCTCTCGTTCGCTTCCAGAAGGCCCAGGCGAGTCACGGTGCCGGGGGTGAGCACCTCCACCACCTGGCGGTCGACCAGCCCCTTCGCCTCCTCCGCGGTCTCCATCTGCTCGGCGATCGCCACCGAGTAGCCGCGCTCGATCAGTTTCTTGAGATATCCCTCGACGGAGTGGTGCGGGACGCCGGCCAGGGGCAGCGGGTCCCGTTTCTTGTCGCGCGAGGTCAGGGCAATGCCCAGCACCCGCGAGGCGACGAGCGCGTCCTCGCCGAACGTCTCGTAGAAGTCGCCCATGCGGAACAGGAGGAGCGCCCCCGGATGCTCGGCCTTGAGCCTCCGGTACTGGTCCAGCATGGGAGTCGATTCCACGCGGCCGGCTAGTGCGGAACGACGCGGTAGGAGAAGCCCCTCTCGCGGCGGAGCCGCTCGCCCAGGGCGCGCGCCTGGTCGCGCGTGGTGAAGACGCCGGCGCGCACGCGAAAAACCTGAGGGATCTCGGTTCCGGCGCGCACCGAGACGTCGCTCACGCCGGCCTGGCGGAGCTCGCGCTCCAGGGCCTCGGCCAGATCGCGGCGCGTGAAAGCGCCTACCTGGATCGCGTAGCCGCCTCCGATCGGAAGGAGCGACTCGGACGCCGAGCCCGGGCGAATTCCGCGATCCCGCACCCGCGTCGCCTCGTACGAGAGCGGGAAGCGCTGCGCCACCTGGCGGAAGACGCTGGCCGCGTCGGCCTGGCGCCCGACCATCTCGAGCGCGGTCCCCATCGCGTACAGCGCCTGGGGCGCATAGTCCCCCTGCGGGTGGCGCTCCAGCAGCGAACGGAGCGCCTCCATCGCCGCGGCCGGCTTGTTCGCGCGCAGGGCGGCCTCGGCCAGCGCGTAGTCGTACGCCTCTTCTTCCCGCGTGCCGCGCAGGTCGGGCGCCGCGGCGAGGAGGAACTGGAGCGCCCCCGCCGCGTCCCCGCACCCCAGCTGGGCCAGGCCCCGCGTGATCAGCGCCTCGCGGCCCGTCGCGTTCCGCTCGACGCCCGGGGAAAAGATGGAGAGCAGATTCTCGGCCGCAGCGTAGTCGCCGCCCACGTAGCGGAGCTTCGACAGGGCCAGGGTCGCCTCGCGGCGGAACGCGCCCGAGGGAAACCGGCTCAGGTAGGTCGTGAGCGCGAGGTCGTAGGCTTGCCCGTCCTCCGTGAGGAGCGCGCCCAGGTAGGCCAGGAGATCCTTCTTCTCCGCGGGGAGCCGCGATTCCTGGACTCTCGTGAGAAGCTCCCGCGCCTCTTCGGTCCGCCCGTGAACGAAGGCTTCCTGCGCGGCGGAGAGGAGCGAGGCGTCGGGCGTCGAGGCCGGTCCGCCGCGCTCGGCGTGGCGCGAGGAAGCCGGCGCCAGCATCCCGATCGCCGCGAGGGCCAGGACCACCAACGCGGCCGCCGCCCCCTGTGCCGGCCCCCCGCGCGTCCTGTCGCGCGTCACGCCGGCTCCGTCCAGGCGAGGCACGCTGGGCAGCGCGACCAGTACTCCTCGGCCCTGGCGCCGCAACGAGGGCAGGCCGGATGATCCGAGCCCGACAGGTGGCGGAGCAGCGCGTCCACTTCGGTCAGGGCGCGTCCCGGGTCCCCCGTGCGCCGGTGGATGTCCACCAGGAGCAGCCGGGCCTCCAGGGAGCGGGGATCGCACTCCAGCGCTTCCCTCGCGGCGCGCGTCGCCTCCGGCAGGTCGTCGCGTTTCACGTGCATGCGCGCTAGCGCGAGCAGGATCCGGGCGTCGCGGGGGTTTCGCTGGAGCATCTCTTCGTAGAGCTGGGCCATGTCGCCGAAACGCCCCCGCTCGAAGTAGGAAACCTCCAATCGCTCGAGCACCAGGTGGGCCTGGTCGGGATGCGCGGCGGCCAGTCCCTTCCAGAGGCGCATGGCCCGCTCGGGATGGCTCGTCTCGTAATAGATGTCGCCCAGGCGGAGGAGGGCCACGGGGTGGTCCTTGTCCAGACGGAGCGCTGCCTTGAAATGGCGCATGGCCTCGTCCAGCCGCTCTCCCCGAAGGCAGATCTCGCCGATCGCCGCGCGGTAGCGGGCCAGGGCCAGCGGGTCCCGCTCCCCTTTCGCCTTCGACAGCTCCGCGCGCACTTCGAAGGCGCGGTCCCACTCCCCTCCCGCTTCGTAGGCCTCGAGCAAGAGCGGCAGGCCAAAGCCGTTCTTCCGCTCCCGCTCCCGGATCGCGAGCGCCTGGGCCACCGCCTCCTCCGGGCGTCCCACCGCGATCCAGTCGAGCACCAGAGCCTCGCGGATGGCCCGGTCCTGCGCGGCGGTTCGCGAGCCGCGCGCGGTCAGCTTGCGGTGGAGGTCGAGGGCGCGCTGCCCCTCGCCGCGCTCGCGAAGGAGATTGCCGAGGTGGATGTAGGCGTCGATGTTCTCGCTGTCCTCCTGGACGGTGTCGGCGAAGGCTTCCAGCGCCTCGTCCCGGTGGCCAGCGAGAAGCGCGTGGACGCCGCGCTGATAGGGGGTCTCGGCGCGCGGGGGCCCCGAGTTCGCGTCGCGCGAAAAGAGCCACGCAGCGTAGCCCACCGCCGCGAGGGCGCCCACGGCCGCCACCGCCGTGAACAGCGGAAGCATCAGTGTCCTCCGCCGGCTTTGGAGCCCAGGGCCAGCCCCTCCAGCGGCAGGTTCCGGAGCTGGTCCAGCTCCCGCGTCAGCTCGGCCTTCTGGCGCTCCAGCGCCGTCACTTCCGACCGAGCCTTCAGCACCTGGAAGAGCACCAGGACGAATGCCAGAAACATCCCCAGGGCGAACGCGGAGAAGACGGCGACATTGACGGGGAGCGCATGGTAGACGTGCCCCGGGAGATTGATCGCGGTCACGGTCTCCCGGAGGTTCAGGATGGCGAAGCCGACCACGAGCACCATGACGGCAAGCCACAGCATGTTCCTGAGAAACCACATGGCACTGGCCTCCTTGGGGGAAAAGGACGCGGGCTTTAGCCGGCGCCAGTCGAAGGCCAGAATAAGCGGGGGTGAAGGGCGGGTCAACCTGCGGACGAGCCGCGCGACCCCGCGTCCAAAAGGAAACCCGGGGGCCGTGACGGCTCCCCGGGTCCTGTTTCGTCTCTCGTCGCTACTGCTCGCGACCCGTCAGTCCTAGGCGGTCGGGGCCTCGTCGATCGTCTCGGGCACCGGCTCCGATGATTCGTCGGCCGAAGACGGCGACGGCTTGAACCGCTCCTGGAAGGCCTCCTGCCCCGCGCGATCCTGGTCGGCGACCCAGGCCTTGGCGCTCAGGATGATCCGATGCGCCTGCGTGTCCACGCGGGTCACTTTCAGGTCCAGCGTGTCGCCCGGCTTGAAGCTGTCCGACGGCTTCTTCAGTCCATCCACGCCCAGCTGCGAGAGCGGGATGAAGCCTTCGAGACCGTCCTCCAGGTCCACGATGACGCCGCGGTCCAACAGCCGCACCACGTTCCCCTTGACCAGAATGTCGGGGAGGTAGCGCTCGGCCAACGTCGGCCACGGATCGTCGCTGACCTGCTTCAATCCCAGGCTGATGCGGCGTGCGTCCTTGTCGATGGAGAGCACGACCACGTCGACCTTGTCCCCCTTCTTCAAGATCTCGCTGGGGTGGGCGACGCGGCGGGTCCACGACATGTCGCTGATGTGCACCAGTCCGTCGATTCCCTCTTCGATTTCCACGAATGCTCCGAAGTTGGTCAGGTTGCGCACCTTCCCGGAGAGCTTCGTGCCGATGGGGAACCGGTCGTCCAGCGTGAGCCACGGATCGGGCTCGATCTGCTTCAAGCCGAGTGAGATCTTCTCGTTGTCCTTGTCGATCTTCAGGATCATCGCCTCGATCTCGTCGCCGATGGCCACGACCTTGGACGGATGCCGCACGTGCCGCGTCCAGGACATTTCGGAGATATGGATCAGGCCTTCGATCCCCTTCTCCAGCTCGACGAAGGCGCCGTAGTCGGTGATCGAGACCACCTTGCCCTTCACGCGCTGGGTCACCGTGTAGCGCTTGTCCACGTCCTCCCACGGATAGGGCGTGAGCTGCTTCATGCCCAGGGAGATGCGCTCCTTCTCGGGATCGAACGACAGGACCTTGACCTTCACCCGGTCCCCGATCGAGACCAGCTCGGACGGGTGGCTGACGCGGCCCCACGACATGTCGGTGATGTGCAGCAGGCCGTCGATGCCGCCCAGGTCGACGAAGGCGCCGAAGTCGGTGATGTTCTTGACCTGGCCCTCGCGGATCTGATCCTTCGCCAGCTCCTGGATGATCTCGCTCTTCTGCTTCGCCCGATGCTCCTCGAGCACCGCGCGCCGCGAGATCACGATGTTCCGGCGCCGCTTGTTGAGCTTGATGATCTTGAAATCCATCGACTGTCCCAAAAGGGAGTCGACGTTCTGTACCTGGCGGAGCGCGATCTGGGAGCCGGGAAGGAACGCCTCGACTCCGTACAGGTCCACGACCACGCCGCCCTTGATCTTCCGCATCAGACGCCCTTCGACCAGCTCGCCCAGGTCGGCGGCCGCCTTGACGCGGTCCCAGACCTTCACGAAATCGGCGCGCTGCTTCGACAGGACGACCAGTCCGTCCTGGTTCTCGGTCTTCTCGAGGAATACCTCGATCTCGTCCCCGACCTTCACGCCTTCCAGGTCCGGGAACTCCTCGACCGGGATCACTCCCTCGGACTTGAAGCCCACGTCGACGGTGACTTCCTTGTCGTCGATCTTGAGGACCCGTCCGCGGACGATCTCCCCTTCCTCGAGGTCCTGGAGCGACTCCTCGTACAGCTGGAGCCACTGACCCATGGCGCCGGCCGACTCGTCCTCGCCGTTTGCCTCGGCCTCGGGGACGCCGACCGAGGTAAAGAGCCCCTCGTCGTCGTCCTGATGGATCAGCCGCGTCGTGGTGCGCCGCTTGCGCGGCTTTTCGGCCTCGATCTCATCAGCGCCTTCGTCCTTCACATCCAGATCTTCTTCGTGACGTCGAACCATTCTGTTGGTGTTACCCCCTGTTTCTATGAAGTTCGGCCGTGAGGCCGGTGCTGCCTCTGTCGGGTGCTGCTCGTAGGTGCTACGCGGACGCGGCTTCCGTTTCGATGTCGGTGAGCCACGCCACCACTTCGGCGATCACTTCGTCCGGGGTGGATGCTCCCGCCGAGACGCCGACCCGGCGGATGCCCCGGAACCAATCCGCGTCCAGCTCTTCCACCGACTCGACCTGCAGCACGCGCGGGTTCACGCGGCGGCAGACTTCGGCGAGCTGCGCGGTGTTCGCGCTCTGCTTCCCGCCGATGATCACCATCGCCTCCACCGTCGGGGCCAGCTCGACCGCGGTCTTCTGCATCGAGGTGGTCGCGCCGCACAGCGTGTTGAACACGCGCACTTCCTTGCCGCGCTTCAACAGCGCCCCCACGATCTCCTGCACGTGGCCGATGGAGTGGGTCGTCTGGAACACGACGCCCATCCGCGGGATGAACTTGAGCTTCTCCGCCTCCGCGACGGAGTCGAGGACGATGGCCTTCCCCTCGGTGTGGGCCACCACCCCGATCACCTCCGGGTGGTGCGCGTCGCCGATGACCACGACCTTGTAGTTCTCCGCGATCAGCTTGGCCGCGTACTGCTGCGCCTTGGTCACGAAGGGACAGGTCGTGTCCACCACGTTCAGACTGCGCTCCATCGCCTGGAGCTTCACCTCGGGCCCGACCCCGTGGGAGCGGATCACCACCGTGGATTCGCTGGGAAGCTCGCCCAGGTCGCAGACCACGTCGAGCCCGCGGCGCTGGAAGAGGCTCACCACTTGCGGATTGTGGATGAGCTGTCCCAGCGACTTCACGGGACCCGGCGCCTGATCCAGGGTCTCAGTCGCCATCTTGATGGCGCGCTTCACCCCGAAGCAGAAGCCGGCGTTGTCGGCGACGATGACTTCCATGCCCTTCCTCTCAGCGGTTCAGGGTCACCGGCGTATCCGGGTCCCCCGGGAGCGCCGCGATCGCTTCCATCACGCGCAGCGCAAACGACAGCATTTCGGCCCGGTCGGGCTCGGAACGGATCGGCGGGACGATCGGCGTCCCGATCACGATGCGCACGAGCGTCTGCCGCCGAAGCGAGCGACGAATTTGGTTCGGCCCGGAGATCCGGACGGGAAGCACGGGGGTCCGGGTCACGGTCGCGAGGCGCCCGATCCCGGCCCGGGGCGGCATGAGGGCCCCGCTCTTGTTCCGGGTCCCTTCGGGAAATATGAGCACCGCCCCACCCTCATCCAGGACTTCTTCGGCCCCGAGCAAACCCGACCGCGCCCGGAGCCCTCTCTGAATGGGGATCGAATTATAACCGCGGAGCATCGCTCCAAACACTTTATTTTCGAACAGTTCCGCCTTGGCGACGAAGTGCAGGACGCGCGGAAAATTCGACCCCACCAGGGGCGGATCCCAGAACGAGATGTGGTTGCAGGCCGCGATCAGGGGGCCGGTCCGCGGCACATGATCCAGGCCTTCGATGCGGAACTTGAGGAGAGTGCGCGAAAAGGCCTTCACGAAGCGACTTCCAAACCAGTAGAAGGGGGTCGTCGGGCCCGGCCCGCGGCGCCCCAGCTGGGCCCAGCGGGACACCACCTCCACCTGCTCTTCCAGCCCCAACTCGGTCGTATCGAGGGGGATCGCATCGGGAGCGGGAAGGAGGGGGCTCTCGGCCCTGCTCTGGTCGCGGCGGTCCCGCTCCCGGATC
>DATGVG010000193.1:0-39502 GCA_035300625.1 Candidatus Limnocylindrales bacterium
GGGCGCGATGCGGGGGTTAGGTGGGCGCTCGCGGGGGGAGGGATTGCGAAGGGATGGGGGGAGCTGCGTTCCGCCGGGGGAACCGCGGAAGTGAGGGGTGGAGGGGGCGACGGGGGTGCTGCGGGGACGACGGGGGTGGAGCGGGGGCGACGGGCGGCGGTGGGGTCGCGGCGCGCCTTTGCGGATCGCTGGCTGGATGACCAAGCTCAACTTGCCCCGGGGCAAGTGCGCCATCGGGGGTCTCTGGGCCGGACCCATGGAAGTACATTCAACATGCGCCGGCGCATGTTGGTCACTGAAACGTCCCGGGCAAGTCGGGCGTTGGAACGAGGAAGACGGCCGCGGGGTCCCCGTGATTCATGTGAGGGCGTATGCGCTGGCGCATGCGCCATGCAGGCACATACAACTTGCCCCGGGGCAAGTTGGGCGTTGGAACGACAAAGACGGCCACGGGTCCCCGTGATTCATGTGAAGGCGTGTGCGCTGGCGCATGCGCTCGGGATACACGTGAAGCTCGGTCAGAACCTCGCGGCCGGCTTTGGGGGGCAGACGGGCGGGAGCCGGGATGCGGGCGGGCTCGCTGCGCGTGACCGGCCACGGAAACCGAGCCGATGATGGCAGCGAAGGGGTGTGAGCGGCCCTTGGTGGTGTCAGCGGCCCCTTAGTTTCGAGGTCCCCGGATCATCTGACGATTTTGCTGCAGCTTATGCCCATGTTTCACGTGAAACATGCCCCGCGGCCCCAGCCCCCACAACTCCTCAGGCTCTGGTCGAACCAAAGCGCCCTACGAGGAGACGTCCGCCCAAGGCTCCCTCCACCACCTCCCCCCGCCATGTATCCAACTCACCCACGCCCGAAAGGGCGTCGGCCTCCGTACGGCTTCCTAGAAAGTAGACCCACCGACCGTCCTCCGCCACCGCACGTGACGCGTGCGCCAGAAGGGTAGGCAGATCTCCCAGGGCACGGACGACGATCGCTGCGACGGGATCGGTGCTCCACCCCCTCCCGACGTCCTCCATCCGGGCGCACACGACTCGGGCGTTCTTCAGCTGGAGGGTGCGCACCGCGTGCTCCAGGAAACCGGCCTTTCGCTCGCGCGACTCGAGCAGGAGGACGCTCGTCATGGGCCATGCTATCGCAAGCGGGATTCCCGGGAGGCCGCCCCCGCTGCCGACGTCCATGACCGAAGCCGGCGGCTCCGGAAAACCAGCGAGCGCATTCAGCGAGTCGAGGACGTGCCGCGTGAACAGCCGGGGGCGATCGCTCTTCCCGATCAGGGCTAGGTCGGCGGACTTATCGTAGAGGAGGCGCCCATACTCGCATAGCAGCTCCGGCGCTCCCGGCGGGAACGCGCCGGGAAGGACGCGCCGTAGCGACTCCTCGAACCTTCTGTAGTCCGGAATCAGGTCAGGCGGGAGATTGGGAGACACGCCTGCGATCTCTCTCGGCGTAGATCATGAGCACCGCGACATCGGCGGGCGAGAATCCCGGAAGCCGGGACGCCTGGCCCACGGTCGCGGGCTTGAAGCGTCTGATCTTTTCGAGACCCTCCCGCGAGAGTCCACGGAGAGGCTGGGTCGCGATCCCGTCGGAGAGTTTCAGATTCTCACTCCGGGCGGCGCGCTCGACCGCTCGCTTCTGGTGCTCGATGTACCCCTCGTAGCGAATCTCGACAAGGGCGGACTCGATCGCCTCGACTCCGAGATCCGCGAGATCGGGGCGCGCGGCCAGAGCCTCCGCGTCCGCGACCGGCATGGCGGCCACTCCCCGCGCCGCACCGCCAATGCCGCGCACCAGGCGCAGAGCCTCGCCGCGCACGGCAACGCGCGCGTCCAGGCGGGCCAGCTCATCCTGGCTCAAGGTCCCGAGCGTGCGCGCGTGCCGCGCCAGGCGCTCGGGAGCGTTATCCTGCCGTAGCAGTAGGCGGTGCTCGGCACTGGAGGTGAACATGCGATACGGCTCCTCCGTTCCCTTAGTTACTAGATCGTCAATCAACACACCGATATACGCCTCATCTCGTCCAAGCGTGAACGCCTCTCGGCCGCTCAGCCTGAGCGCCGCGTTGATCCCCGCCATCAGTCCCTGCGCCGCGGCCTCCTCGTAACCCGACGTTCCGTTGATCTGGCCGGCCAGGTAAAGACCCCGGACCGGCCTGGTCTCCAGCGTCGGGCGGAGCTGGGTCGGCGGGACGAAGTCGTATTCGACGGCGTAGCCCGTCCGGAGTAGCTCGGCCTCTTCCAGTCCCGGGATCGTTTTCAGCATCGCGCGCTGGACGTCCTCGGGGAGACTGGTGGAGAGGCCGTTCACGTAGTACTCGTGCGTCGTGCGCCCCTCCGGCTCCAGGAAAATCTGATGCGAGGGCTTTTCCGCGAAGCGCACGACCTTGTCCTCGACCGAGGGGCAGTAGCGCGGCCCGATGCCGCGGATCTTCCCGGTGTAGAGGGGCGAACGATGGAGGTTCGCCCGGATGAGAGCGTGCGTCTCGGCAGTCGTGGCCGTGAGGTGGCAAAGGACCTGATCCGCGCAGAGGGAGTCGGTGAAATGGGAGAACGGGCGCGGGGGCTCGTCGCCGGGCTGCTCGAGGCATCGCGAAAAATCGATCGAGTCCCGGTGGATGCGGGGAGGCGTGCCCGTCTTCAGGCGCACGAGCGAGAATCCCAGATCGGTGAGGCAATCCGAGAGCCCCCGCGACGGCTCCTCGCCGGCGCGGCCGCCCGGCACGCTCGTGTCTCCGACGTGGAGGAGCCCGTTCAAGAACGTGCCCGGCGTGATCACCACCGCCTGCGCTTCGATTGTCGCCCCATCCGCCGTGAGGACTCCCTGAATCGCGCCCTCCCGCACGAGGAAGGAGACGACCTGCGCCTGCACCAGCGTGATCCCCGGATCGGATTCGAGGTGCTCGCGGACGATCGCGCGGTAGAGGGCCTTGTCCTCCTGCGCGCGCGGCGACCAGACGGCCGGGCCCCGGCCGCGGTTCAGCATCTTGAACTGGATGCCCGCGCGGTCGGCCATTCGCCCCATGAGGCCGCCCAGGGCATCGATTTCGCGAACCAGGTGCCCCTTGGCCAGCCCGCCGATCGCGGGATTGCAGGGCATGTGCGCGATCGATTCGAGGCTCATCGTCACCAGCCCCACCTCGATCCCCATGCGGGCCGCGATGCACGCCGCTTCGCACCCCGCGTGCCCCGCGCCGATGACGAGCAGGGGAAAGTGGGAGCGCCCCACGCCGTCGCTCATTTCCCGATGCAGAAGCGCGCGAAGATGGCCGCAACCACGTCCTGATCGACGCCGCGCCCGACGATTTCCCCCAGCGCGCGGCGCGCGTCCGTGAGATCGAGCGCGATCAGGTCGCAGGACTCGTCGGCGCGCAGGGCCGCCTCAGCGCGCACGAGCGCGGCGTGGGCCTCGGCCAGAAGCGCCTCCTGGCGGGCGCTCGCGGTCGGGATCTCGTCTCCCGCGTGGCCGGAGAGCACGGAGGGGAGCGCTTCGCGAAGAGCGTCGCGCAGCAGATCCGCCCCCGAGGGCTCGATCGCTACCGTTTCCACCTCGGCCAGGACGCGGGTTCCCGCGAGGGCGGTCCCGCTCCAGCCCTCCGGGCGCGGCACGCCTCCGGCACCCCCGACACCACGGGACCTCGCGAGGTCCGCCTTGTTCCATGCGACCAGCACCGGCGCACTCTCGCCCAAGGCGCCGGCCAGCGCCTCCACGCTCGCGCCCGGCGCGGAGCGGTCCAGCACGACCACCGCGAGATCGCTCCGCGACAGCGCGAGCGCGGCCCGCTCGGTTCCCAGCCGCTCGATCGGATCGTCGCTCCAGCGAAGGCCCGCCGTATCCACCATGCGGAGCTCGACGCCGTCGAGCCAGATCGATGCCTCGACGGTGTCGCGCGTGGTTCCGGGGGTATCGCTCACGATGGCGCGCTCGTATCCCACCAGCGCATTCAAGAGGCTCGACTTTCCCACGTTGGGAGGGCCCGCGAGCACCACCGAGACCCCCCCCTCGCCGCGCCTCGCGCCGGGAAGACCCGCAAGCCATCCGCCGATCTCGGACGCGATCCCGCCACACCGCCCGGCCAACGCCGCGCCGTCCAGACGCTCGCCCGCCTCCGAGGGGAAATCGATCCGCGCCTCGACCTCTGCCAAGAGCTCGACCAGCGCGCCGTCCAGCCGCTCGATCCGGCGCGACAGGGCCCCGCCCAGCGTCGCCCGCGCCGCCCGGGCCGCGCGGTCCGACCGCGCGCGCACCAGCGCGGCCACCGCCTCGGCCTGGGCAAGGTCCAGCTTCCCGTTTCGGAACGCGCGCTCCGTGAACTCTCCGGGGCGCGCCGGCCGGGCTCCCGCGCGCACCAGGGCCTCGAAGATCGCGGCCGGCACCGCGGCGCCCCCATGGGACGCGATCTCCACGACGTCTTCTCCCGTGTAGGAATGGGGCGCGCGGAAAACCGACAGCAGAACGGTATCGATGGGGGCGCCGGATCCGTCGTGGAACCGGCCGTGGAGAATGCGGTGGGTTGGGGTCTCTTCGGGGGAGCGCTTACCGCTGAAGTGGCCCGACGCGATGCGCAGGGCGCCGGGGCCGCTCAGGCGAACCATGGCGACGGCAGCCTCGCCCGGGGCCGTCGCCGGGGCGACGATCGTATCGTCTGCCACCTGCCGTCACGTCCGCCCGGTCCCGATCACGCGTCCCTTCGCGGCGCGGATTCGCCGGTGCCCTTGCGGATGACGACGCGCTTGTAGTGCCCGTCGCCCACGGTCACCGTTTCCATCCCGGGGACCTCGGCCACTTCCAGGTGCACGATGCGCCGCTCGCTGGCCGGGAGCGGCTCCGTGGTGACTTCGTCGCCCGATTCGCGGGCCGCCTCGATCAATTCGCGCGCCATCTCGCGGAGCGCTTCGATCTGCCGGTCGCGATAGCCCGCCACGTCCACTTCCAGGCGGGGCGGCGCCTCCTCGGGCATGCGCGCGCGGATCATCCGCCCCAGCAGGTGCTGGAGCGCCGCGAGGGTTTCGCCGTCGGGGCCGATCAGGTACTGGTCCCGGTCGCCCGCGCTGACCGCGACGCGAATGCCGTGGCGCGTCTTTTCCGCATCCACCGTGGCGGGAAATTCCATGTGCTTCATGATTCCCTCGGCCAGGTCGCGGACGTCCGCGACCAGCTCGGGGGTGATCTTCTCGGGATCCATCGGAGGAGGAGGCGGTCCGTAGCTGATCGGCGCCGGCCGGCGCGAGGCGCCACGATCGTACGACCCGCCGCGGCGGCCCCCGTCGTCGTAACCCGAGGACGCCCGGCGCGGGGCTCCCGGCGCGGGCTTCCGGAGTCCGTCCGCGGATGCGTCCGGATCGCGCTGCCACGCGCGGATGCGCACCGGGCGGTAACCCGTGCTGGATTCCGTCGACGCGCCGGGATCCAAGATCTCAATGCCCAGCTCCGTCGTGCGCAGGCCCAGCTGCGCGGATGCGGCCGCGACCGCGTCCTGGAACGTTTCGCCTTCGATCTCGATGCCGTTACGGTCGTTCATCGGAGCCGCCCGCGCTCTCCGGATCTCAAGTGTGCGCCGCCATTCTCCGATCCTCGGCGACGTTGACCAGATACTGCTGCATCGCTGACACCAGGTTGTTCACCGTCCAGTAGATGATCACGCCCGAGGGCAAATTATACATGATGTAAAGCATCATGAGAGGCATCAGGTACATCATGAACTGCTGACGCGGATCGACGGGGGTTTGCGACTGGAGCAGGAAAGTGCTCCCGGTCATGAGGATGGGCAGCACGTGCATCGGGAACCCGGCGACGTATCCGACCACGTCCGGGGCCGAGAGGTCGTGGATCCACCCCACGAAGCCCGCCGACCGGAGCTCGATCGCGTGCAGCAGCACCTGGTAGAGGGCCAGGAACACCGGAAGCTGCAGGAGCATCGGTAGGCACCCGCCCATCGGGTTCACCTTGTGCTCCTTGTATAGGCTCATCATGGCCTGGTTCATCTTGGCCGGATCGCTCTGGTGCTTCTCTCGGATCGCGTTCACCTGCGGCTGCAGCCGGTGCATCACCTTCATGGTGCGCAGGCTGGACTGCGTCAGCGGATAGAAGATGAGCTTGGCGACCAGGGCCACCATGATGATCGCGATTCCATAGTTGGGGATCGCCCGGTGGATGAGTACGAGACTCTTGAGGAGAATCGCGCTCACCGGGACGATCCACTTCCATCCCAGATTCGCCAGCTCCTCCAGTCCCGCGCCGATCCGCACCAGCGTCTCGAAGTGGATCGGTCCGGCGTAGAGCCTGGCGTGCCGCACGACCTCGACTCCGGGCGCGGACGTCCCCGCCAGCCAGACGATCGGGACCTTGCCCGGCCCCGGCTGGAAGACCACTTCGGGGATGCTCGCCGAGTCCGGAATGACCGTGGCGATGAAGTACTTGCTCCGCTGGCCGGCCCAGCGGACGTTCCCCTGGAGCCGCTTCACTCCATCCTTCGCGCTCCGCCGCATGTCCTCGGCCTCGAGCCGCGTGCCCAGGTAGGCGACCGCGATCCGCTCCTCGGGCCGCGAGTTCACCTCGGTCAAGGGGAGCGGATTGGCCCAGCCGATACGGTAGCGGATCGGACCCAGCTGGGCAGGCGCCGCGACCCGCACTTCCACTTCGAGCAGGTTGGGGTCCTGGGCCAGGCGGTACGTCTTGGTGACTCGGATCCCGCTGGAATCCTCCGCGCTGAAAGCGAGCCATCCCTCGCGCGCGCTCCCGCCTGTCTTCCGGAAGGGGGCGTTCGCGAAGTCGTAGAAGACGCCCGGGGTGCCCACCGTGACGTGCATGGCCGTCTCGCCGGGTGGGATCAGGTCCAGCGGCACCTTCCGGCGTGGGTCGCGGTACTGGGGGAGCACCCACGACGAAACCGCGCCTCCCTGGCCGGTAAAGGAGGCGTGGAACTGGCTCGTGTCCAGGGAGTCCCGCACCGCCGGCGCCGACGGAACGCGCGCCGCGACGATCGGCTCGCCTCCCTCGCCCACCCCGGTCGAGGCGCGCATCGCGACCGATTCCGCGGCGGAGGAGCGCGCCGCGCCCGCTGCGCCCGCGCCCAAAGCGCCAGCCCCCGGCGATGCCCCCTTATCGGGCGCGCCCGGAACGGCCGGAGCGCCCGTGCCCGGAGGGGCCGCGGGATGCCGCGCCCGGTTCCACTTGGACCAGAGCACCTGGTCCACGAGCAGGACGCCCATGATCAGCACGACGGCGAGCAGTGTTCTTCGATCCATGGATGGAGCCCGCCCTTACGGGACGGGGTCGTAGCCTCCGGGGTGAAACGGGTGGCAGCGCGCGATGCGCCGGACGATCAGCAGGGCAGCCGGGAAGAATCCGTGCTTCTGGAGCGCCTCCTCGGCATACGACGAGCATGAGGGGTAAAAGCGGCAGGCCTTCGGCAGCACGGGAACGGCGATGAGGCGATAGGCGCGCACCAGGGTCGCGGCGAGGGCGCGCAGGCCGAAGCCCTCGCGGATCGCCCGGCCGGCGAGTGCAGTCGCGGTCATCGGCGCTCGCGGCCCACGAGAAGGGCCATCTCGTCGGCCACGTTCTGTGCCGTCGAGCGCGAGCAGGCGGCGCGCGCGATCCAGATGCGCCATCTGGCTTCGTCCCGCCGCTCGGCCGGCAGACGGCGGTATCCCTCGCGCAGGAGGCGCTTCGCGCGATTCCGGCGCACGGCGGGGCCGACCTTCCGGCTCGCCACGTACGCGACGCGGCTCCAGTCGTCGGACTTGCCGAGGCTGACCAGCGTCATTAAAGATCCGTGGAACGAGCTGCCGGAGCGGTACACCTCGCGGAATTGCCACCCCGAGCGGAGACGGCGATCACCAGTCGGGGCCACGCCGGCCATGCGCGAGTCGCCGAGTGCGGCCGCGTCAGACCGTGAGACGTTTGCGGCCCCGGTCGCGGCGGCGCTTCAGCACCGCCCGGCCGCCGCGGGTGCTCATGCGCTCGCGAAAGCCGTGGACCTTTTTTCTGCGGCGATTGTGCGGCTGGAACGTGCGCTTCACAGTCGGAATGCCTCTGTTTGAATGGGTTATCTGCCGTGCGACGCGAGTCGGGGAGTCTACTGGACCGGGGCCGGCGGGTCAAGGCGGCGGCGAGGGCAAGAATTTCGTTGCGCGACTCCGGCCCGGGTCGTAGATTCCGACCCTCGACAGACGCGAGACGCGAGGCCCTGTTCGCGGCTCACGCCTGTCTCACCGCTTCTTCCCTCGGCGCGCGCAGCGCGCTACCAACGAAAGTCGAAATGCTTTGAGCGAGGCGTCGCCCGACATCGCGTACCCTGTGGTATTCACGGGGCGTAACGGAGCCACACGCAATCCGTTACGCCCCGGTCGTTTTGTGGATAAGTCTGTGGATAGTGCGTGGAGTGGGTGTGTGAAGGTGGGGATAGGGACATGATCGAAAAGGCCGCAATCGATCTCTGGGAACGCGCGCTCGGAAGGATCCAGGACAGCACCTCGCCGCAGACGTATGAAACGTGGTTCCGATCGCTCCGGCCTCTGGAGCTGAACGGTGGCCTGGTGCTGGAAGTGCCCAGTCAGTTCTACGTCGACTGGCTGGAGCAGTACTACCGCGGGCTCATCGAATCGTCGGTGGCGGACGTGGCGGGCCAGGCCCTGAGCGTGACGTTTCACGTCCGCCAGGATGACGGACCCGAGCCGTTCGCCTGGGGCGGCAAGCCGGAGAGCGTCGACGGCCTTCGTCCCCCGTACGAAGGGCCCGGGGCGGGCGGCTCGGGGGCGGGTATGTCGGGCGGCCTGGCCGGCTGGAGCGGACGGCTGCCGGCGCGGGATGAAAGCTCGCTGGTCCCGCACAACACGTTCGACACGTTCGTGGTGGGGAACGGGAACCAGTTCGCCCACGCCGTCTGCCAGGCCGTGGCGCAAAGCCCCGGCGAGCGCTACAACCCTCTCTTCCTGTATGGGGGCGTGGGTCTGGGGAAGACGCACCTCATGCACGCGGTCGGACACCACGTGCGCGCGCAGCGCCGCCACGCGAAGATCTTCTTTGTCTCGGCGGAGAAGTTCATGAACGAGATGATCTACTCGATCCAGCACGCCACGACGCTCGAGTTCAAGGCGCGCTACCGGTCGGCGGATCTCCTCCTGATCGACGACATTCAGTTCCTGGCCGGCAAGGAGTCGACGCAGGAAGAGTTCTTCCACACGTTCAACGCGCTCCACGACGCCCACAAGCAGATCGTCCTGACCAGCGACGGGCCGCCCAACTCCATGACCGCCACGCTCGAGGAGCGGCTGGTGTCGCGCTTCACCTGGGGCGTGGTGGCCGACCTGCAGGCGCCCGACCTGGAAACCCGCGTCGCCATCGTGAAAAAGAAGGCCGAGCTGCAGGGGCGGATAATCCCGAACGAGATCGCGCTCCTCCTCGCGAGCAACATCAAGTCGAACATCCGCGACCTGGAGGGCTCCCTGGCGCGGCTTCTGGCGTTCGCCGAATTGACGAACAGCCCGCTGACCGTGGAGTTTGCCCAGGAGGTGTTGCGGGATCAGATCAAGCCCGACCTCGCCCGGTTCGACCTCCACGACATTCAGCGGCTGGTCTCGCGGCACTTCAACGTGACCGAGGAATCGCTCCGCGGAAAACGCCGCACCGACACGATCGCGTTCCCCAGGCAGATCGGGATGTACATCGCGCGCACCATGACCGACCTCTCCCTCGCCGATATCGGGGGAAAATTCGGAGGGCGGGATCACACGACGGTTCTCCACGCGTGTCAGAAGATCGAAAATCTCATGTCCAACGATCCCGAAGTCCGCGGCGTGGTGGAAGAGCTGATGGCCCAGCTGAGCGCTTGATTCGGCTGCTTCGACAACGAGCGTCGCCACCCGCGGCGCTCGTTTTATTTCTGGTGGATGGGGTGTGGAGAAGTGCCGTGAGGAGTGCCGCGATCGAGAAGCCTGGGGAGCGCTGGGGACAACGGCGCGGTTATCCCCGGGCCGTTCCGGGCTCGACGTGGCCGAGCTTCCTTGCTCAAGTCGTTGCGGTTCAGCGAATTAAAATGCTCGTCCTCGCGCCTGTCCCCGCCCTCCACCGACCCTACTACTACTGCTTCTATTCACGGAACCTAACCAGTCTTAGAGGCCCCAAACACCGTGGAAAACAACGCGCTTAACAGACCCTTTCTTGTTGTTCCAACGCCCCTGAAAACCTATAATTTCGAGCGAAGGACTAGCCACCCCGACGCGACCGCAACCACCAAAATCTAAAGGGACTTAGACACATGACAATCGCCCAGGACGTGGCCATGAAATGCTCCATCGCCCAAACCGAATTGCTGCAGGCTCTGGGGCTCATCTCGAGCGCCGTTCCCAGCCGAACGACCCTTCCGGTTCTTGCGAATATCCTCATGGAAGCGACGGACGAAGGACTTCAGCTGACGGCCACCGATCTGGATCTCTCCGTGACCACGCGCGCGATGGCGGACGTCAAGGCGGAAGCCGCGCTGACGGTTCCGGCAAAGAGGCTGCTCGAGCTGGTGCGGAAGCTCCCGAAAGAAGAGCTCCGGCTGGAAGCGAAGGATCTGACGCTGAACGTCGGAAGCAAGACGGGGCGATTCAAATTCCTCTGCATCCGCCCCGAGGAATTTCCGGCCCGCGTCTCCGTGGCTCCCGATTCCACGCTCACCATCGACGCGCGACAGCTGGAACGGATGATCAAGCGAACGATCTACGCGGTCTCCACCGACGAGACGCGCCCCGCATTGAACGGGGCCCTCTTGCAGATCGGCGAAGGAGAGATCCGGCTGGTGGCGACCGACGGCCACCGCCTCGCGCGTGCGACGCTGAAGCACCCCGGCGCGGTGAAGGGGGCGCTCAAGGGCGATGTGATCATCCCGCTCAAGGCGCTGACCCATCTGCACCGGCTGGTCGCGGAGACCGAGGATCCGGTGCACGTGGAGCTGTCGCGGAATCACGCCCGGTTCACGGTGGGGAAGACGTCTCTCACGACCAAGTTGATCGAAGGGCCGTTTCCGAACTACGAGCAGGTACTTCCCAAGAACAACAATAAGCACCTGAACGTGAAGTGTCAGGAGCTGTCCGCCGCGCTCGACCGCGTTTCCGTGTTCTCGGACAGCTTGACCCGCCAGGTGAAGTTCGCGATCGCCCGGAACAAGCTGACCCTCATCGTCCAGACTCCCGACCAGGGAGAGGCCACCGAGGATCTCGACGTCCGGTACGACGCCGAGGATCTCGAGATCGGATACAACGCGGGCTATCTGCTCGACATCCTGCGAACGATCGACACGGACGAGGTGACCATCCAGCTCAACACGCCCGTGACGGCGGGGCTGATCCTGCCGGCCGTCCCGGCGGATCCGAAGGGAACTCCGCCCCTGGAAGGGCTCCTCTGCCTCGTCATGCCCCTCCGGCTGGCGGGCTGACGGGTTCGTGAGGCTTCTCTCGCTCGAGCTCCGGGATTTTCGAAACCACCGCGAGGCGCGCGCCACCCTCGACCAGGGGAGCGTTCTCCTCCTGGGCCCGAACGGATCGGGAAAGACCAACTGGATCGAGGCTGCCGTGCTCCTCTCCCTCGGCCGTTCGTTCCGGGGAGCGCGGGATCGCGAGCTGGTCCGAAACGGGGCCGCGGCCTTCGAGGTGCGCGGCGTGGTGGAAGGACGCGGCGGCGTCACGCGAGAGCTCACGGCTCGCGGCTCGCGCGAGGGGACGCGTGAGATGCGGATCGACGGCGAGGCGCTCGCGCGGCTCACCGACCTCCTCGGACGCTTCCCGACCGTCCACTTCTCGGTGGACGACGTGTCTGTGTTCGGCGGCGGTGTCCCCGAACGGCGGCGGTTCCTGGATGTGGCTCTCTGCCAGCTCGAGCCGGCTTACGTCGGTTCCTTGCGCGACTACACCTCCGCCTTGAAGCAGCGGAATCGCCTTCTCGCGCAAGGCAGCGACGGGGATCGTGCCGTGCGGTCCGGCCGTCCCCGGGCCTCGGACGAGGAGCTCTCCGTGTGGGAAACGATCCTCGCCCGCGCCGGCGCCGAGCTGGATCGGCGTCGCGAGGGACTGGCCCGCGATCTGCATACCGTGATGCGCGACCTGGCGGCGCGCGTGGATCCCGCGCTCGCCCCGCTCCTCGAGTACGTGTGCGTCGGGGGCGGAAGCGTCGAGGAGCGCTTGGCGCGGCTTTCAGCCTCGCGCGGGAGGGATCTCCGGCTGGGTTGGACGGGCGACGGTCCCCACCGCGCGCGCCTGATCTGCAAGGTCGGCGGCATGGAGCTGGCCGAGGGCGCCTCGCGCGGCTACTCGCGCCTGTATTCGATCCTCCTCAGGCTCGCGCTCGCCCGCGTGCTGGAGGAGCGGCTGGACGAGGCTCCGGTCGTCCTTCTCGATGATCCCGAATCGGAGCTGGACGCGCGCTGGATCGGTGCGCTCCTCGCGCTGTTGCCCGAGTCGAGCCAGCTGATCGTGACCGCCTGCCGCGCGCTCTCCAACGCGCCCACGCGCATGACGGCGCTCCCGATCGAGTCGCTCGCGGCGTGCACCGAGGTCGGAGCGGCATGAGATCGCGCGAACCTCGCCGTACCCCAAGGCCATCCCGGTCGTCGAGGTCTCCCCGCTCGGGCGACTTCCGGCAGATCGGGCCGGTTCTGGACGAGTGGCTGGCCGGGCTGAAGCTGGAGTCCCGCTTCCAGGCGGCCCGCGCGACGGACGAGTGGGGGACCGTGGTCGGCCCCGAAGTGGAACGAAGGACCCGTCCGGTGGGAGTTCGGGACGGGGAGCTTCTCGTGGAAGTACAGGGAGCCGTGTGGATGGGCCACCTGGCGGTGCTTCGCCAGGGAATCTTGGAGGCGTTGAACCGGCGCCTCCCCGATACGGCGCAGCTCACGTCCATCCGGCTGGTCCCGATGCGATTCAAGGAGGAACCCATTGAGTCCGAAACGTGAGGAGGCCATGACGTTGGCCAACCCACCCGATCCACAGGACGGCGCCCCAGGTACACCGGCTACCCCAGGTACACCGGCTACCCCAGGTACAGAGAGCACCGGCGCCGCTCCGGTCGCCAAGGACGGGCATTCCTACGACGCGCGCAATATCCAGGTTCTGAAGGGCCTGGAGGGCGTGCGCAAGCGCCCGGCCATGTACATCGGCTCGACCGGCCAGAGCGGCCTCCACCACCTGGTATACGAGGTCGTGGACAACTCGGTGGACGAGGCGCTCGCCGGCTTCTGCACGAACGTCCAGGTGACGATCCACACCGATGCCAGCGTCACCGTGTGGGATGACGGCCGCGGCATCCCCGTGGACGTGCACCCGTCGCAGAACCGCCCCGCGGTGGAAGTGGTCATGACCACGCTCCACGCCGGCGGCAAGTTCGACGAGTCGAGTTACAAGGTGTCGGGCGGGCTGCACGGCGTGGGCGTCTCCGTCGTGAACGCCCTCTCCGAGTGGCTGGAAGTCGAGGTGCGCCGCGACGGGAAGCGCTATCACCAGCGCTACGAGCACGGCCTGGTGAAAACCGATCTGAAGATTGTGGGGGACACCGATCAACCCGGCACCACGGTCACCTGGAAGCCGGACACCACCATCTTCGAGACCACCGATTACAACTTCGACACGCTCTCCCAAAGGCTCCGGGAGCTGGCGTTCCTGAACAAGGGGATCCGCATCCAGTTCACGGACGAGCGGACCGGGAAGAAGCACGACTTCCAGTACGAGGGCGGGATCACATCCTTCGTGAAGTATTTGAACCAGAACAAGACGGTGCTGCACCAGGAGCCGATCTACCACCAGCGCGACCGGGATCGCATCTCGGTCGAGATCGCCATCCAGTACAACGACGGTTACGCCGAGAGCGTCTTCTCCTTCGTGAACAACATCAACACCATCGAGGGCGGGACCCATCTCATCGGGTTCCGCGCGGCCCTCACGCAGACGATCAACCACTACGCCGAGAAGGAAGGCCTGTCGAAGGTGCTCAAGGAGGTTTCCCTGGGCGGCGACGACGTGCGGGAGGGGCTCACCGCGGTGGTGAGCGTGAAGCTCCCCGACCCCCAGTTCGAGGGACAGACCAAGTCCAAGCTCGGCACCACCGAGGCGAAGGGCGTGGTCCAATCGGTGGTCGGCGAGGGGCTCCGCACCTACTTCGAGGAAAACCCGGCCGTCGCCCGCAAGATCGTCGAGAAGTGCATCCAGACCGCCCGCGCGCGCGAAGCGGCGCGAAAGGCGCGCGACCTGGCCCGCCGGAAGAGCATCCTGGACGGCGGCTCGCTCCCCGGAAAGCTGGCCGACTGCCAGTCGACGAATCCGGCCGAGTGCGAGATCTACCTGGTCGAGGGCGACTCGGCCGGCGGCTCGGCCAAGATGGGGCGCGACCGGAAATACCAGGCGATCCTCCCCTTGAAGGGGAAGATCCTGAACGTGGAGAAGGCCTCGCTGGACAAGATGCTCTCCAACGAGGAAATCCGCACCATCATCACCGCCCTCGGCACCGGCATCGACGACGACTTCGACGCCGACAAGGCGCGCTACCACAAGATCATCATCATGACCGACGCCGACGTGGACGGCGCCCACATCCGCACGCTCCTCCTCACCTTCTTCTTCCGCCACATGCGGCCCCTGATCGAGCGCGGCTACATCTACATCGCCATGCCGCCGCTGTACCGCATCGCGAAGGGGAAGGAGGTCCGCTACGTCTACAACGAGTCCGAGCGCGAGACGGCGCTGGAGGAGATCGGGCGGAAGGGGATCCACATGCAGCGCTACAAGGGCTTGGGCGAGATGAACCCCGACCAGCTCTGGTCAACCACCATGGACCCCGAGAACCGGAGCGTATCCAAGGTGACGCTGGACGACCTGGTGGAGGCGGACCAGATCTTCACCATTCTGATGGGCGACCAGGTCGAGCCCCGGCGCAAGTTCATCGAAGAATACGCGGACAGCGTCAAGAACCTGGACATCTGATCCGCTTCTAGCTTCTCGCGGTTAATCCGGGGAGGGAGAGAACGCCGCATGGCCACGCGTGAGAAGGTCGTTCCGATCTACGTCGAAGACGAGATGCGGAATTCCTACATCGATTACTCGATGTCGGTCATCGTGTCGCGCGCGCTACCCGACGTGCGGGACGGGCTGAAGCCCGTTCACCGCCGCGTCCTGGTCGCGATGCGCGAGCTGAACCTTCTCCACGACCGCCCCTTCCGGAAGTCCGCCAAGATCACCGGCGACGTGACCGGCAACTACCACCCGCACGGCACCGCGGCCGTCTACGAAACGATGGTCCGCCTGGCCCAGCCGTTCTCGATGCGCTACCCGCTGGTGGACGGGCAGGGGAACTTCGGATCGGTCGATGGCGACGCTCCCGCGGCCGAGCGGTACACCGAGGCACGCCTGACCGAGTTCGCGGAGGAGATGCTCCGCGACATCGAGAAGGACACGGTCAACATGCGGCCGAACTACGACGAGTCCCGCGAGGAGCCCGTCGTTCTCCCGGCCGCGGTCCCCAATCTGCTGGTGAACGGATCGTCGGGAATCGCGGTGGGGATGGCCACGAACGTGCCGCCGCACAACCTCCGCGAGATCGTCGACGCGATCCACTACGTGATCGAGAACCCCGACTGCGCGGTTGAAGATCTCTTGAAGATCGTCCAGGGCCCCGACTTCCCGACCGCCGGCATCATCTACGGGCGACAGGGAATCATCGACTGCTACACCACCGGCCGCGGACATATCACCGTGCGCTCGGCGGCCACGGTCGAGGAGCTGAAGAAGGACCGGAGCGCGATCATCGTCACCGAGATCCCGTACATGGTGAGCAAGTCCGCGCTCCTGGAAAAGATCGCGGACCTGGTCAAGGACGGCACCCTGGACGGCATCTCCGACCTGCGCGACGAGTCCGATCGCGAGGGAATGCGCGTCGTGATCGAGCTGAAGCGCGACGCCCAGCCCCGCGTGATCCTGAACCAGCTGTACAAGCACACCCAGATGCAGACCACCTTCGGCGCCAACATGCTCGCGCTGGTCGGGAACCGGCCCCAGACCTTGACGCTGAAGGAGATGATCGGGCATTACATCGCGCACCGGCAGGAGATCGTGGTGCGGCGCACGCGCTTCGACCTGAACGAGGCGGAGCAGCGGGCGCACATCCTGGAAGGCTTCAAGATCGCGCTCGACCATATCGACGAGATCGTGGCGCTGATCAAGGCATCGGCCAACGTCGACGCGGCGCGCCAGGGGCTGATCGCCACCTTCGGCCTGAGCGAGATCCAGGCGAACGCCATCCTCGAGATGCGCCTCTCCCGCCTCACGGGCCTGGAGCGGAAGAAGATCGAGGACGAATACCTGGAGGTCATCCAGCTCATCGAGCGCCTGCGCGCCATCCTGGACAGTCCGGCCCAGGTCCTCGAGATCATCCGCGACGAGCTGGGGCAGGTCCGGGAGAAGTTCGGGGACGACCGCCGCACGCGCATCGAACCCGCGACGGGCGAATTCGAGGTGGAGGACCTGATCGCCGAAGAGGACATGGTGATCACGATCAGCCACGCCGGCTACATCAAGCGTCTCCCCGTGACGACCTATCGCAGCCAGCGCCGCGGCGGCCGCGGCGTCACCGGCGCGGGCACCCGGGAAGAGGACTTCATCGAGCACCTCTTCATCGCCTCGACGCACAGCTACATCCTGGTCTTCACCGACAAGGGCCGCGTGTACTGGCTCAAGGTGCACGAGATCCCGCAGGCGGGCCGGACCGCGAAGGGGAAGGCGGTCGTCAACCTGGTCGAGATGTCGCAGCAGGAGCGCATCGCCTCGGTGCTGCCGGTGAAGCAGTTCGACGACAAGCACTTCATCCTCATGACCACCGCGCGGGGCACGGTCAAGAAGACGCCCCTCTCGGCCTACTCCAACCCGCGCCGCGGCGGCATCGTGGCGATCGGGGTCGACGGGGAGGATACGCTGATCGACGCCGTCCTCACCGACGGCACGCAGGAGATCATCCTCTCGAAGAAGGACGGCAAGGCGATCCGCTTCAAGGAGACCGACGTCCGCCCGATGGGCCGCACGGCGTACGGCGTGCGCGGCGTCACGATCGAAGGAGACGACGCCGTCATCGGCGTGCTGGCCGTGCGCCGCGAGGCCTCGATCCTGGTCGCGACCGAGAACGGATACGGCAAGCGCACCCCCATCAGCGAGTACCGGATCACCGGACGCGGCGGGAAGGGGATCATCTCCATCCAGGCCAACGAGCGGAACGGGCGCGTGGTCGCCGCGATCGAAGTGGTGGCCGACGACGAGGTGATGCTCATCACGCGCGGCGGGATGGTCATCCGCATGCCCGTCAAGGGGATCTCCGAGATCGGGCGGAACACGCAAGGCGTGCGGCTCGTGAATCTCGAGCCCGGCGACCAGCTCATCGACGTCGCCAAGGTGGAGGAGGCGGTAGAAGAAGCGGAAGTAGGCGAGGAGGCGTAGCTGGAGCCACGCATCCCGACGTCGACCGTCCGGCGTCTCTCCGCGTACTACCGAGTCCTCGAAGACCTGGAGGGCGAGGGCCACCGCACCGTGTCCTCCCAGGGCCTCGCGCACGAAAGCGGCGTGACCTCCGCCCAGGTGCGCAAGGACCTCTCCTACTTCGGCAATTTCGGAAAGCGCGGCCTGGGCTACCGGGTCGCGCGGCTGAAGAAGGAAATCCGCCTGATCCTGGGGCTGAACCGCCGGTGGCGGGTCGCCCTGATCGGCGCGGGGAACATGGGCTCGGCCCTCTTCTCTTACAAGGAATTCCACCGCCAGGGCTTCGACTTCGCCGGTGTCTTCGACGTGAGCCTGGATCGGGTCGGGCTTCAGTGGCGCGACCTGACCGTCCGCCACATCGACGACCTGGAGGCTGACGCCTCGCGGTTGGGGATGGAGATCGGCGTCATCGCCGTTCCGGCGCGCGCCGCGCAGAGCGTCGCCGATCGGCTGGTCGCGGCGGGAATGCGCGGGATCCTGAACTTCGCGCACCGCCGCATCCAGGTTCCCGCTACTGTCGCGCTCCGCACGGTCAACCTCTCCATCGAGCTGGAGAGCCTCGCTTTCGAGATCAAGGCGCTGAACCCCCGAGGGACCCGGTCCCGCCGGCGATGAGCCGCGCCGATGTAGCGCTGCTCCTGATCTGCGCCGTCTGGGGGACCACGTTCGCGCTGTTGCGCGACGCGCTGCGGACGCTCCACCCCTTCGAGCTGATGGCTCTCCGTTTCACCATCGCGTCGGTAATCTTGATGGCGGTCTACTGGCGCCGCCTGTGGCCGGTCCGCCGCCGGTGGCTCCTCGACGGTCTCTGGCTGGGCGTCTGGCTCACAGCCGGGTACCTGACGCAGATGATCGGGCTCCAGACCGTCTCGGCCTCGCGCTCCGCCTTCATCACCTCGATGACGATCGCGATCGTTCCGTTCATCGCCTATTTCATCCTTCGCACGCGCCCGGTGCTGGGGGAGGCGCTCGGGGTGCTCTTGGCGGCGGCGGGCCTGGCCATGCTCTCGGCCGACGCGGGCTTTGCGCTAACTCCGGGCGAGCTGTGGAACCTGGGCTGCGCCGCGGCCTTCGCGGTCCACATCGTCCTCACCAACTCCCTCGCCAAGCGGAGCCCAGCGATCCCCCTGGCGGTGCTTCAAGTCTCGGTTCCCGCGGCGGCGGGGTGGGCGCTGGTCGCGGCGCGCGGCGGGCTCTCCGTGGCGCCGCGCGAGATCCCTTGGGGCGTGCTGATCTATCTCGGAGTCCTGGCCACGGCGTTCATCATCGTGCTCCAGACGTGGGCGCTCGCGCGCACGTCGTCCGTGAAGGCGGGCGTTCTCTACGCGACGGAGCCGGTTTTCGCCGCGGTCTTCGCCGCGTCCTTCTTCGGGGAGCGCATGACGCATCGAGAGCTGGCCGGCGCCGCGCTCATCCTGGCAGGGGTGATCGTGAGCGAGCTGTGGCGGCCGGCCCGGGCGAAATGGGCGGAGCGCCGGCGCGTCAGGGCGGCGCGGGGCCTCCGGGGAGGGAGCGGGCCAGGATGAGAAAAGCGTTCTCGGCCGCTCGCGCGACGGAAGGCGGGTCGGGATAGCCGAAGTCGGCCGGCGAATCGCCCGGGCCGGGAATCGGATAGGTCATACCCGGACGGAATGTCTGGCTGGGACCCCGCGGCGGGCGCGGCGGCGGGAGCGAGTCGGGATTCAGCGTGTCGGCTGGAGGCGGCCTCAAGTTCGGAGCATCGTCCGACGCGCCGATGAACTTGGCGCTGTAGACGACTGCGCCCGTGCCCAGGTCGTAGACGGTGGCCGAAACATGGGCGTCGCGTCCGGTGATTCGCACGTCCTGCTCCGCTTCGCCGGTCGCCGCGCTCGTCGGCACCGTCCGGGTGCCGTAGCGGATCGAAGTCCCCTCGACGCGGGCGAGAACTCCGTAGCGGGCGAAGGGGCGGACCGCCTGGGCGGCGCGCGCGAGCCAGAGGGAGTCGGGGTCGCCGCGCATCTGGTAGCCGAGCAGGAAGAGGCGGACGACCGAATCGCCCATGGCGGCCTGCGCCCGATCCGCCCGGACCAGCGGGACCTCCTTTCGCGCCGACGCGAACACGCGCTCCAGGGCGGCGACCAGCGGAGGGCGCGCCTGAGCCACCTCGTCCACCTGCACCACGCCCAGCACCGCGAGGCCCCCCTTCCGGAGCGACTCCGCGGTGAAGCCAGGATCCTCGCGCACGAGCTTCGACTCGGTGGCGCAGCCCGACGCGACCGCCGCCACCACCGCCGCCACCACCGCCGCGGCCAGAACAAGCGCCTTGCCCGCCCCTAGAGCGGGGCAGAGTCGCGCGGTGAATCGCGTGCTCTGGATCGGTCTGTTCGGATTCATGGGAACGGTCGCGCGCTATTGGCTCCAGGGGGCCGTGCAGCGGGTCACGGGAACGACGTTCCCATACGGAACCCTGGCGGTCAACGTGATCGGCTCGTTCCTGCTCCGCCGGAGCGCGCCCCGCATCTCCCCGCCTCTCAACGATCCTCCCAGTCCTCCACCCACGAGCGCCGGGGCCCGCCCGGCTCCAATACGTCCACCGCCTCGGCCAGGGCGGCCGCGATCGTCTTCAGCGCCTCCGGCTCCGCGATCAGGGGCGGCGCGATCAGGATCGCGTCGCCGCCGCCGGCGGCGGCGAATCCCGCGGTCGCGTGGACCAGGACGCCCCTGGCGCGGCAGCCCGCCGCCAGCTCTTCGGCGACGCGGCGGGCGCGCGCGAAGGGGGGGCGCCCCTCGCCCGGGGCCGCCAGCTCCACGCCCCACAAGAACCCGATCCCCCGAACGTCGAACACGGCCTCGTTCTCCGCGAGCGGCGCGAGCGCGCCCCGGACCTCCGCTTCGCTCTGCCGCACCCGCTCGAAGACGCGCTCTTCCTCGTAGGCGGCCAGCGCCCTCAGGCCGACGGCGCACGCGACCGGATTCCCCCCGAACGATTGCGCGTGGTGAAACCCGCCGTCCCCTTCGTCCAGTGCGGCAGCCACGCGCTCGGAAATCAGGACGCCGGCGAGCGGGAAGAATCCCGCGCCGGCTCCCTTCCCGAAGACGACGAGATCGGGCGTCGCCGTTCCGCCGTCCCGCTCCGCCAGCCGGGACCAGGCGAAGAGCGCTCCCGTCCTGCCGAATCCGGTGAGCACTTCGTCCGCGATCCAGAGGGCGCCCGCGGCGTCGCATCGCTCCCGGACCCGGGCCGCCCAACCGCTCGGCGGCACCGCCGCGGCCAAGCCGGCGGCGGGGACGGTTTCGGCGATAAGGGCGGCCGCCTCCTCCGCGCGCTCCAGCGCCGCGCCCGCGCACGCGAGGGCGCAGGCCGGATAGTTGAGCCCGCGGAAGCAGCGGACGCAGTGGGCCGCTGGCCCGAACGTCCGCTCGCCCAGGAGCCCGCTGAAAGGCGCGCGGCGGGCGGCATATCCGGTCGCGTCCAGGGCGGCGAGGGTTGCGCCGTGGTAGTGGCCCGCGAGAGAGAGGATTTCCTTCCGATGGCCCGCTCCGCGCGCCCGCTGGAACCACCACGCCGCCTTGATCGCGACTTCCACCGCCTCACTGCCCGACGAAGTCAGGAGCACGCGCGTGAATGGGGGGCCGGCCGCGCGGAGGAGCGCCTCGCGGTAGCTCTCTCCCTCGGTCGAGTCGAATGTGGCCGGGCGTGCGTGGGGAAGGCGGGATGCGGTTTCGGTCATCGCCGCGACGAGGTCGGGGCGTGTATAGCCGAGCTGCATGCAGAAGGCGCCGGAGGTGGCGTCGAGATAGCGGCGTCCAGCCGCGTCCCAGACGTGGATTCCATGGGCCCGGTTCAGCGTGGGCCGCGGCGGGATCGCGGGCGGCCTGCTCACGGCGTGAAGATGACAGCGAAGGGGGCCGGGCGCCAGCCAGATCCGGCGGCTATCCCGGCGAGGCGGTGGCCACGCGAGTCGCCGCCCGCTCCAGGGCTGACGTGCGCTCGTGGCCCAGGCGAAACGCGGAGGCGAGAAGGAGACAGGCTTCGGCGCGAGAGAGGTTCTTGTCGGAACGGGCAATGGCTTCGAAGCCCGGATCCAGACGTGGAACCGGTACCACCGCCTTGACCGCGCGGCGCCGGATCCTCTTCTTCGGCGCGCCCGCGGCGACGGCCGGACCGGCCCCGCGGACGGCCCGCGCGAATTCCGCCTCGGCCGCCTTCCGCTGGGCCGCGGTTTCGGCGCGCGCCAGCTGCACCGCCTCGCGGTCGGCCTGGAGCGCCGCTTCGGCACCCGCGAAGACGCGATTGAAGTCGCCGCAGAGCCGCGCCCGGTCGAAGGCGGCGAGGTTCTGTCCGCGGGCGGGAGCCTTGTCCAGGCAGCGAAGGAGGATTTCGAGAGCCTCGCTCCGCTTCAAGTGGCCGCCCGCCTCTTCATCCTTTTCCGAGGTCAGGGCCCCTGCTTCGGCGAGCGTCGTCTGGAGCTCCAGGAAGGAGGGCCGCGCCGCGGAGCCGTTCAGGCGGAACGCCATGACGAGCGCGGCGTAGAAATCGGAGCGGGTGATCGATTCGTCGGGATCGAACTGGTCTTCATCCCCGCCCACGATGCCGTCCCGGCAGGCCGCCAGCGCATAGGGAGCTTCCCAGCTTCGCGGGTCCAGATCGTCGAAGCCCCGTACGTGCTGGCTCAGGAAGGAGACCGGGTCGACCGTGGCCAGGAGCGCGAAGGTGCGATCCTCCACGGTGGGCTCCTCGATGGCAGCCTCGGCGTCCTGATCCTCGTCGTCCGACGCGGGCAGCGATTTCCGGATTTCCAGGTGGAGGTGCGCCGAGGTGGCATGGCCGGTCCTTCCCACCTGCGCGATCACCTGCCCGGCCGCGACCACGTCCCCCTGCTTCACTAGGACCGATCGCGGCTTCAGGTGGCCGTAGAGCGAGTGCACCGTCTCTCCGTCGGGGAGCACGTGCCGGATCACGACGTAGTTCCCCCATCCCGTGCGCCACTTGTACACCCACCGGTATCGGGTGCCATTCTTGTAGACGCGCTTTCCGTTCACCATCACCGGGACCTTGGTCCGCTGCGTCCGGCGCACCTTGATCATCGCCTTGGCGTCCGAGACGACCACGACGCCCGAGCCAATGGCGCGGACCGGGGATCCGCCGCGGCCGTTCGCCAGATCCACGCCCTTGTGGGAGCGCTGGCCGTGCTTGCCGTGACGGATGACAAGATAGGAATCGGAGATGTGGAAACCGACGGGCTCACCGGCGTGCGGCTTGGTGAAGTCGAGCTCGTCCCCGACCGGGTAGACGAAAGCGCCGGCGACGGGGGCGGTGGAGGCGGCGCGCTCTTCAGCCGAGGCGAACGCAGGGATGGACAGGGCGGCGGCTGCGAGAACGGCAAGGAGAAGCCGCCCCGGGTGGAGCGGCGCCCAGCGCGTCCGGTTACGCGAGGTCCGCGCCCGTGTGCGCCGCGCGAGCGGCAACCCTATTCACTCTCCAAGGGGGTGTCGAGATCGCGATGAAGGGCGAAGCGGAAGGTCCAGTCGAGGATTCGCTTCGCCTCCGCGAACCGCAAGGCATTGCTCGGCGCGCCCAGGAGGACGGCCGTGACTTCCGCGCCGGACGGCGCCTGGATGTTGGTGGCCAGGCAGTAGCCCGATTCGCTGATGAAGCCCGTCTTGCCCGCGGTCACCCGCCACTTGCTCCTCAATAGCCGGTTGGTGTTGATCAGGCTGTGGAGCCGACGGTTGGACGTGAAGGTGTACTGCTCCTTCTGCATGATCGTGCTGACCAGCTCGTTCGAAGCCGCGGCGCGAAGCAGCTTGGCCACGGCCTGGGCGGTCGCCACGTTCTGTTCGTCCAGCCCGGTGGGCTCGACGAAGTGGGCCCCAGTGAGCCCCAGCGAATCCGCCTTCACGTTCATCCGCCGCACGAACTCCATCCGATCCAGCCCGCACGTGCGGGACAGCGCCCTCGTGGCCACGTTGTCCGAGGACATCAGCGCGGCGTGGATCAGGTCGCGGACGGTGATCTCCTCGTGAGCCCGGATGTGGGAGTGGCTTGAATGGTACTTGTCCTCGGGGAGGACCTCGACGACCCGGTCCCAATCAGGGGCGGTATCCAGGAGGACCATGGCGGTGACAAGCTTGGTCAGGCTGGCGATGGGGTAGACCCGCTCGGGGTTCTTCTGGAACAGCACCTGCCCGCTGGCGTCTTCTACGTAGGCCGCCTTCACGTGAAGGCGTGGGATTCCGTAGGGAGTGATCGCTGGAAGCCGGAGCGCCAGGGCCCGGCGACGACGGCGGACGCGGCGGTGCCTGACGACGCGGCTGGTTGCGGTGGCGTGGTGGCGCGCGCCTCTCCCTCGGGCGCTTCGCGAAGCGGCCTGGGCGTCGCGGGCCTCGGCGGCAAGGCCAAAAGCAATGAAGGCGCAAAGAATTAACGAGAATTTTCGCAGATTCCGAGGTGAGGCCATGTGATGCGAGGTCATAGAGGCTTCTGCCCTCATCCGTGAGTAACTCACTGCACAGCGGTCTTGCGGAGAGGCGAGGAGAACGCCCCTCTTAGAGTTATCGGGATCGGGCAGGCAGAACTGAAGGGGTAGTTCGTGCCCGACAGACTCGGAAGCTGCTTCTGCACATAATCATAGCATGAGCCGAGTCGGGGTGTCCATCCCGGGAGCGGGTCCGGCTGGAGGGAGGGGGGAAGCGGCGCACAGGGCCCCCTGCGCGCCTCCTCCAACCGTTTTCAAAGTAACAGGTTGCGGCTCCTAGTCGTTGTCCCCGTTGTCCCGCGAGCGGTTGTCGTTGTCGTCATTGGACTGATGAAGCTCGGCGCGGAGCGCGCGGACTTCCTCCCGAAGCTGCTCCAGCTCCTTCCGGAGCTCCCGGATCTGCTGCCGGACCTGGTCACGGTCGCCCATCGTCGGGGGCATCGGCATCGCCATCGGCGCGTCGCCGTCGTCGTTGCCCGTTCCCCAGCCTCCCATGTTGGGGGGCATGCCCGGCATACCCGGCCGGGTCTTCGGCCGCACATCCAGCTGGGCGGTGATCGTTCGGAGAGCGCCGGAGCGCCACAGGGTAATCCGCACCTTGCTGCCGGCGTCGAGCTGCCGGACCGAGCGGATCAGGTCGGCGGAATCCTGGACCTTGTCCCCGTTTATCTCGACGATCACGTCGCCGCGACGGATTCCGTTCCGATCGGCGGGGCTGTCTTGCTCGACCCGGTTGACCAGGGCGCCTTCTTCCGTGGGGAGATTCCGGGCGCGCTGGAGGGCGCGGGTGACGTCCTGGACCTGTACGCCCAGGAACCCGCCTCCCGAGGCGGAATTGTCGTCCTTGTTCTGGTAGATCCGGACGGTGCCGGAACGCCCGTTATCCTGGTCGTCCTGGTCGTCCTGCGCTCTCGCCGCCATGGGGGCGACGAGCAGCGACAGCGCCAGCCCGAGAGCCGCGAGGCTCCCGGCCGGCCGCAGTGCCTGAGACAATGGCATGGTGGTACTCCTCCGTATTGGATGGGTGGGGTGCGCCACGCTTCTCTCTCCGGTCTACCGCGGGGGCCAGCCGAAGTTCCCGCCTCCCTTGGACGGCGGAACTAGTTGGCCGGTTGGAGCCGGAATGAGGCGCAGCCCGCCTTTTCGGAGAGCGCGCCGATTGGACCACACGGAGCGCGCAGCGCGGGCGACAGGTCGCGGAGCTTGAAATTGCCGCGCTCCGCGTCGCAAAAAAGAGGGTCCCCGACCCAGGTGTTGGCGGAGGGCAGCGCACCAATGGACCCTCCGGACGGATCCCAAATGAGGTTGCAGTCGAATCGCGGGGTGGTCTGCATCCCCGAGACGGCGCGCTGATCGCGGCTCACGACAAAGATGTTGTTGCGCACCTCAGGTGAAACGTCGACGAAGTAGAGCGTGCCTCCATCTCCGGTGTCGTTCTGGTAAAACGTGTTGTTGGAGAGCACCGGGTTCACGTTTGCGGTCTTGCGTCTCACGATGCCGACGGCGGCGGCGGCCACGACCGCCGTATTGCGGTCGAATATCGAGTATCCCACATTCATGCTCGATCCATCGGCGTGAAGCGCGCCGGCCGAGCCCCCGTGGTTCTTCTGGAAGAACGATCGGGAGACGTTCACCATGGAGCCGCTCATCACGGCCACCGCGCCGCCCGCCACGTCCGTCGAGTTTTCCCGGAACGTGCAGTTGGCGATGGTTGCCTCGGACGAGTCGGCCGCGTTCACGGCGCCCCCCGTGGCCCCGTGGGCCCGGTTCCGCTCGAAGAGGTTTTCCCGGAGCGGGATGACCAGGTGGCTGCCGACCAGCGCCAGGGCGCCCCCGTCGTAGCCTTCGTTCTCCGTGAATTCGCACGTGAATACGGCCCCGGTGGAATTGTTGAAGCGGACGCCGGTCCCCTTGTTCTGGCGCACCCGGCATCCGCCCATGGAGATTTCGTCGGACGCCCAGACGCCGACCGCCGATTCCCAGTTCTTCGTAAAGGTGCAGTCGCGGATTTCGAAGGAGGAATCGCGAACGCACTGGATCCCGCCGCCCCCGTTCGCCTTGCCGCGGCGGATCCCGAAGCCGATGAGCGAGCCCCCCCGCACGCCCTCGACATGGAGCACGCGGACGCTGTCGCCCCCGTCGAGGATGGTGCTGTCCGGGCCGCCCTCGCCGAAGAGGACCAGGCGCTTCCGGATCTCGAACGGGCCGGGATAGACCCCGGCCGCCACCCAGATCGTGTCTCCCGTCTCCGCGGCGTTCAACGCGCCCTGGAGCGTGCGGTGTTCCTGGGGCACGAAGCGGCGCCTCGCCTCCGCCGCGTGGGGTACCGCGGCGAGGAGGAGGAGCGCCGCCAGGAGACGGCTCGCGCGTCTACGGCCCACCCGCGCCTCCGGGCGTGGTCGCCGGCCCCGCATTCTGGGGCGTAGCGTTTCCTGCCGGGCCGACCGATCCCGCGATCACGAGCGCGTAGCCGGACTTTGGCTTGAGATACGCACGCGCCGCCGCGGCGGCCGACTCGCGGGTGATCCCGCGCACGATCGACGCGTAGCGCTCGATGTAGTCCAGGCCCAGACCGTAGAGCTCGGCGGTCAGGAGCTGGGAGGCGACCCCGGCGTTCGTCTCCAGCCGCACGGGAAAAACGCCGGTCAGGTAGTCCTTCGCGTCCTCCATCTCCTGGGCGGTCGGTCCCTCCTCAGACATGCGCCGCACCTGCTCGAGCACGCTCGCGACTGCCCGGTCCGCGTTCGCGGGATTCGTTCCCGCGCGGATCGAGAGCGGTCCCGCGCCGATCCCCGCGGACAGCGAGGAGTAGACGCCGTAGACCAGCCCCTGCTCGTCGCGCAGGTTGTTCATCAGCCGGCTGGACAGGGAGCCGCCGCCGAGGATGTAGTTCATCATCATCGCCGCGTCGTAATCGGGCGCCGTCCGCGCGATCCCCGGAACCGCGTAGACCACGTCGGTCTGCGATTTCCCCTTCATCGGGACCTTCAAATTCAGGACCGAGGCGGGCGGGTCGGCGTTGGGCACCTGGAACGGGGGCGGCGCCGGGAGCTTGGCCCACGCGCCGAATGCCGCGCGAACCAGCTCGGTCGCCTGCTTCAGGTCCACGTCGCCCACCAGCACCAGCACCGTGTTGTTCGGCCCGTAGTGGCGCGCGTGGAACGCGGCCAGGTCGCCCTTGGTGATCACCTGGAGCGTCGAGTCCGTCCCGAGCGGATGGTCGTGATAGGGATGGCCCACCGGGTAGAGAAGCTGGTTCGCGCGGCGGGCGGCCACGCTCGCCGTGGAATTCTCGGCGATCTGGTAGTCGGTGATCCGCTCGGCGCGGATCTTCTCGATCTTGTCCGCCGGGAAGGCCGGATTCCGGAGCGCGTCCGCCAGCACGTCGAGCACGGCGGGAAGATCGGGGGAGAGCATGGTCGCGGAGAAAGACGCGGTCTCGGAGCCGCCGTCGAAGCCAAGGCGGGCGCCAACGTTCTCGACCGCCTCCGCCATCTGGAGCGCGGTCCTCTTGGCCGTTCCCTGGTCGAGCATGGCCGCGACGAAGCCGGCCAGGCCGCTCTTTCCGGGCGGATCGAAGATGCCCCCCGCGCGGACGAGGCCCTGGAGCGAGACGGTCGGGTTGGCGGAGTTTCGGCGGACGATGAGCGTGAGGCCGTTCGGCAGCACCGTCCGGTAGGCGGGAGCGCCCATCGCGCGCGCGGCGCCCGCCGGGGCGGCCGACGCACCCGCCGCCGCCGCGTCACCCTCGGGGCGGTAGTGCTCGACCCAGCGGGCAGGCGCGGTGCCCGGGCCGTCGCCGGACCCGCCGCTTCCCGCCGGGCCGGCGGCCTGCGCCTCCTCGGTCGGGTCGTACCAGCCCACGGTGCGCGAGTTCTCGGTCAGATACGCCGCCGCCACGCGCTGCAGATCGGCGGCCGACACCGCGCGAACGCGGTCGAGATAGGTGCCCAGATAGCGCCAGGTGGCCACGGTGTTGTAATACCCCAATTGCTGCGCCAGGCTCCGGATGGAATCCTTGGAGTAGACGAATCCCGCCTCCACCTGCTTCTTTGCCCGGTCCAGCTCCTTGGTGGTGACCGGCTCCCGCTTCAGACGGTCGATCTCGGCCGTGAGAGCGGCCTCGACCTGGTCCAGGGACTTCCCGGGAGCAGCCGTGGCCTGCGTCATGAAGAGCATCGGATCGCGCCCGGTCTCGTTCGAGGCGTCGACCTCGGTCGCCAGCTTTTTCTCGACCAGCGCCTGGTAGAGCCGCGAGGTCTGGCCGTGGCCCAGGATGATCCCGAGGACGTCCAGCGCGTAGGTGTCCGCGTGCGTCATCTCCGGATTTCGGTAAGCGACGAGCAGGTAGCGCGTGTCGCCGGGCTTCCGGATCTTGAACCGGCGCTCGCCCAGCTGCTGCGGCTCCACCGTCGTCACCGGGGGCGGCTCGGTCCCCTTCGGGATCGCGCCGAAGTAGCGCTTCACCATGGCGAGCACAGCGCCCTTGTCCACGTCGCCCACGACGACCACGGTCGCGTTGTTCGGCATGTAGTGGCGCTTGTAGTAGTCGCGGATCTGGCTGGTCCGGATCTGTTCCACGTCGGTACGCCAGCCGATCGTGGGCCAGTGGTACGGGTGCGCCTTGAAGGCCTGCGCCATCGCTTCGATATACAGGGCGCGCTCGGGATTGTCCTCGTTCCGCTCCAGCTCGGAGCGGACCACGGTCATCTCCAGGCGGTGCTCCTCATCGGGGATCGTCGCGTTCACCATGCGGTCGGACTCGATCTTCATCGCCAGCTCCAGCCGGTCGCTCGCCAGCACTTCGTAGTACTCCGTGTAGTCGAGCGAGGTGCCGGCGTTGAACGAGGCGCCGTTCTTCTGGAGCTGGCGGGCGATCTCCCCCTTGCCGAAGGTCGGAGTCCCCTTGAACATCATGTGCTCTAAGAGGTGCGAGATGCCGGTCTCGCCGGCCGTCTCGTTCCGCGAGCCTACCTTGTACCAGACCATGAACGACACCACCGGCGCCGTGTGGACTTCCTGGACGAGGACGGTGAGCCCGTTCTCTAGGATTGTCTCGGATACGGGGGACTGCGCCGCGGCGGCCGCGGTGGAAATCGCCATCGATCGGGTTCCTTTGCTCGAAGATTTGGGGCCGGCCGAGGCCGGAGTCGCGTGCATCGCCGTGAGCGCCAGGATGGCGAGAAGCCATGCCGAGGGGTGCCGCATCATTCCTCCCTGGCGCCGGAGCGCCCAAGCGTAGCATGGGAAAGCGCCGTCGCGGCGCGGGGCGCGGGGAGCGGGAACAGGAGCGGGCATCACCCCGTCCGGACCAGCGTCGCGACGCATTCGATGTGGGGCGTGTGCGGAAACATGTCCACCGGGCGGACCCACTCGAGGCGGTAGCGGGACTCGCAGAAGAGCGCCAGGTCGCGGCCCAGAGTCGACGGATTGCACGAGACGTAGACAAGTCGCGGCGCCCCCATCCGGATCAGCCGGCTCACCACGCCCGGATGAAGGCCCGCCCGCGGCGGGTCGACGAGCACCGCGTCGATGGCGGCCGGGCTCGCCGACCCCTCGGCGCCGAAGTGGTCGCGGAGCGCTTCCACCGCCTCCTCCCGGAGAAACCGGACGTTTGAGATCCCGTTCCTGGCGGCGTTCCGCTCGGCGTCGAGCACCGCCGCCGCGGACGACTCGACCCCGATCGCCTCCCGCGCTCGGAGCGCGATCGGGAGGGTGAAGGTCCCAGTTCCAGAGTACAGGTCCAGCACCCGCTCGCCGCCGGTGAGGGCCAGTCCCTCGAGGGCGGTCTCGAGGAGGCGCTCCGCCTGCTCGGTGTTGGTCTGAAAGAACGAGGCCGACGAGATCTCGAAGACCAGTCCTCCCAGGCGCTCCTCGATGCGGTCCTTCCCCGCCAGCACCCGCTCCTCCTCGCCGACGGCTACCTGCGCCTTCCGGCGCGTCAGGTTCAGGAGGACGCTCGCGACCGCCGGGAAGCGCGCGGTGATCCGCCGCGCGAACCCCTCGAAGGCGGGGTGCGGGTCGCCCGCGACCAGGTTGACCATCACCTGGCCGGTCCGGACGCCCTCGCGGACGACGAGGTAGCGCAAAAGACCGGCGTGGCGGCGCGTGTCGTAGGGGGTCAGCTTTTCCTCGATCGCCCAGGCGCGGGTCTCGGCGACGATCTCGCTCGCGATCGGCCTCGCGATGTGGCAGCGCGCCAGGTCGAAGGCGCGATCGAAGAAGCCGCGGCGATGAAGTCCCAGGGTGAGTGTGCCGTCCGCGTCCCCCCGCCCGAATGAGAATTCCATCTTGTTCCGGTAGTGGAACTGGGACGGCGCCGCGATGACCGGCAGGGCGGCGGCGGCGATTCCGCCCAGATGGGCCAGGCACGCCTCCACCTGCCGCTCCTTGTGGCGGAGCTGCTCCGGGTAGGCGAGATCCTGGAAACGGCAGCCGCCGCAGATCGCGACGTGCTCGCAGCGCGCCTCCACCCGGAACGGGGAGGCTCGAAGAATCCGGTCCGCCCGCGCCTCGGCGTACTGGCGCTTCCTGCGGAACACGGTCGCCGCGACGCGATCGCCGGGGAGGGCGTTTTCGACGAAGACCACCAGGCCGTCGACCTTGGCAAGGGCGGCCCCGCCGAAGGCGAGATCCTCCACCTCCAACTCGAGCGTCGCCCCCCGGCGAACGTCGGCGGCCGGGCGGGAAAATGGCGGTGCGGACGCTTGATTGTGGGTCACCGGCCGATCTTACACCACGGCGCAAACCCCAAGAACGGGCTTAGGGTAGCTCGTCTCAGGGCCGATAGGAGACGCATGCGGTCTCGACCGACCGCCGGGGGCGTCGTCCTGGGCCTGCTCCTGGCAAACTCAGCCGTTGCGGGAACGATCGTGGGGTCGGTGACACTCACGCCGGCCGACCTTTCGTTCCGCGGGGGAGCCAGATCGAATGCGTATGTGGGACAACTCAGCGGAGCGGCCGGAAATTCCGGATCCGTGGTTCCATCCGACACCACCTACGGCGTCGCCTACCTCTCGGACGTCCCGATCACGGAAGCCCCGCCGGCGTCCGTCCTCCTCGACCAGAAGGGGCAGAGGTTCATTCCTCGGATTCTTGCGGTCGTGGTGGGGCAGGCCGTGGAATTCCGGAACAGCGACAACGTCTTTCACAACGTGTTCTCGTACTCCCCGCCCAAGCGGTTCGACCTCGGACGTTACCCCCGGGGAAAGTCGAAGCGACTGATCTTCCAGAAGCCCGGGCTGGTCCAGGTCTTCTGCGACATCCATTCGGACATGCGCTCGGACATCGTCGTCGTTCCCAGCCGCCGCTTTGCGTACGTCGGGGCGGACGGCCGTTTCCGCATCGAGGATGCGCCGGAGGGGAAGCACACGTTGGTGCTATGGCTCCCGCGGCGGGGGGAGCGGACCGCCTCGATCGAGGTCGCCGCGAATGGAACGACGGCCGCCGTTCTCGGCGCCGAGTGACGCCCCGGCACCGATGACGCGCCGCCCCCGCATCTCCCTTCTTCTCAAGATCACCGCCCTCACGTCCCTTCCGATCCTGGGGGTGATGGTGGCCGCGCTCTTCCTGGTGAATTACCGCCTAGCGGACGAGGTGAACAAGACGGTCACGTCCGACCTCTCCCGCGCCGCCCTCGCCTTCGAGAACCAGATGGAGCGCGAGGGCGAAAACCTCGAGCGGATCGGCGTGGTGGTGGCGCGCGATCCGAAGTTCTTCGCCCTCCTGATCCTGCCGCGGACCGACCGGCAGAACGCCGATTTCCATCAGACTCTTCTCGGAGTGGCGAGCGACTTCCAGCGCGACGCCGAGACGCATCTCTTCGACGTGACCGACGAGCACGGGATCGTGCTCGCGGGAGCGGGCCGGACCGATCCCCCGGGCGCGGACCGGTCGAGCTGGCCCCTCGTCCGGGCCGCGATGGCCGGGCGCCCGGGGCGAGGCTACCTGATCGAGGGCGATCGGGCCTACCGCGTGGCCACCGTCCCCATCCTGGTCCAGGGCGAGCAGGTCGGCACCCTGACCCTCGGCCGCCTGATCGATTTGCCGCTGGCCGAGCGCCTGAAGGCGACCACCCGGAGCGACGTGATCTTCGTCGTGGACCGCCAGGCTCTGATCCGGACAACGCAGCGGAGCGGGCTGGCGGAACGGCTCGCGGCTGCCCCCCCGACGGCCGGCGTGACCCACGTCATCGACGGCGGCAGCCGGTTTCTCGCCCTGCGGGAACGGCTGGACGGCGCGACCTCGGGCGGCACGGTGGACTTCGTCCTCCTCCGCGCGCTCGACCAGGAGACCGCCGTCCTAGCGCGCATCAGCCGGGACCTCACCCTCGCGGGCGCGGCCCTGATCGTGGTGGCGCTCCTGGTCGGATTCCTGGTCTCCAGCGGCATCACCCGCCCCGTGCGCCGGCTCGTGGAGGCGGCGTCCGCGATGCGCGACGGCGACTACGACTACCCGCTCGAGGTGACCTCCCGCGACGAGATGGGCCTTCTGGCGGCGCACTTCGAGGAGATGCGCGAGTCCCAGCGGCACGAGATCGAACGTCTCGAAGAGGTCGACCGCATGAAGTCCAACTTCATCGCCATCGCCTCCCACGAGATCCTGACGCCGGTCACCACCATCCGGGGCTACGCCGACCTCATGGGGGAAGGCACGGCAGGAGCCGTTACGGACATGCAGCGGGAGGGATTTCGGGCCATCAAGAGCGCGGCGGACGCATTGACCCGTCTGGCGCGGGACCTGACCCACATGTCCCTGATCGACCGGCGGAAGCTGCCGGTCCAGCTCGCCCTGGTGGACGTCGGAGCACTGGTCGAGGAGGTGGCGGTGCACACCGTCTCTCTCGCCGCCGAGCGGAGCCAGATCGTGTCCATCTCCATCGAGCCCGACCTGGGCCACCCGCGGATTGACGCGGGGTACCTGAAGCAGGCCATGACCAACCTGGCCATGAACGCCGTGCGCTTCACCCGCGACGGGGGGTCGATCGAGATCGGCGCCCGGCGGGGTGGGGGCGAGGCGCCTGCCGGGGGGGCCGAAGGGGCGGCGAGTGCCGGTGCGGCGGAGGCAGGTGTGGGAACGGTCGAGATCTACGTGACCGACACGGGGATCGGAATCTCGAAGGACGACTTCGAGAAGATCTTCGCGAAGATCGTGGAGCTGAAGGACGTGAACCTGCATTCCTCCGGCACCACGCAGTTCAACTCCTCCGGGCTGGGACTGGGGCTCTCCATCGCCCGGGGAATCGTGGAGGCGCATGGCGGCACGATCGAGGTGGAGAGCGAGGTCGGCCGGGGAAGCACCTTCACCATCGTGATCCCGCTCCCGCAGGCGGAAGTGGATCTGGTCCCGGGAAGCGACCTGGACCTCCCTCTAGCTAGCTGATCCGCGCCCATCAGTGCTCCCGTGCGATGGGCGCTCGGGGGGCTCCCATAGACAAGCGCCGCGGACACGTATTGTCAAGCTTTGGCGACATAACTAAACTGCTATTAACTAATAAGTTACTAGGTGCCGCTGAGAGTAGTCACTCCCCACGGACACTCTGAAGCTCTCCGTAGCGCCGCAGCGCGCAAATCGCCATCCCTGTAACGCACTTCCAATCAATGGATTAGCGCCCAAGATTTAACGTGCCTTGCAAATGGCATGGCGACTGCTTTGTAACCCTCGCGTCGAAGCTCACTCGCGGACGCGAGCAAGGCGACGGACCCCAAACCAGACGAGGTGTGAAATGGCAGCTCTGATCCTGATCGCGATCTTCGTGTCATTGGCTGATGGCTCGGGCGGCAAGGCTGGCTGGTAACGAATCGGAAATGCGGTGCCGGTGACGAACGCAGCTGACCCAAACCGAAGAGAGGGGGTGACAGCATGGCAGCTCTGATCCTGATCGCGATTTTCCTATCGTTGGCCGACGGTTCCGGAGGTAAGGCAGGCTGGTAAGCGGTAACGCCGCGGTCCCTACGCGGCGCCGTCTGCAGGGAGGGCGAACCCCTGGAGGCGGGTGAGGCGGACCGATGGGCCATCGGAAGAAGCCCCCCTGGTGGCCCGTCGTTTTGCCTGTGGCGGCGGAACGGATTCCAGGGGGGCGGCTGGCCAGCGGCGGGGGTGTGTGGTACCGTGGCCGGTCGTCTCCCAAGCCGTCGCATGGCACCGTAGGGAAGGGGCGCCGGGTGAGCAAACGAACACCAGCCGAAGTCGGGCTGATGCTGCAACGCGATGTCCCGTCTGAAATTCCCCTCCTTCCCCTGATGAGCACCGTCGTTTTTCCCCTCGGTGTCACCTCCATCCAGGTCCGCATCGAGCAATCGAAGGCCCTCCTCCGCGAGCACTCCGATCCCGACACGCTGGTAGCCCTGGTGTACAGCCCGGCGAAGCGGGAAGAGGAGATCCGGTCCGAAGAGCTGAGCAAGATCGGGCTCGCGGCCCGGATCATCCGGAGCATGAACATGCCCGGGGGAAACGTGCAGGTCACCCTCGAGGGACTGCGCCGCCTCCGGATCGAGGAGATCCTGCGCACCGAGCCCTACCTGATGGCACGCGTGACCTGTCCCGAGGAGACCGTCAGGGATCCCGAGAAGGTCCACGTCCTGATCAGCCGCATCCTCAAATCGCTGCGCACGCTCACGCAGCTGGACACCGGCTACCCGCCCGAGATGGACAACATCTTCAGCATGAACCTGGGCGACCCGGGACTGTTCGCCGACACGGTCGCCTCCATCGTCCGGTTCCCGCTCGAGATCAAGAAGCGCGTGATCGAGGCGCTCGATGTCGAGGGACGACTGGCCGTGGTCGCGGAGGGGATCGATTCGGAGATCGCGCGGCTGAGTGTGGCCGAGGACGTGGTGCGGCGCACGAGCGCCCAGCTGGAGAAGAACCAGCGGGAGTTCTTCCTGCGCCAGCAGCTCATGGAGATCCGCCGCCTCCTGGGCGAGGACGACCCCCAGGAAATGCTGGTGCGGCAGATTCTCGAGCGCGCCGACGGGCTGGCCCTGCCGTCGCACGTGCGGGCGGTGATGCAGGAGGAGACGAACCGGCTCCGCCTTCTGCCGCCCGCGTCGCAGGAGTCGGGAGTCATCCGGAACTATGTCGAGTGGCTCCTCTCGCTCCCCTGGGCGCGCGAGAAGCCGCCCGACATCCGGCTGGAAGAGGTGCAACGCCGGCTGAACGAGGAGCACTTCGGGCTGGAGAAGGTGAAGGAGCGGATCCTCGAATACCTCTCGGTGCTGAAGCTGAAGAACGACATGCACGGGCCCATCCTGTGCTTCGCGGGGCCCCCCGGCACGGGGAAGACCTCGCTGGGCGCGTCGATCGCCCGCGCCATGGGCCGCGCCTTCGTCCGCATGAGCGTGGGGGGCGTGCGCGACGAGGCCGAGATCCGCGGGCACCGCCGCACCTACGTCGGATCGCGGCCGGGGAAAATATTGAGATCCCTGCGCGACGCTCGCTCCTCCAGCCCGGTCTTCATGATCGACGAGATCGACAAGCTGGGGCACGACTCCGACGGGGATCCCGCCTCGGCCCTGCTCGAGGTGCTGGATCCGGAGCAGAACCGGCACTTCGTCGACCATTACGTCGAGATTCCGTACGACCTGTCCGACATCCTCTTCATCACCACCGCGAACGTGCTGGACTTCATCCCCTCCGCGCTCCTCGACCGCCTGGAAGTGATCCAGATCCCGGGCTACATGGAGGAGGAGAAGCTGGAGATCGCGCGGCGCCACCTGGTGCCGCGCGAAGCGAAAGAGCACGGCCTGGCGGCCACCGACATCGCATTCGACGACGCGGCCCTGATCAAGATCATCCGCGAGTATACCCGCGAGGCGGGCGTGCGGCAGCTGGAGCGCGCGATCGACACCTTTTGCCGGAAGGCGGCTCGTCAGCGCACCACCGGCTACACGGGAGACTGGCGCTTTTCGGTGGCCGACGTGGAGCCGATCCTGGGCCCGCCCTACATCGTCCCTGACGTCGCCGAGGGGCACGCCGAGGTGGGCGTGGCGACGGGACTGGCCTGGACGGCCACGGGCGGCGACCTGCTCCTGATCGAGGCACTCAAGATGCGGGGCGCCGGCCGCGTGATCGTGACCGGCCAGCTGGGCGACGTCATGAAGGAGTCGGTGCAGGCCGCGCATTCGTACGTGCGAGCCCGGGCCGAGCTCCTGGGAATCGACCCCCAGCTATTCGACGATTACGACCTCCACATCCACTTCCCCGAGGGCGCCGTGCCCAAGGACGGCCCCTCCGCCGGGATCACCATTGTCATGGCCATCGCCTCGGCGCTGGCCGAGGCGCCCATCCGGAACGACGTGGCCATGACCGGCGAGGTGACGCTGCGCGGCAAGGTGCTCGCGGTCGGGGGGCTTAAAGAAAAGGTCATGGCTGCCTACCGCGCCGGAATCAAGACCGTGGTCTTTCCGTCGGACAACCAGAAAGATTTGGTCGAGATTCCCGAGCCGATCCGCTCGAAGATCACGTTCATCGCGGTCAGCGCCGTGGACGAGGTCTTCCAGCACGCGTTCGCGGGCGTCGCCGAGCGCATCGCCCAGCTGGAGGCGAAGCGCAAGGCGCGCGAGGAAAAGCGGAAGTCGAAGACGCGGAAGACCCGCACGGTTCAGGCGGCGCGCCGGAGGAAACCCAAGCCCCCGAAGCGCGCACGCCTGCCCAAAGCCGCGGGCGCCACGCGAGCCGCGAAGGGGACGCGCGGGAAGACCGGCCGAAACGGACGTTCGGCAGCGCGTCGCGCCCAGCGTTCTCAGTAGCCGCCCGCGGCGACCTTATCCGCGCGCCGGAGCGGCGCCCACCCTGCCGCCCAGCGATTCCAGCACGATCCACGTCGACAGGATCACGAAGGCCGCCCTGACGTCCGACCCCGGAGCCGCCTCGAAGAGGACATAGGCCTGCGCGCTCGCGAGCGCCAGGAATGCGGCGGCCCGCAGGAGCGCGCCCGCCGGACGCCGGAGCGCGCCGAGGTAGAGCGCCGTGCCGAAGAGAGCGCCGTGAACGGGGGCCACGCTCCACGAGCGGGGAGCGGCCGAGGCCAGCACGACCCCCAGCGCGACGGCCAGGAACAGGAGCCAAAGCCTCGTCCGCGGCATTGGGTCACTTCCCCGTCAGGAATTGGAGGCCGCAGGTGAGCGCGCCCCCGGCCGCCCCGATGGCGCAGCCGATCGCCGCTGCCTGAGGAAAGTTCGGAGCGATTTCCCTCCCCATTTCGGCACCCATCGAGCAGCCCGCGGGCATCCGCTCGGCGAGGCAGCCGAAGAGCTTTCCCCACTGGATTCTCGCGGGAGCCAGGTGCCCGATGTGGGGAGCGAGCGCGTACGCTTCCCCGGTCCGGATCCAGGCGATCTGGGTCCCCCACGTCGTCGCCTCAAAACCGACTTCGCTGGGGTAGGGATCCCGCCCCACGATCATCTCCGCGAATTCCGCGGCCTGGAGTCCGGAAGCCTCCGCCACCGAGATGAACGCGGCGTGCGTGGAGTCGTTCCCCACGGAGAAGGGAAGGATGGTGAGCCCGACCGCCACCCCGCGGGAGTCTTCACCCACCGCGCGGACGGCGAGATCGCTTCGCGGCCTGAGGCCGGCGACGTTCGAGGTCGTGAGCGCCCGCTGGACCAACGGGTTCGCCCTGGCCTCGCGCACGGCGCCGGCCAGCGCCGCGGGCTCCCAAATCCAGCGGCCCGACACGACGTGAGGCGGGTCGACCGGTAGGTTGGGCGCCACCACCCGTTTCTCGTCCCCCCTCGAACACGAGGTCGCGACCAGGAGAAGCGGGATAACGGCGGCAAACCTCGGACGGATCCTGTTCATGACGGCACCCCCTTCGATGACGCGCGGCACGCCGCGCACACGGTGCCGAGGGGCAGGGGCTGGAACACGCGATGCACGAAGCGTTCCATCGCGAGGGGTGCACGTCCCCAGGAGACGCGGGCCCGCGGTGGGATCCGGGCGCGTCGGGAAACCGTCGGCGGCGGAAGTACTCGCGGCAGTGTACGGCGGCGGCGGCGGAGTTACGGGCGGCGATGGAGCGCGGGACTCTACGGCAAGAGCGCGATCTGCTTGCCGAGCGTGAGCTCGACGCCTCCCTCGGTATCGTGGGTGCCGAGGGGTCTTCGATGCCAGATCCGTTCCAGGCGCCCCTGGATCGAGAGCGCCGCGTCGCCCAGCCCGGGGAGGCGGAGGAGCGAGATCTGGAGGCGCCCGCCCAGCCGGTCCTCGCGCGTGCCGTGAAGCTCGTAGTCGCGACTGGAGTAGGAGACGAGCGGGGCGACGAGGAGTCGCCGCGGCGATGCCTCCCACCGCGCTTCCAGCGAGCTCAGGATGGTGAGGTCGCGCGCGCGGAGATCGCGGTTCTCGTCGCGCTCGATGCCGGCCGAGATGGTGCTGGTCACCCGCCCCGGATGGCGGCGCACCGAGACGACCGAGCCCGCAAGCACCCGCCGCCTGGCGTTCACGCCCTTCGAGTCATCGTACGTGCCCGCGTCGAAATGGGCCGTTGTCCGTCCCCCCAGCGGCTCGGAGGCAGTGAAATCGGTCGCGATCCGTGTCTGCGTGAAGTCGGTCTGGGACCCCTTCTGCCGAATCCGGATCAGGGACGGCGTGACCCAGCTGTCCTGGTTCAGGGAGAACGAAGCCCCGGCGGTGAGGCGCTCGGCGGTGACCGCTGGCGCGCCCGACGACGTGTCCTCCGGGCGCTCGCGCCGATAGCCCGCGAAGGCCTGCCAGCGAAGCACCGGGCGCGCCAGGTCCAGGGCGAAGCCCCGGCGGTCGGAAATCGCGTACGGGTTCAAGGCCGTGGCAAGCCCGGGCTGGTAGCGGAACGCCTCGGCGCGCGCTTTGAATCGGGCCGCGGTCCCCGAAAGCTCGCCGCGCATGCCGGTCCGGGTGCGTCCCGTCTCGACTCCCGCGATCGCGCGGTGGCGCACGCTCGCCGCGTCCGCGACCAGCGTCCAGTCCCTGGCGAAGAGTAGCGTGGCCGCGCCGCCGTACACGGCCCTGGCCCGCACCGCGGTTTCGACCCCGCCCAGCGTGGGGTCCTCGTGGGTGTAGCCGCCGTACAAAGAGGCGCGCAGCCGGTCCCGCATCAGGACGCGCGACAGGCGCGCGGCGTAGAGATCCGAGCGAAGCTCGCGAAGCGGCCCCCCCGCCGAGCGCGGCCGGGAATCGAGTGCGGCGTACCCCTCGAAAGTGCCGAGCCTGTCGTCGCTCAGGACCGCCTGGGCGCCGCGCCGCGGCAGCGGGCTCGCGAAGATCGGCGCGCCCGCGGCGAGCGAGGGTGCCAGGTCTCCCCACTCGACCGTAGCGCGCGACGCTCGGTAGCGCACGAGGAGCTGCTCGGGCGAGGCGCTTCCGTTCTTCGGATCGTCGAAGCGCACTCGGCTGGTGACCCGGGCCTCCAGCGCACGGGTCGGCGAGAGCGCGAGATTCGCGCGCCAGGCGGCCCAGCCTGTCGCCGAGGATTCCTCCGACCGGAAGCGGGAGCGGGTGTCGGCGAGCCAGGTGGCCTGGAGGTGGAGACGCGACGAGTCGCTGGTCGCCGCCGCGGGGAGCGCTCCTCCCTGGGGCGGGCTCAAGCCGCTGGCC
>DATGVG010000194.1:0-8825 GCA_035300625.1 Candidatus Limnocylindrales bacterium
TCCGGATAGAACATCCCGAGAGCCGCGATGGACGCCTGGAGCGCCTCCATGGGGTGTCCGGTATCGGGGAGGCACTTCAGAAGGTCGATCAGGCGGAACCGGACGTCCCGGTTCGAGCGGAGGTCGCGGTTGAATTTCTCCAGCTCCGCGCGGTTGGGGAGCTTTCCCCAGAGGAGCATGTACGCTGTCTCTTCGAACGTGCTCTTCTCCGCAAGCTCCTCGATGGGGAGGCCGCGGTACTCCAGCACTCCCTGGTCGCCGTCGATCCAACAGATGCTCGACCGCGCAGCCGGGACTCCGTCGAGTCCGGGGATGTACGGCACCGGCGAGGAGCCGGCCGTCGCGGTCGGAGCGGTGGTGCGATCCGACATGTTGTTCCTCCGCTGCCTCGGCCGCGCCGGGCGTCGTTGAGTACGTGCCAGTGGGAAGTTCCTGCTCCCTAGTGCACCTATTCTACCCGGAGTGGCGGCCGCCCGGAGCGAGAGATTGGATGCGGCGGATCGACTCGGGATCGTCGGCGAGTAGCCCGGCGGGGACCAGCCGCGGGACCAGCTCCACCCAACGGCGGTCGTGCCGGAACACTTTCCGGAAGAGGGGAGAGGCATCCTTTTCGCGCCCCAGCTTCCAGAGCGTGGCCGCCTGCCAGAAGAGAAGCTCGTCGTTTCCGGGCGCGAGCCGCGCCGCCTCCGAGTACGCCGCGAGCGCGTCCTCCACCTTGCCCTCCGTGATGAAGGCGTCCCCCTCGTCGCTCTTCTTGTACGCGCGCCACAGCCCCACCAGCCGGCGCAGCTCGGCGATTGGCTTGGGGCTGTCCTCCACGCGAAGATCCAGCAGGCGCCCGGTCCACGGCTTGTCGCTCTTCTCTCCCTTCACGATGATCATCGCGGCCGACTGCTGTCCGCGGATATCGCCTCCGGCGCGCTGTCCCGCTTCCAGCGCCTGGAGGAGCCGCTCCGGGAAATCCCCCTGCGCGTTCTGGTAGGCCTGGGCCATGGCGGGCCAGACCTTGTCGTTGGACATGAGATTCGCCTGGGCCGAAAACGCCGGCCCCAGCGCGTCCCCTGCGGCCGGGATGCACTTGGCCCCGGTATGGACCGCGGCCTCGCCTTGAGCGTCCACCATCGCGACCTGGCGCACGTCCGAGAACTTGTCATCGTCGAGGAGCTTCTTCAGGGCCTCCTTGGCCGACTTGCCGTTCCGCATCAGCTCCAACCCCCGCGGCCCGTAAGCGACCTCCACGAGCGACTGGGTGGCCACGGCGCCCACGCCAGGCTCGGCCCAGGGCACGATCGGCCCGACCGAGAAATAGTGCGACTGGACCGCCACCCCCAGGTCGCCGGTCGCGGGGTCGCGAGCCACGATCGAGAAGGTCGCGCCCGCGGGGGCGCTCTCCATCACCAGGAATGCCAGGGTGCCCAGGACCGCGAGAAGGATGCGGGGCCGCCGGTTCACGGGGAGCTCCTTTCGAAGGCTTGGATTGCGTTGGGATCGGATCGCGCCTGACACCCTAGCGCATAGGACGCCGGGCGTCACCCGGAGCGAGCGGGTTGACTAAGGGACCCGGAACTTGTAGGGTTCCCGGTTGATTCGCCATAAAGCCCTCCGGCGGCTCACGATCAACGTGGAAAACCCCGTAATCAAAGGTGCACGTGGACATCTTCGACAAGTGTAAGCAGTTCACAGAACACCGGATGGCCCAGCGGGCCGGCATCTACCCATACTTTCTCCCCATCGCCGAAAATCACGGGACCGAGGTCACGATCCACGGCAAGCGCCTGATCATGGCCGGATCGAACAATTACCTCGGTTTGACCAAGCACCCCAAGGTGATGGCCGCGGCCGAGGACGCCCTTCTCCGCTTCGGCACCTCCAACAACGGCTCCCGCTTCCTGAACGGCACCCTCGAGCTGCACGCCGAGCTCGAGGATCGTCTCGCCAAGTTCATGAAGAAGGAGGCGGCGCTGGTCTATTCGACCGGGTACCTGACGAATCTCGGATCGATCTCCGCCCTCATCGAGAAGGGCGACACCGTCATCCTGGACAAGGACGCGCACGCCTGCATCGTGGACGGCGCGCGGCTCTCCTACGGCGATGTGCGCCGCTTCCGGCACAACGACGTCCGCGACCTCGAGCGCGTGCTGGAGAAAGTCCCCGCCAAGGCGGGAAAGATGGTGATCGTGGACGGCGTCTACAGCATGGAAGGGGACATCGCCCCGCTCCCGGACATCGTGCGCCTGGTGAAGGAGTACAACGCCCGGCTCCTGGTCGACGACGCCCACGGCATCGGCGTGCTGGGCGCCCGTGGCGCCGGCGCCTGCGAGGCGCAGGGCGTGGAGGACCAGGTGGACCTGGTCATGGGGACCTTCAGCAAGTCATTCGCATCGCTCGGCGGCTTCATCGCCGGGCCGCGGGCGGTCATGGACTATCTCCGCCACCACGCGCGCGCCCTGATCTTCAGCGCCAGCATGACGCCCTCCAGCGTGGCGGCCGCGCTCGCGTCGCTCGACGTGATCGAGAGCGAGCCCGGGCTTCGCGACCGCCTCCGCGCCATCTCCGACACCATGCGGAGCGGATTCAAGGCGCAGGGGCTGGAGATCGGCTCCGGGAAAGGGACGCCGATCATCCCCATCTTCATCGGCGAGCGGATGAAGACGATGAACGCGTGGCGGAAGATCTTCGATCGGGGCGTCTTCGTGAACGCGATTCTCGTCCCGGCGGTGCCGCCCGGCCGCGACCTCCTCCGTACCTCGTACATGGCGACGCACAGCGACGAGCAGCTGGCCACGATTCTCAGCGTCGTTTCCGAGGTGCGCCAGGAGATCGGGCTGGAGATGGCCTCCCAGGCCGACTGATCCGCCGCCCGATCCCGTGGACGTAGTTCCGGTCCAAAACCCCAGCGACCTGGATCGATTCGTCCGCTACGCATACCATCGCTATCGCGGCCATCCCACGTGGGTGCCGCCGCTCCCGTCCGACGAGAAGGCCCGCCTGACCCCCGGGAAGAACCCCTACTTCGAGCACGCCGAAGCCGCACTGTACCTCGCGACCGATTCCGGCCGCGTCGTCGGACGCATCGCGGCCACCGTCGACAAGAACCACGACGCGTTTCACAGCGAACGCCAGGCCGCTTTCGGTTTCTTCGAGGCGGACACGTCCGCCGCGGCCGCGGCGCTGTTTAAGGCGGCCGAGGCGTGGGGCCGCTCGAAGGGCGCCGAGGTCATGAGGGGGCCGCTCAACTTCACCACCAACGACGAGTGCGGGCTCCTGATCGAGGGGTTTGCCCACCGGCCCACGCTACTCATGCCGTACAACGTTCCCGAGTACCAGGGATGGGTCGAGGCGGCCGGGTTCCGGAAGGCGAAGGACCTCTACTCGTTCCGCGGAAAAGTCGCCCCCCGCGCCCCGGAGAAGTTCGAGCGCCTTGCCGCGATGGTCACGCGTCGGGAGCGCGTCGTGATGCGCCCCCTCGACATGCGGCGCTTCGACGACGAGCTGGCGCGGGTCAAGACGGTCTACAACGCGGCCTGGGAGCGAAACTGGGGCTTCGTGCCGATGACCGACGCGGAGATCGACCACATGGCGAAGCAGCTGAAGCCCGCGATCGTCCCCGATCTGGTGCGCTTCGCCGAGGTCGACGGCCGGCCGATCGCCTTCGGCATGGTCCTGCCGGACGTGAACGAAGCCCTGGCCAAGGTGGGCGGGCGCCTCTTTCCCTTCGGGATCTTCCGCCTCCTCTGGACCTTGCCGCGCATCCGCGTCGGCCGGTACCTGGCCATGGGCGTGGTGGGCGAATACCAGAAGCGGGGGATCGGCGCCCTCCTGGTCCAGGACATGACCCACGCGGCCCATCGCCGCAACTATCGCGAGTGCGAGGTGGGCTGGACGCTGGAGGACAACGACTCGGTCAACGACATCATCCGCGCCTACGGCTGCGTCCGGACCGCCGTGTACCGCATCTACGAGAAGCCGCTCCCCTCGTGAGCCGCCCGCCGGCGCCGGCTGACCCGCCGCGATGAGCGGCGTCGCGGCGCCCCTCGCCGTCGTTACCGGAGCCTCGGGATTCGTCGGAAGTCACCTCGTGGACGAGCTTTTGCTGCGGCGCGCGCGGGTCCGCGCCGTGGTCCGCGGCACGTCGTCCCGGCGCTGGCTTGCCGGGAAGCCGGTGGAGTTCGCGGATGCGTCGCTGGGCGATGCCGGGGCCCTCCGCCGCGCGGTGGAGGGCGCCGACTGGGTCGTTCACGCGGCGGGTCTCATCCGCGCGCGCAACGGGGCCGAATTCCACGAGTCCAACGTGGCGGGAACCGGGCGGGTCCTGGCGGCCGCGCGCGAGGCGTCGGTGAAGCGCTTCGTCTTCGTCTCGAGCCAGGCGGCCGCGGGCGTGAGCCGGGACGGGCGTCCCGTCTCCGAGGGCGATCCGCCCCGCCCCGTCTCCACGTACGGCGAGACCAAGCGCCTCGCGGAGGAGCTGGTGCTGCGCGAGCGGGAGAGGATGGCGGTCACCGTGATCCGCCCGCCCGCGGTCTACGGCCCTCGCGACACGGCGATCCTCAAGGTGTTCGCTCTGGCGAAGCGCCACCTCCAGCCGGTCCTCCGGAGCGGGGGCTCGTTCTCCATGATCCATGTCGCGGACCTGGCTTCGGCGGTCGTGCTCGCGTGCTCCAAGGAGGAGGCCGCGGGGGAGATCTTCTTCGCCGCCGAGCCCGACCGCACCGACTACGATGAGCTGGGGGCCCTGGTGCGGGAGGCGCTCGGGACCTGGACCGTACGCCTCGCCGTCCCCCGGTGGGCGATGATGGGGATCGCGCGCGGCGCCGAAGCCTTCGGCCGCGTCACCGGTTCAGCGCCGCTCCTCACCCGGGAAAAACTGCGGGAGATCTCGGCGGGGAACTGGGTCTGCTCGTCGGCGAAGATCCGGGAGCGGCTCGGCTGGGCTCCGCGCGTCCCGCTGGCCCGGGGAATCCGCTCCACCGCGGACTGGTACCGCGAGGCGGGGTGGCTGTAGCCGCCCCTAGAACACGCTGAACTTGAAGTACTTCTTCGGGTCCTTTTCGATCTCCGCCATCAGCCGCTTCATCGACCCCATGAGCTGGCGCGTGTCGTCGTAGAGCGTGGAATCCGCCAGAAGGCGGCCCATCGAGCCGCGCCCCGATTGCATCAGCGTGAGCACCGAATCCATCCGCGCGGTGCTCGCGAGCAGATTTCGATGCAGGTCCCCGCTGTTCATGAGCTGGGCCAGGCTCCCCTCGCCGTGCTGCATCCGCCACGAGAGGCTGTCCAGGGAGGCGGCCAGGGACATCAGCCGGTCGGCGACCTTGGACTGCGTCTCGGACATATGGGCGGCCAGCTCGGCGGCATTCCCGCTCATCAGCACCAGCTGCTCGTACAGCCGCTCGTCGTGGGCCAGGCGGCCCAGCGTGCCGTGGCCGCTCGCGAAGCCTCGCGTTGCGGAGTGGAGATTGGACAGGATCACCTCGGCGGTGTCCGCCATCTGGTTGAACCGGCTGATCAGCACCTGGGGGTCGGTGATGATCGAAGGGCGGATCTGATCGTCGTTCGAGATCACGGGGAACGCCTCGTTCCCGGCGTCCAGCGCGACGTAAAGCTCGGAGAGGAAGCCCACCGTCGTGATCCTCGCCGACGCGCCCTCGTGGAGGCGCGCGCGCGTTCCCTTCTTCACCCCCATCACCACCACGGGCGAGTTCGAGCGCGGCCCCATCTCGATCTTCCGGACCGTGCCGACGGGGACGCCGTTCAGCCGCACGGGGGATCCCTCTTCCAGCCCGCCCACGTCGGGGAAGCGGACGTGGATCTGGTCTTCCTTGCCCAGGTAGAGGTTGCCCGACTGGAACGTGGCCCAGAGCAAAAGCCCCACGGCGATCAGGGTCAGGATGCCGACATGAAGCTTCATGAAGGGCACCTGTCCGGTTCGCTTCACGTAGTTCCTCCCGTCAGATCGCGGTCCGAGGCGGGGCGCCGGGTCCCGCGAGCAGCGTGCGGGCCGCGGTCTGCACCGCCTTCCGGAACGGCGCCAGGAATTCGTTGATGAACGGCTCGTCCGTGTGGGCCAGGTCCCTCGGCGTCCCGTTGAACACCAGCCGCCCCTCGTTCAGCACCGCCATGCAGTCGGCCACCTTGAATGCATCGGCGATATCGTGCGTGACCATAATCGAGGTTTTGCGCATCCGGTCGCGGAGCTGGACGATCAGGTCGGTGATGCGCTCCCCGCTCTGGGGGTCGAGCCCGGTCGTGGGCTCGTCGTAGAGGAGGATCTGGGGGTCGCGAGCCGCCAGCGCGCGCGCGATCGCCACGCGACGCTGCATCCCTCCCGACAATTGATCCGGCATCCGGTCGATGAGGTCCGGGTCCAGCCCGACCAGCGTGAGATGGGTGCGCACCACCTTCTCCAGCTCTTCCTCGGGCACGTTGTCGTGCTCGAGGAGGGAGAAGGCGATGTTCTCCCCGACGGTCATGGAGTCGAACAGAGCCCCCTGTTGAAACACCATCCCCATCCGCTGGCGGACCCGCCGGAGGCGGTGCTCCTCCAGGGAGGTGATGTCCTCATTGTCCACCACGATGCTTCCCGAGTCGGGGTGCGCCAGCCCCAGGAGAAGCCGGAGCGCCGTGCTCTTCCCCGATCCGGACGGCCCCAGGATGACCATGGTCTGCCCGGCCGGCACCTCGAAGGCGATGTCCTCGAGGATCCGGTGGCCGTCGATCGAGTAGGAGACGTTCCGGAAGCCGATCACCCGTCACCACCCCAAAATGCGGAAGATGAGCCGCGTGCAGACCCCGTCCGAAACCAGGATTCCGACGGAGGAGATGACGACCGACTCCGTGGTCGAGACGCCCACGCCCTTGGCGCCACCGGCCGTGCGAAAGCCGCGCCAGCAGGCTACCGTCGAGATCAGGACGGCGAAGATGAACGGCTTGATCATGCCGACCAGAATGTTCTTTGGGGTCAGATACTTCAAGACCCCCGAATAGTAGGACTCGATGGGCAGGTGGTACTGCAGCCCCACCACCCCGCCGCCCATGATCGCGAGGGCATCGCCGATGATGACGAGGACGGGGAGCGCGATCACGAGCGCGGCCACGCGCGGGACGACCAGCCGCTTCATGGGATCGGAGCCGAACGCCACCAGGGCGTCGATCTGGTCGCTCGATCGCATGGCGCCCAGCTCGGCGGTGATGCCGGCGGACACGCGGGACGCGATGACCATCCCGGTCAGCACCGGTCCGAGGGCGCGGACGACCGAGATGACCATGAAATGGCCCAGCTGCGACTTCGCGCCCGTGTTCGCCAGCTCGCGCACCAGCTGGATGGCCAGCGCCTGCCCCGCGACCGCCGCGGAGACCACCACGATCAGGAGTGAGCCGACCAGGGCGAAGTGGAGCTGGGTCATGAATTCGCGGCTGTAGTAGGGAGGGGAGAACGTGGCGCGGATCGCGTCCCAGGAGAAGAGCACGTAGTCCTGGACGGTTTCGACGACGCGCCGGATCCGCTCGATGATCGCGGCGATCAGCTCCACGGCGTGTCGATCGCGCGCCGCGGCGTGGTCAGCGGCCCTTCGGTCGGGTGCCGAAGATGTAGTCCCAGAGAGGAGAGCTGACGCCGAACCGGTGCTCGGGCGTTCTGAAGTGGTGGAGCAGGTGGTACCGCTTCACGAACTTCAGAAAGCCCCACTTCATCGAAAGGTGGTGCTCCGCGTAGTGCAGCATGTCGTAGGAGATGTATCCGGTGACGAAGCCGGCGAAGAGAGGCGCCACCCAGAGCGGAGCGCCGAGCAGCCCGCCCACGACGATCTTGAAGAATCCGAAGAACAGGAAGGCGAGCGGAATGCTCAGGATGGGCGGCATGACCAGCCGGGTCTTGCACTGGGGCTGCTCGTGGTGGACCCCGTGGATCAGATACCAGACCCACTTCAGCGTGGGATGCGTCGGCTCGTAGTGGAAGAGATACCGGTGGAGCAGGTACTCGGACAAGGACCAGACCAAGAGCCCCACGACGTAGATCCCGAAAATGGGAGCCACGGAGCCGCCGGAGCGCTCCGCGAAGGCCCGCACCAGGAAGAACGCGACGACGGGCACGTAGAGCAGGAGGACTACGACCGGATGGATGTGGGTGAAGAACTCGAGATAGTCCGACTTGAACAGCCGGATCGGCTCCTCGCTGTGATTGATCGGCAGGTCGCCGTAGTTCGCCTTGGCCATGGGGGGGATGATACGAACGGGCAACAGGCAGGTCAATCCCCACGCAAAACCGGTACTATCGGGGGGTGACCCAGCTCAAACCCTTTCGTGTGAACGAGATCTTCCTTTCGGTGCAGGGGGAGGGAGTTCACGTCGGAGAGCGAACCGCCTTCGTGCGGATGTACGGGTGCCCCCTCCGATGCGTCTGGTGCGACCAGCCCGAGGCCCTCACGACCAGCGGGGTCGGCCGATACACGATGATGGCGCCGGAGGAGGTCCGGGATCGGGTGCTGGGGTACCCCTCGGTTCGCCGCCTCTGCCTGACCGGGGGGGAGCCGCTGATCGCCCCGGCCGAGTCGCTGGAGTGGCTCCTGGACGAGCTGCGCGCCGCGGGCTGGTGGACGTCGGTGGAGACCAGCGGGGCCCGAGTTGTGGAATCGCTCCTTCCGCGGATCGACTTCTGGACCATCTCGCCGAAAGGGGAGAGCGCGCACACGTTCGAGGGGGACCTGGTGGAGGAGCAGCTCCCGACGCTCCGCCGCCTGCTCGAGCTTCCGGAGGAGCGGCGGCAGCTCAAGTTCGTGATCCAGACCGAGGGGGACGTGCGGGACGCGCTCCTGATCCTGGACGGTTTG
>DATGVG010000195.1:0-39124 GCA_035300625.1 Candidatus Limnocylindrales bacterium
TCACGCCGCCTCGTCCTGGTACGGGGCATAGCCCTTGGCTTCGAGCTCCAGCGCCAGCTCGCTGCCTCCGCTCCGCACGATCCGCCCGTTCGACAGCACGTGCACGACGTCCGGTACGATGTGGTTGAGGAGCCGCTGATAATGGGTGATGACGAGCATGGCGCGGTCCGGCGAACGCAGCCGGTTGACGCCCTCGGCGACCACCTTGAGGGCGTCGATGTCGAGGCCGGAATCCGTCTCGTCCATGATCGCGATCTCGGGCTTGAGCATGGCCATTTGGAGAATTTCGGCGCGCTTCTTCTCGCCGCCCGAGAAGCCGTCGTTGATGTAGCGCCCCGCGAACGAGTCGTCCATCTGGAGCAGCGCCATCTTCTCCTTCATGAGGGCGCGGAATTCCTTGGGCGGAAGCGGCTTCTCCAGTCCCAGCTCCTTCCGGCGGGCCTGCAGCGCCATGCGCAGGAAGTTGGCGACGCTCACGCCCGGGATAGCGGTCGGATACTGGAACGCGAGGAAGAGCCCGCGGCGGGCGCGCTCGTCCGCGCTCCATTCGCCGATGTCGTCGCCCTTGAACCGGATCGTGCCCTGGGTGACCTCGTACTTCGGATGGCCCAGGAGCGCGTTCGCCAGGGTGCTCTTGCCCGAGCCGTTCGGCCCCATGATGGCGTGGATCTGGCCCTTCTCGACCGTCAGGTTCAGCCCCTTCAAGATGGCCTTTCCTTCGACGGCGACGTGGAGATTTTCGATCTGAAGCGTCGGCGTGCCGCTCTCCATGTGCTCCCTTCCTTTTATGGTCGTGCGCGCGTCCGCGCGCGGTGTCGGCGGGTCGCTTGGCCCGCTACAGACTGAAACTGTCTCCGCAACCGCACGAGCGCTTCACGCGCGGGTTCTTGAACTGGATGCCGGTGCCCAAGAGGCCCCGCTCGTAATCCACCACGGTGCCGTCCAGGATTTCCAGCGACCGCGGATCCACCAGCACGGTCAGCCCCTCGTACTCGAGCACGAGATCGTTGGCCCGCCGCGCGGTCGTGAACCCCATGAAATACGAGTAGCCGGAGCAGCCGCCGGCCTTGACCCCCAGGCGCAGATCCTCGCCCCTCTTCCCTTCCTTGTCGCGCACGCGCTTTACCCACTCCACCGCAGCGGCGGTCACCGTGATGGTGCCGCGCGGGGCGGGGGCGGTCTGGTTCGATGACGTCGATTCGCTCATGCCGTCTCCGTCGCCGTTCGAAGCTCCGCGGCGCGCAAGGGAAGGGTCGGGGTCGGGTGCTGCCCCGCACCGACCTGGAAGCCCGCGACCAGGGCGGGCGGCTCCAGCATCCCGTGGTCCACCGGGCAGTGCGGGCAGTCGTCCTGCGTCGTCCGGGGCGGCCGGCACGACTCGCAGGTGTTCAGATACCGAAGCGAGCCCAACAGTTCCTGCTCCAGGGTCGCGTAGCGGCCGATCGCCTGGCGCGTCTCCGCCAGGCGTTTCTCGAACGTCTCGCGCACGACCTTCATCGCGTCGGGGCCGTAGTGGGTGGATTGCCATGCTTTCAGGAGATCTTGAATCTGATGCAGCGTGAAACCGCTTTCCTGAAGTAGCTCGATCCACCGAATCCGGGTAAGGGCGCTCTCGTCGTACAACCGAAAGCCTCCCAGGGAGCGCGCCGTCGGATTGAGGAGTCCCAACTCCTCATACAGATGGAGCGCCCGGACCGATTTCCCGGTCTTCCGGGCCATGTCCCCTACCTTGAGCAGCTTGCCAGCTTCGCTTTCGTCCATAGGATCTCCTGGTTCGACCTTCACGCATCATACCCTTACGTATACGTTAGATTCCACCCCAAAAGCACGGATACCGCATTTCAATAGAGTTAAGGCTTTGCGGGTTCGGGTTTTGGGGGGAAAATCCCCTCACGGGCAGGAGGCCCGGCTGCTGCCGGTCTAGGCTATATAAGGAGGACACACCCTTGAATCGACTCCCCGCGGTCATCCTGACAGCGCTGATACTCCTGGGTCTCTACATCGTCGGCTGCAGCGGGAGCAAGAAGAACCCCGTGAATCCGGGCGGCGCCGCCGACGTCACGATCAACATCGTGGGGCAGAACGGCTCCAACTCGTACAACCCCAGCCCGGACACCGTCAGCATGGGGACAACGGTTTCGTGGCACAACAGCGACACCATTGGCCACACCGCGACCAGCACCAGCACGAACGCCTTCGGAACCGGCACGCTGTCGCCGGGCGCCACCAGCCCCAAGGTCGCGCTGAATACCCCGGGGACCATCCACTACCAGTGCACGATTCACCCCGCGATGGTCGGCACCATCGTCGTGAGGTGAGGTGAGGGCAGCCCTCCTCTACCTGCATGTCGCGAGCGCGGTCACGCTGATCGGGGAGCTCTTGTTCGCTTCCCTGTGGCTCCGCTCCGCGCTGGCCCGCGGCGGAGGGTCGGCGATCACCCGCTACACCCTCGCGACCATGGCGTGGACCAGCAAATCGGTCGCGCTCCCCTCGCTCCTCGTGAACCTGGTGACCGGGTTGGGGCTGCTCCACGTGGAGCACGTGCGCCTGAGCGAGGCCAGGTGGATCGTCGTTTCGCTGATCCTCTACGTCCTGCTCATGGGGATCTGGCACGGGATGCTGACCCCGATGCGAAGGAAGATGCAGAAGCTGGTCGAGGCTGCTCCGTCGGCCGGTTATCCCACCGAGGAGCGGGAAGCGTCGTCGGAATTCCACTCGATGGCGAGCCGGTGGGTCAGCGCGAGCGTCGGCGCGGCCGCGCTCTTGTTTTTGATCCTTTTCTTGATGGTCGCGAAGCCTTTTTGACGGGCGCGCGCGGCGACGCGCCAGCGCCTTTGCTCCGTTCCACCGTCGACCAGGTCACAAAGGGCGAAAGCCGCCGCACGCCGCCGTGGGTCCCGAGCGGCGAAGGCCGCTGCAGCGCCCCGGCCGAAGCGATCCGCGGAATCCCCAACCCCGCGAAGCGCGCCGCGAGCGCCGCGCGGCGCGGGCCGCGCTCTTCCACCGCGAGCGCCTCCACGAACCGGATGGAGGGCCCGACCGCGCGCTCGAATTCCTCCGCCCCCGCGATCGAATGCACCCGGACCGCCCGCTGCGCGGGACCCGGCTCGAAGCGCGCTCCGCTCTCGCAGATCACGGTCCAGCTGGTCCCGCTGCCGGACGCGAGCACCCGGTTTTTCGGATCGCCCGACGCCTCGAAGCGGGCCTGGGCGCGGTAGAGCTGGACCGACGCCGCTTCCGACGCGGTCGGCTCGCGCCGGGGCAAGGAGGTCGACGCCGCCTCCAGCGCCTCGCCCAACGCGGCGGCGAAATCCACGGGGGTCACCGGCGCGCCGCGCTCCACGTAGACCGCGTGCGGCGAGAGGCACCCCTGCTGATCGTACAGCGCGACGTCCTGCGCGACCTGGCGGGCGAGCCCCGGGAGCGCCGCGCGGCCCAAGGCACCCCGTCCGATGTAGGCCAGGCTCACCTTGGGCCCGTGCAGCACCACCTTGGCGTCCGGCCGGAGCTGGCGGGCGATGCTCGCGATGGCGTGGTCGCCGCCGAACGCGAGCACCGCGGGCGCCGCGGCCAGCGCCGCGCGCTCCAGCTCCGCGGTGCCCCCCTTCCACCAGACGACCGCGACGCAGGCGCCCAGCTCGGCATCCTCCTCGGCGATCGCGCGCGCGAGGAGCGGCGCCAACAGCGGCTCCTGCGCCGACGTCTTGGCGAAGAGCGCGGACTTCAGTAGCAGCGCCGAGAAGAGCGGCCAAACCGGCACCGTCGGCACGTTCCCGGCGTAGATCTGGAGCATCCACTCGGGCCCGGTGGCCCGCCGGAGAACGCCCTCGCGCGTGGCGGCCGGCTCGTCCAGCGCCGAGACCGCTCCCAGCTCGGAGGCGATCCACTTGCGAAACCCGCCGCGCGCGAGGGGCTCGAACGCGTCGTCAAGGGCGCGCTCCACCATCGGCGCCGAGAAGCGGCCGCACACGGCGACGGTCTGGACCAAAAGGCGGCGCGCGCGGTCCTTGGGATCGAGGAAGCGCGCCACGACGCGCTCGAGCGGGCGGAGGATGGACGCGATGGGACGCTGGGCCAGGTGTTCGGCGCGGGCCTGCCGGAGAGCCGCGATCCAGCGCGTCACATCCTGGGGCGCGACGATCGGCAGCCGGATCTCCACCGCGTCGTGCGGCGGACCGAAGCGCTGGACGGCGGTCTCCACTCCGGCCTCGAGCGCCGGCGGAAGATAGAACCCGTCGACGGGCGCGGGGCTCACGGCGCCCCGGCCTTCAGGAATTCCTCGAACGGGAGCGAGCAGCCGCGTGCCTCGGCGCCGAGAAGGCGCCCTTCGAGAAACAGCCGATCCCCTTCGCGGCGCCCGATGTCCTCGGTCTGGATCGCGAGAGGGACATTGAGATTTGCGAGGTCGTAGTGGACCAGAATTCCCGCCTCTCCGTCCCGCCGCTCGTTCATGGTCTCCGGGTCGAGGACTCGGGTACGAACCCATGGGGGAATTTCCTTCCCGGGCATCGGGGCGCGCCGCTCGTGGGCGGCGATGAGACCGTCGTCGTAGAACTGGCTCCCCATCTCGGCCATCCCGTACTCGTTGATCAGGCTGCCTGTGGGAATGCCCAGGCGCTGCTCGAAACCCCGCTCAACTTCGGCGCGCGTGAACTCGGCGATCTGTCCCTTCGCGCCGCCCGTGTCCATAGCCCGACTCCCGGCCGGCAAACGGAAGGAAGCGTCCTTGATCCGGAGGCGTTCGAAATACGCCATGAAGAGGAGGGTCGTGCCGAGGAGGAGGAGCGGCTCGCCCGTATCCGCTGCCATGCGGAAGGCGTCGTCCGCCGCCTTCCAGCGCGGGTCGCCGTGGTGGACCAGGTAGAGAGTCTCCCCCGCGTACTCGCGCACCACGCGGTCCACCATGAACCAGAGTGACGAGGTCGGGGCATCGGCGGCCGAAGGTCCGAGCACGACGGCGCGGAGCTTGGCTCCGTCGGGAAGCAGGTGGCGCTGAAAATTCCGGAGCAGCGACGCCTCGTAGAGCTTCGTCGAGGACAGCCGCACGCGTCCCGGCTGGGAGATCGTGGTGCCGCTGGTCTCGAACGTGACCGCACCGGACGCGCCCTCCGTGGGCGCAGCGCTCAAATCGTGGCTCTTGAACGCCGACGCGGGCGCCGGCGGAATCTCGCGCCAGTCCTTGACGCGCGCGGGATCGACGCCGAGATGCCGCACGTATGCGCCGTACGCGGGAATCGAGGCGGCCTGGTGGCGGAAGGAGCGGAGCATCAATTCTTCTGTTTTGCGGGAGCCGCCGCCATCCGGAGCCCAGGGAACACGCTGGATCCACTTCAGTACTTCCGAATCGACCGATCCCTTTTGCCATGGCAACGGCATCAGTCGATCTTCTTCGCGGCGAGAATTTCGAGCCAGGGGTCGTGGAGGTTGATTCGACCGGCATTCGCTTGCCACCAGCCATAGAAATTCGCGTAATTCGAGAACGGCTCGGTGTCGTCCGTCGAATACTCCGGATTCCAATCGTTGGGGAGTGCAACCCCATTCGTGGCGGCTGAATTCGAAATTAGCTCCATGATGCGCTTTTGCAAGTTCTTGTGAGGTACCCCGGCCATTTCATAGGGTCCCCTCTCGGCGAGGACCTGCAGAGCTCGAGGCATCGCGGTTTTGTCCCCTCTTCGCGCGAGCGTCAGCGCGGCCCACGCTCCTGCATCACCCGGTAAGGCCATCAACTCGATCAGCGCCTGCTTCCCGTGGGATGCGTCCTCAAAGCAGAGATAGACGGCTGCCGCTACTCGCACATAGGGATCGTGAGCTTTGAGCAGCTCCGTGAGATGTTTCCTCCGATCCTTTCCGCAGCGGTAGGCAAAGTAGGATCCGATGTTATAGCCTGCCCCACTGTCGGCCCAAGTGCGGCTGGGTGCCGTCCAGTGCAATAGAAACTGAACAACCGGCCGGGGGTCATGAATTGTCAGGCGTTCGAATGCCTCCCGGAATTGGAGACGTCTGCCTGGACCAGAGTTCAGCGCAAGTACCAGACGTACCGTCGTCGTATCGGAGTACCCGAGCTTTTCGTATGGGTCGGGCTCAATTGGTGTCTCGAGGCCAAGTCGCACACGGATTCTTCGCTTGGTGAGTTCCAGCATTTCGGGTGAAAACCTGCCGGAATTCTTGGGTAACAACTCCAGCTGCCGAAGGCTCTCCCAACGCCCGCCATCGGCCAGCACTCCAGGAAAACCACCTGGAAGAGAGATGTTGATGAGTTTGGACACGACCTGCGGTAGGGAATCGGACTGTACCGCAAGGCAAACAGACGTCGTACAGGGTTCGGCCACTCTCTGCGGGTCGGCATGCGCAGATGTGACATGGGTCCATTGTGCGCCGGCGCGAAGAACCTCGAGTTCCAGGGATTTCTCGTCTCGGTCGAGCAGGTGGAGCACATCCATTCTAAAAGAATCGAGCGATGCTCCCTGGCCATCGCGAGCCAGGGCCAGTATGCCTCGTGCCCACCCAGGCTTCGGGGGTGGGGTCCTTGAGGGACCCCACCGGTCGAAGTACTGAGGAGGGATTTGCCTCCACCATAGGGGCACAGACCCTAGACGTGCCGATGGAGGTAGGGACCACGATCCTTGAGCGCTGTTTGCTGCTACAAAGTAGGTTTCACCGACGAGAGCGAGAGGATATTGTGGTTCCCACTCGTCGACTTGGCGGCCGATCAAGAGTTGCGAGCCATTCGGCGGGCCCTTCCAAGAATCCAGAACGCGATACCGGGCGACGATTCCTCCGGCGATCTCGCACTTCACGACTCCGACGAAGCCGGCTTCCGCCAATATGCTTTGCCATGAAGGAACCACTCGACTGGTGGCATTCGCCTTTGAACCCACGAGGACGGAAAGGAGACCTACCGTCAGAAGTGCGACGGCCGCTGACCTCTTCACCATCACTCCCCCCACGCGATCGTGGCCGCTTCCTCTGGGTTGCTCGCCACGCGGACCAGCGCGCGCAGCTCCGGGCCGAACTCGAACCGCCTTCCCAGAAGATCCAGCAGCTCTTCCCAGTGGTCGCCCAGGAGCACCAGCGAGTCGGGCCCGTCCTCGCGGTCGTGCGTGAGCAGCGTCCAAACCCAGAACAACTCGTTGAACGTGCCGACGCCGCCGGGGAGGACGATCGCGCCGCGCGTCCCGAGGAGGAGGTTTTCGATCCGCGCGGACAGGTCCTCGGCTTCGCGGATTTCACTCAGCTGGGAGGAGGGCCGACGGGAGCCGGCGTACCACGCTAGGGTGCAGCCGACCACCTTGCCGCCCTCCGCGCGCACCCCTTCCGCGACGCCGGCCATGACGCCGTCGTAGCCGCCGCATCGGACCGAGGCACCTCGACGTGCCAGGGCAGCGCCGACGTCGCGCGCGAGCAGGTAGTGGGTGGAATCGCGCGGCGCCTGGCTGCTGCCGAAGACCGCGACGGAAGTCTTTGTCATCGCGTCGAATATATCAGAGCGGCGGAGGGACGAAATTGCGCATCCGGAGAGGGAGGGCGCGCGCCCGGCCGGCCACCCCAAAGCCGATTCCACGTGGTAGCATAGTCTTATGAGTCCCACCCGCGCCCCGCGCTCCCGCCGCCGCGAGGGGCGCATCGTCCGGATCGCCCTGGCCCAGATGAATTCGGTGGTCGGGGATCTGCCCGGAAACGCCCGCCGCGTGATCGAGTTCATCGGCCACGCACGGGAGATGGGCGCCGAGCTGGTCGCCTTCCCCGAGTTGGTGCTGACCGGCTATCCGCCCGAGGACCTCCTCCTCCGCCCCGAGTTCATCGATCAGAACCAGGCGGCGCTCGAGGAGGTGACCCGCGCCACGCGCGGAATCACCGCCATCGTCGGCTTCGCCCAGCGCGCGGAGGACGTCTTCAACGCGGCGGCGATCGCGCACGACGGCCAGGTGGTCGGCGTCTACCACAAGAGCCATCTCCCGAATTACGCCGTATTCGACGAGGTGCGTTACTTCCGTCCCGGACGGAACCCGTTCGTCGTGAAGCGCGGCGCGCTCACCTTCGGCGTCAACATCTGCGAGGACATCTGGCTCCCGTCCAACATGAACCAGCTCGCGGTCTACGGCGACGCGGATCTCGTGTTCAACCTGTCGTCGTCTCCCTTCCACATGGGAAAGAGCGTGGCGCGCGACCGCATGCTCGCGACGCGGGCCCAGGACGCGGTCTCGATCGTGGCGTTCGTGAACTCGGTGGGGGGTCAGGACGAGTTGGTCTTCGACGGCAACAGCCGCGTGTTCGGCCCGCGGGGCGAGATGCTCGCACTGGCGAAATCGTTCGAGGAGGACCTGGTCGTCCTGGACATCGACCTGGACGAGGTCTTCTCGGCCCGGCTGAAGGATCCGCGGAGCCGGGAGGCCCAGCGCGAGGAGCCCGCAGAGCCGATTCCGACCGTGGAGTTGGCGCCGGTCGCCGAGCCCTCGCGGCCGCCGCTTCAATCGCGCAAGGTGCAGACGCCGTCCGCCGAGGCCGAGGTGTACGAGGCGCTGATCGTCGGCACTCGCGACTACGTCCGGAAGAATCGCTTCGAGCGCGTGGTGCTGGGCGTGTCGGGCGGCATCGACTCGGCGCTGACCGCCTCGGTGGCGGTGGACTCGCTGGGGCCCGAGAACGTGACCGCGGTGTTCATGCCCTCCCCCTTCACGATTCCCGAGAGCGAGGAAGACGCGCTGGCGCTTGCCGAGAATCTGGGCATCAAGATCCTCACGCTGCCGATCGCGGCCGAGATGGAGGCCTACAAGAAGTCGCTCCAGACGGTATTCGAAGGGCACCCCGACGACGTGACCGAGGAGAACATCCAGTCGCGCATCCGCGGCAATTTCCTGATGGCGCTGTCGAACAAGTTCGGCTGGCTTGTGCTCACCACGGGGAACAAGAGCGAATACGCGACCGGTTACACGACCCTCTACGGCGACATGGCGGGAGGGTTCGCGGTGCTGAAGGACGTGCAGAAGACGCTGGTCTACGAGCTGGCGCGCTATCGGAACGTCCGCGCCGGCCGCGCCGCGTGGATTCCCGACCGCACGATCCGCCGCCCGCCGACGGCGGAGCTGCGCTCCGGCCAGCTCGACACGGACGCGCTCCCGCCCTACGACGTGCTCGATCCCATCCTGCGCGCCTACGTCGAGGAGGACTGGGAGGTGGATCGCATCGTCGCGATGGGGCACGACCGCGCCCTGGTCCAGCGCATCATTCGCATGGTGGACCGCGCCGAGTACAAGCGCCGCCAGGCCCCGCCCGGCATCCGCATCACGCCGCGCGCGCTGGGCAAGGACCGGCGCCTGCCCATCACCAACCGCCACCAGGCGTGGCGGGACTGAGACGGGGCTCTTGGATTTAGCCTCGCCAGACGTTCCGGGCCGGCTGTAGGCAGTAGGAGGCAAAGGTGCGTTCCGCCTCGTTGCTCCTGGTGGTAGCCATCCTCGCTATGGTCTCCTGCGGAAAGGATCGAATCCCCCTCAAACCCGCGAACCGCACTGGGCCCGACTTTGTCTTCTGGAGCACCCGTACGAATGGCCTTGCGGACCTCTTCGCGATGAATTCCGACGGTACCGGACTGCACCAACTGACCAGCGACACGCTCGAGGACCGCGAGCCCCGGTGGTCCCCCGACGGCACGAAGATTGTATACGTCCACCGGTACGACCCGAACAGCGACTCAGCCGATGTGACGGTGATGAGCGCCGACGGAACGAACCGTATTCGACTAACTAGAGATTATGCGGATGCAAACCCGACCTGGTCCCCCGATGGCCACAAGATCGCCTATCTACACGATCCCGCCTACGTGACGAACCAATTGTGGGTGATGAACGCCGACGGCACATCACCCCAGCTTCTGATTGATTCGGATAGCCTGAACGGCGTGAACCAGATCACGTGGACCTCACAGAATACGTTCCTCGGAGCCGATTGGTTCGGCTTGGTGAAATTCAACGCGGACGGAACCGGTCGCACCCGAGTCCTTTCGCTGACAAACGTCCTATATGCATACCCCCGGCCTTCGCCAGATGGGACGAAGATCGTGTTTGCCTGGGCAGGACCTCTGCCGGCTTCAGGGTCCGACATCTACACGATAAGCGCGGACGGCACGAACCTAAGGCAACTGACCACGTCCGGCGGCGCTACGCTCCCGGTGTGGTCCCCGGACGGAACCAGGATCGGGTACATCGGCGATGACTTCGGAATGTGGACGATGAACGTCGATGGCACGAACAAGGTCCGAGTGCCCGTGAGTAGTCCATCCCCAGGAGGAGACTACCTCGGTGACTGGCGCTAGCAGTTCGGAACGCCTGCACATTCTGTAGCCGTCGAGCGCGCCGGAGTCCCTCCAGCCTAGACGAACTTCCCGCGCAGCCACTCCCGCGCGGCGTCCACGTCCTCCTGCCCCAGTGCGTGGCCCATCGCCGACCACTGCAGCGTGACGTCGGCACCCGCGGCGCGGAGAATCGCGGCCCAGCGCTCGGCCTCGGCGGGGCGCACGAGCGGATCGGCCCTCCCCGCTCCCAGGAACACGGCCTTGCCGCCTAGAGGCGGCGGAGTGTCCGGCGTGAACGGGACCATCCCGCGAAAGAGGATCGCCCCGTCGAGCAGCTCCGGCCGGACGAGGAGCAGGCCCCCTCCGATGTTCGCGCCGTTCGAGAAGCCCACCGCCACGAGACGGCGGTCCTCGAGCGCGTATTCCTTCCGGGCCTCGCGCACGAACTCCGCCAGCTCTTGGGTTCGGAGCTTCAAGTCCTCTTCATCGAAAACACCTTCGGCGATGCGGCGGAAGAATCGAGGCGCGCCGTTTTCCAGGACGCGACCCCGGGGGCTCAGGAGCGCCGCGCCGGGTGCGAGGTAGGGCCCGAGGGGAAGGAGATCATCCTCGTCGCCGCCGGTTCCGTGCAGGAGGAGAAGCGTGAGCGGAGGTCCGACGGAATCGCCGGGGACATACCTATGGTGGAAGAGCGAAAGCGCTTTGTTTGGATTCATGGCGGTGGAGCGAAGCGAAAGCTCTAGCGGATGAGTGTAATCGAAGCGGCTGGCGCGCGCTTCCCCCGTGTGGCCCCGCTGGCGCCGGCACCGTCCCCTTCCCGGTCCTGAGTCGCCCAGTAGCGGCCCGACGCGACCGCCCGCCCGCGATCATCGCGGCCGTCCCAGAAGGCCTGGACCCGCTGGCCGGTGGCCGCGATCCGCAGCGTGCGGACCAGCCGCCCGCGCGCATCGATGATGCGGACGGTGATCGGGGTGACCCGCGACGCGGCGCCGGCTCGCGAGATCTCCAGCCACAGCTCGCCCGCGGTAGGGTTGGGCCTAGCGCGGATCCGCGCGGGCGCGGGCGGTGCCGGCCCCGCTTCGACGGCGGTGATGGCCGCCGTGCCGGGCCGCAACACCAACAGGCGCGCCCCGTCGCTCACCATGAGATCGGGGATCGGACCGGCAGAATCGCGGAAGCGGAGGGATGTCGCGGCGGCGGTCCATCCCTGATGCCGCGCGCGCTCCAGCCCTCCCGACGCGCCCCACGACTGTCCGCGCGCCAGATTCACCGGCCACGTGTACGGCGCTGGCGCGCCGGGCTGGATCTTGTCCAGCTCGCTCACGCCCGGCGCGTGAAGAAGCTCCACCCCTCCGCTGCCCATGGCCACGCCCAGCGTTCCGGTCCAGGCTCCCGCGATGCCGATGGCGGGCGCCGCCGTCTGCTGCGCGAGCACCAGCGTTGGCGCCCCTACCCCGCGCGGCACGCGCACGATCTGCACTCCGCCCGCGGCGGCCGCGAGCGCGACGTAGGAGCTGTCGCTGGAGTTCGAGATCCACGCGAGATCCCGCGCATCGGGCGCTCCCCACATGCCCGATAGCGGCACCTCTCCGCGGGGAGTGAACGTGACCGTCGCGGGCGCCCCGGTGCCCACCGATAAGTTGTACAGCGCCACGCCGCCGCTCCCGTCCGCCAACACCATCTCGGGCGTCGTGCCGCCTCGCAGCTCCAGGTCCAGCGCGCTCCCCTGCGTCGGGAGCGTCCCCGCCGCGTAGGGCACCGGCCCTAGCGAGTCGATGGCCGCGTCCACGTCCACCGCAACGATCCCCGCTCCGGTTCCCGCCACGACGAGCGAAGGATCGTAGTCGGCCGCGACCGGATTCGATCCCACGTCGGCGTCCGCGACCAGCGCGACGGTGCGGCCGGACACGAACGAGCGGACCCACGCGGCATCGGTCGCAAACCCGGGCGTGGGAATGGTGCGAAGGATGCGGTCGTCGATCCCATTTCCGTCCGTGTCGAAGAAGTCGCTCCAATCGCCGAACGGCGGATCCTCCACCACGCGCAGGTCGAGGAGCATGAGCCCGCCGCGCCCCGCCGCGAGGAGCCCCACGTCCAGCGTCTCGCCGAGGGCGGTCACGAATCCGGGGATGATCGCGAGGGCCGCGGCGAAGGCGGGGATGCGGATCGTCCCCACGACGCGGTCGTCGGCGCCGTCCCCGTTTAAGTCGATCGGCCCGATGGAATCGGTCGACGAGTTCCGGATCACGCGCACGCCGCCCGCGCCGGACGGAACCAGCCAGAGGCCCCGGGAGGCGAGATACGCGGGGCCGTCCCGGCCGGTCGCGGCATCGCTCAGGGGCGTGACCCCGACCGGGACGAAAGCGGTGGGTAGCGAGTCGGGCAGCGAGGCGCTCGCCATCGCCATGCCGACCGCGGTGGACGTCCCGCCAATACTGCTGACGCTGAGCTGCGCCGCGTTCGAGTTACCGGCGTAGGCCGTCGCGGGAATGGTGGTCGGGAAATTCACCGTGAGCGTGGCTCCGGCAGGAAGAGTCACGCCGGCCGGCGGCCCGCCGCCGGTGAACTGTCCGCCGAAATTGTTGGGGTCCGGATTGAAGCGCCCCCCGGTCACGACGACGTCCTCGGTGCCGCCCAGGCTGTGCACCTGAAACGCCACCGATCCGCTCGTTCCCGCGGGCGCTGTCCACGTAGAAGGAACCGGGATCACCTCCGGCCGCCCGTCGGTGGCCGCCAGGATCGTGGCGCCAACCTTGACGACGCGCCCTCCGCCTGGATCGTCGACCAGCTCGACCGACAAGGACGAGGTCCCGACCGCGAGGCTGGGAACCGTCACGGTCAGGTTTACCGTGGCGACGGAGTTGGCCGGGACGGAGACCAGCCCGCTGGCGGGCGCGATTCCCGCGACGAACGTGCCTCCGCTCGAGGCGCTCCAGGCCAGATTCGCCCCGGCGCCGTTCGCGCGAATCGTGAGCGCGAGGGTGTGCGCGGTGCCTGGCGCGAGCGTCGCACCGGGGAGAAGCGCGGTCACCCGCGGCGGCGGGATCCAGTTCGCCGCCAGCGCGAAGGGCACAGCGAAGACCCCGCCGAACGCGAGCGCCGAGAGAAGAAGAAGGGGGCCGGCGGTCGACGCCGGCCCCCCGGTGTGGCGACGGATCATGAGAATCGGACCCGATTCACACGATCACTTCAAGACGGTGATCCGCGCATCCTGCGTGACCTTCCCCGCTTCCATCCGGGCGAAATAGTTGCCCGAGGCGACGGTGCGGCCCGCGCGGTCCTTGCCATCCCACAGCATCGTGTACGGCCCCGCCTGGAGGTTCCGATCGACCAGGGTCCTGACGAGGCGGCCGTTCACGCTGAAGATATTGACGCGAACCGCGGCGTTCCCCGCGTTCCGCGGAATCACGAGCAGGAGCTTTGCGACCGGATTCGCCGGATTCGGCCCGCTGTTCGCGAAATAGAACTCGTCCGGATTGATCGCCCGGTTGCCGATCCGCGCCGCCAGAGCCGCGGGCGTCGTCACATTGGCGTTCAGGTTGTAGGTCGCCGGAACGCGAACCTGCGGCACCGGGTTGGTGAGCGGCGAGCTGCGGAAGTCGGTCACCTGGATGCGGTACTTCTTCGCCGACTTCGGCCCCTTGTCGTTGGGCACGGTGAAGATGACCCGCGGATTCAGCCCGCTGAAGTCGTCGTTGAAGGCGACCAAAGTTCCGGTGTTGTCAAAGAGGAACATGACCAGGTCGGTGTTGTTCTGGCCGTCCTGGCCCGTCGCCGTCGCCCTCGCGTCGATCACGTCGCCCGGCGAGGCCATGACCTGGAAGCAATCCTGGTCGCCGGCCGGCGCGTACGTCTCCGGACGGTTGGTGACCGGCGTCGTGAGGATCGTCGCCTCGCTGATCTTGCCGTTCGGCTCATCCGCGTCCTCGGTCAAGCCGAGGATGGTGACCGCCGACGTGAGGCTCCGATGCCCGTTCGTATCCACGGCCTGCAGCGCCCAGATGGACGGCGGCGTGTTGGGCGGAGGCGGCGAGACATGGACCGCCGAGGCTCCGGCGCCCGCCGTGTCCTGATCGGCGTAGGAGAACGGATTGCGTTTCACCAGAATCTCCGAATCCAGCGAGTGGGCCGGCATGGCGAAGCCGTCCGCGCGCTTGTCCGGCGGTGCCGTGAAGGAGAAGTCCGTCTGAATCACACGGCGATTCGCACCCAGGCCCGTCGGCGCCACGATCGGCGCGTCGGCGGCATTCGGCAGCTGGCACGTCATGTCGATGGCCACGTTCCGGTCGATCAGCGTCGAGACCGCCCCCGCCAGGGTGATGCGGTAGGAGTTGGCGAACAGTCCCTTGTCGAGCGCCGTGAAGTCCATGCGCAAGAACGGGAAGTTGTTCGGGAACCCGGGCTGCGATTGCGACGGGAACTGAAGGACCCAGAAGAAGGTCTGGTTCGCCGTGCTCACCGGGATGTTCAACGGAACGATGTTGTTCCCGTTCGGATTCCCCGCGTACGGCGCCTGATTGTAGAGCGGGTTCGCGATGTCCGGGCCGCCTGTCGCCGGGTTCATGAGGCAGAGCTTGGCGCTCAGGAAGGTGGCCGGCACGCCGTTGAACGTGAACGACGGGAAGTTGACGCTGGAGATGGTGTACGGGCCCTCGAACGGCGGGTCGAAACGGACCGCCAGGTAGCCCGTGTTCCCGAACGTCACGAAGTTCTCGAACTCGCCGTGCTGCGCCATGATGACGCGGCCCGGGAAGGTGTTCGTGATGAAGTTGATGCCGCCGCTGGTCGCTCCCGCGCTGACCGCCACGGGATCGAAGTTGTTCGCATTATCGGTAAAGCCATTGGCGCTTTCGTTCGCGCCGTTCCAGAACTCCGGCTCGTAGCCGATGTCGATGCCGTTGAACACGCCGCCGACGTTCGCGTCGGCGCACGTGGTGTTCACGCCGTCCATCGGCACGATGCGCACGGCGTAAGTGCCAGGCGGAAGGCCGCGGATCACGTAGTCACCCTGGCCGTTCCGCAGCGTCAGCTCACCCGAGACGTTGGCGATCGAATGGGCCGCATCGGGAGCCGCCAGGTTGTACGCCTCGACGTGCGCGCCGAAAATGGCCGAGCTGTTGAAGCCGTTCAGCACGGTGCCGCTGATCTTGCCGGTCGTGGCGAAGAAGTCGACGCCGTCCGCCGAAAGGCCGCGTGCGGCCGATTCGGGGTAGATGTCCGAGATGCCCGCCCGGTCGTCCAACTCCAGCGAGCGCTGGCTGATGTCGTTGGAGATGAACGGGATCATGGTCGCGCCGGTCACGCTGCTGTGGTCCAGGCCGAAGTAGTGGCCGTACTCGTGGGTGACCGTCGCCTGCAGGTCGATGCTGATTTGCCCGGCCGGCGCCGGCGTGAGATTCGGCGTCGAGACCGAAGCGTAGAAATCGCGGTCGTTGAAGACCAAATCCGCGTCCAGCGTGTGCCCCGTCGAGAGATCAATGACCGAGCGCACGAACGCGATTACGGTGCCGCCCGGCGCGAAGTTCACGCCGGCGGTGTCAAAGATCATGCTGTTCTGGCCGTCGAACGCGAGCGCCGGCTGCAGCTGGGGCGGACCCGTGAACGGCACCGGATTGACGGTGAGGAAGGAGGTGTTGACGTTCTCCCAGGCCTTCGCACAATTCTGAACTGTCATCAGGGCGGTCGCCGTGGGGATGTCCGCGTTCGTGGGATCAATGACGCTCAAGAGTGGAAGCTCGGAGTCCAGCCAATGAGCCTGGACCACGGGCGAGGATGCGTCGAACTGCCGGGTCAGTCGGATGAACGCCACGGCCGGATTCGCCAGCGTGAGCGCAAGCGCTCCGCAGAGCAGCACGGCGGCGGCGATGCGAAATCGAGCTGAATTCATGGCTTCGCGTCCTCCGCGTTACTCGGTCTGGGGTGTGGGATCGACCTGCGTCTTGCCGGCCTCGTTGAGGTCGGTGCGGATCCCGTCGAGGAAGCCCTGGAGCGGCATGTCCGGGGTGAACTTGGCGCCGTCGAGGGCGGATCCGTTCGGATCCATCAGCCTCAGGCCTTCCAGCTCGTTCCGAACCTTCTTCATGCCGTTCTCATCCTGGCTGACCGAGAACTTGCCCTGCTGAAGTCCCATGACCCACGGATATCCGGCCACGTCGTTCCGGGACAGGAACACGACGACCTCTTCCCCGTTCTTGAAGGTCGGCGTGCCGGGGACGATCGACGCGATGTGGCCGACGATCCCGCCGAGCTGCCGGATGGTGATGACTTCGTCCTTGTTCGACCCCTTCACGGGCTCGAGCACGCGAAGCGTGATGTACGTGTAGATTTCCTTGTTCGTGTCGTAGCGCGCGACCTGGTCTTCGACCTTGGCGCGGACGATCGAGGCTGAGTTCTTGGCGAGGTCTTTGAGGGAGAGTCTCTGAACTGTGGTGGCGCTGGCCGTGCTCGCCGCCGCAAGTACAACTGTGGCGAACGCGACCGTGGCAAATCGGCTTGCGCGATTCATCGCCTTTTCTCCTACGGTGACTCCGTGCGCCGGCGGGATGGATGCGGCTCCCGCGCGTCGCGTGAGATGAGGCGCATCGTGACGATGGACGGGAATAGCGGCGGTCGAGGTGTCTGGGGCGCTCTCACCTCCTTGCAACCGACCCGGGAGGGCCGGTATCGCTGCACGTCCTGGTTGTGGAGGCGCGCGTTCCATGACGAGTGGCATCAACGAGGCGCACCCGGCTGTGCGTGAAGAGCGGTAATTATACCATTTTGAATGGCTTAAGTCAATCGGAGGCGGTGTGGGGCACGCCACCCAGTGACCTTAACCACGGGCTGAGACGCTGTTACAGGGGCCAGGGTTGGAGCGAAATTGGTGTAGCGAAGTCCGGGTGGATCAAATGGAGTTCGAGGCCCGCGGTCGCTGAATCGGTCAAGACGTAGCCCATCCCCAGCCACTCGGCCGATCCTGGCTCCGGCGCCGCGCTCGTGAGGAAGCCCGCGGGCGCGTCGCCGGCGCGGATCTCGGACTTCGCGGCGGGGGGCGTCGTCCCCGGCCAGCGGAAGCGGAAGCCGACCCGGCGGCGCCGCACCTGGCCGCGGTTCGAGGTCCGCGCCACGACCTCCTGCCCCACGTAGCATCCCTTCGTGAACGAGATCGCTCCGGGCAAGTCCAGCTCGGTCGCTATGCGATCGGCGTCGAAGTCCACCCCGGCGTGTGGCAGCCCCACCGCGAGTCGCCACGCTTCGGCGGCGTCGGCGGGGGCGCAGGGGGGAAGAGGCACGGTTTCGGGAGGCGCGAGCAGGAACGAGAGCGGCTCACCCGGAATCGCGCGCGAGCCCGGGGTTTTTTGGGCGAGCGCCGTGAGGACGGACGCGCGCTCCGGGCCCGCGACGCCGATCACGCGCGGCATCGCGTCGGGCCCCTCGAATTCGACGTCCTCCATGATGCGGAAGCGCTCAAAGTGGGGACGCAGGGTTTGGCGCGCACCCGAGTCGGTGAGGATCCACGCCTCGCTTCCCGAAGGCTCGATGAGGACCCACGCGAGCGCCACGGGGCGGCCCTTTTCGGTGAGGAACAGCGTTTGCGCCGCCCGGTCGGGCGCCACCGCAGGCGTCGCAGGAGCGGGCGTAGCCGTCAGCTCCTGCGTCGCTGTCCCCTGGAGGAATTCGCGGACGTCGGAGCCTGTCAGGCGAAGGACCCCCCACGAGCCAAGGTCGAGCGCGGCAGCGTCCTGGCGGAGTGCCTGATAGGCGTCGATTCCGGTGATCGGCATACCCGAAGAATACCATCTTCTCAATTTTGGGCTTGACGAGGGCTCCCTAAAATTGTATATTTACGATTAACGATCCGTTAGAGGAGGGCCGATGATTCCATTGAAAGTGGCGCCCGCGAAGCGCCGGCCGCTGCCGCGCGCGCGCCGGACCGGCCAACCCGCCGACGTGGAGCTGGCGCGGCTCGCCAAGGCGCTCGGACACCCCGCGCGGGTGGCCATCGTGCGCCTGCTGCTGGGAAAAGGAGAGTGCATCTGCGGCGACATCGTCGGCCGCCTGCCGCTGGCCCAGGCCACGGTGTCGCAGCACTTGAAGGTGTTACAGGACGCGGGCTGGATCCAGGGAGCCATCGACGGGCCCCGCGTCTGCTACTGCGCCCGCCGCGAGACGGGCCGGAAATTCCTGGAGCTCGCGCGTGAGCTGACGAGCCGGGAAGAAGGAGACAAACCATGAGCGACATCCGTGACACCGTGCGCGAGAAATACGGTGCCTTGGCCGAGGGAAGCGACTGCGGATGCGGATGCGCCACCGGAGCCGCCTCGTGCTGCAGCACCGATGAGTCCTCGATGACAGAGATGGGATACAGCGCGGAGCAGCTCGCCACGATTCCCGATGGAGCGAATCTCGGGCTGGGCTGCGGCAATCCGCTCGCGCACGCCGGGGTGAAGCAGGGCGAGACCGTGCTCGATCTGGGATCGGGCGCCGGAATCGACGCGTTCCTCGCGGCCCGCGAAGTGGGTCCCACCGGCCGCGTCATCGGTGTGGACATGACCGCCTCGATGATCCGCCGCGCGCGCGAGAACGCCGCCAAGGGAGGCTACACGAACGTCGAGTTCCGCCTGGGCGAGATCGAGAATCTCCCCGTGGCCGACGGCTCGGTGGACGTGATCATCTCGAACTGCGTGATCAACCTGTCTCCCGAGAAGCCGCGAGTATTCGCCGAGGCGCAGCGGGCGCTCAAGCCGGGCGGCCGGCTGGTGGTGAGCGACCTGGTGCTGACCAAGCCGATTCCCGACGCGGTCCGGAAGTCGATCGAGGCGTACGTGGGCTGCGTCGCCGGCGCGTCGCTCCGAGACGACTACTTGCGTCAGATTCGCGACGCGGGGTTCCAGGATGTCGCGGTGCTCGAGGAGCGGAGCTACGGCGCGGACGGTCCCCTGCCGGCCGTGGTGGTCGAGCAGAAGGCGTGGGACGCGGTCGCGTCGGTCAAAGTGCGAGCGGTGAAGCCGGCGAAGTAACCCGGCGGGGGCGCGGTCACCTCATGTGCCCTTTCGCGCCCACAGCGCCTTGTTTCCGACCACCAGCCTAATCTGAAAAATAGCTGAAGCGATTCCCTCAAGGTGCTCCTGCGGCGCGTCGGTTACAAACCCGGACATCTTGTCCTGCGTCACTATGTATCCAGCGCCAAGATCGAGTGCGACGGGGCCGCCCAGCGGAATCCACACTCCGCCCCGTCCAAGAGCTCCAAGCAGGACGTGGGACTCAGTCGTGGACTGGCTCAGTTGCCATCTTGCGATTACTAGCGCCGGCCCAGCCTCGACATATATTGCGCCTGGCCCACCCCCCGGTAGGCCGTACACAGCGCGTAGCGTGGCAATGATCGGAACGAACCGCGTACGTCCGGACGTCCCGTACCGGATGTAAGCCGCGGTCACAGCAGCGTACGTCTCACTTCCAAGAGGCGCGCTCAGTGCGACCATCGGCATGAAGGTTTTGGCCCTAGCACCTTCAAACCTGCTCGGCAGGTATGCCCAGCCAGCTTCAAGGGTCACTGCATCGGCAGGTTTTCCGAGGCCGATTACCACAATCGCAAATGCGACCAGTATGTACCGTGCAAGGGTATCGCTGCCCAACCCCAGCTTGAGCCCTGTAAGTCGGTACATAGCCACCCCCAGTTAAGCCTCTTCCAGACGAACTGCTCGCCCCATACCTTGCGCCGGCGGACAAGTCACACAGAGAGAAATCTAGTCTCGCACCAACTACGCCGGACCGGCAACCGGATCCGCGATGGCCGCCCCCGGCGCACCCACCTCGTCTCGCACGGCCACCCGCTTGTGCGCCCCCGCGACGAGCATGTAGATCGAGGGGACCACGAAGAGTGTGAAACAGGTGCCGATGATCATGCCGCTCACCAGCATGATGCCGATGCTGTTTCGGGCTCCCGCCCCCGGCCCATGGGCGAAAACGAGCGGTAGGTGGCCGAACACCGTGGCCGCCGTCGTCATCAGAATGGGCCGCAGCCGCGTCCCCGCCGCCTCGATGACCGCGGGCAGCTTCTCCAATCCCGTCTCGCGCAGATGGTTCGCGAACTGGACGATGAGGATCCCGTTCTTCGCCACCAGCCCGACCAGCGTGATCAGCCCTACCTGGCTGTATATGTTCAACGTCGTGAAGCCCAGGAACGAGAAGAACAGCGCGCCGCAAATCGCGAGTGGCGCGGAGCCCGCGAGGATGACGAACGGATCACGGAAGCTCTCGAACTGAGCCGCGAGCACCAGGAAGATCAGGACCGCCGAGAGGAGGAAGATGCTGAGGAACCGGCTGCCTTCCGTGCGGAGCTGGCGCGACTCGCCCGCGTAGTCGATGGTGAAGCCCTGCGGAAGGATCCCCTTGGCCTCGCCCTCCAGAAAGCTCAGCGCCTGGTCCAGGGACACTCCCGGCGGGATCACGCCCTGGATGCGCACCGCGTTCAGTTGCTGGAACCGCTTCAGCTCCCGCGGCTCGGTGGTGGTTTTGAGAGACGCGAAGGTCGACAGCGGCACCAGCGTGCCCTTCGCCCCGGTGACGTAGATGTCCTTGAGCTGATCCGGAGTGAGGCGCTCGCTGCGCTTCACCTGGGGGATCACCTTGTAGCTGCGGCCTTGAATGCTGAACCGGTTCACATAGTTTCCGCCGAGAAGGGTCGAGAGATCGCGTCCCGCCTCGCTCATCGCAACGCCCTGGGCCCGCACCTTGTCCCGGTTGAATACCACTTGCACCTGGGGCTGATCGAACTTCACGTCGGCGTCGGCGTACATGAACATCCCGCTCTGGAACGCCTTTCCGACAAGCTGGTTGGCGAACGCGACAAGCTGCTCCGGCTCGGCCGTGGAGGCGATGACGAAGTCCACCGGGAAGTCCCCGCCGCCCGGAAGCGCGGGCGGGACCAGCGAAATGACCCGGATCCCCGGGATCTGCGAGAGTCCCGCGGCCGCCTGCATCTGGATCTGTTGTGCGGTCCTCTTCCGCTCGTCCCAGGGCTTGGTGACCATTCCGCCAAACCCCCCGCCCGGAGTCACCAGCTGGAAGGTGTTCTTGTACTCGGGAAACGACCGATAGACGCGCTCCACCTGCGACGAGTAGAGCTTGGTCTGGTCCAGGGTGGAGTTCGGCGCGGCCTGGATGACGCCGAAGACCACGCTCTGGTCCTCCTTGGGCGCCAGCTCGCGCTGCGAGAACATGTAGAAGGGCACGATCAACAGCACGACGATCGCCCACAAGAGGTAAACGACCGGCCGGTACTGGAGCGTTCCGGACAGGGCCCGCTTGTAGCCCTCGCGAATGCCGTCGAACCTGCGATTCACCCAGCCCGCGAAGCCGCGCTCGGTATCGCCGGCGCGGAGCAGTTTCGATCCCATCATCGGTGACAGCGTGAGCGCCACGATTCCGGACACGATCACGGCGCCGGCCAGCGTGAACGCGAATTCGCGGAACAACGACCCCGTCAGGCCGCCTTGGATCGCGACCGGCGTGTAGACCGCCGCCAGCGTGATGGTCATGGCAATGATCGGGCCGATCAGCTCGCGCGCCGCGTCGATCGCGGCGCGGAAGGGACTCGCGCCCGTTCGCAGGTGCCGCTCGATGTTCTCGACCATCACGATCGCGTCGTCGACCACCAACCCCACCGAGAGCACGATGGCGAGCAACGTGAGCAGGTTGATGGTGAAGCCGGCCGCCATCATGAGGAATACCGCGCCGATCAGCGAGACCGGGATCGCCACCACCGGGATGATCACCGCCCGGAGCGAGCCGAGGAACAGGAAGATGACGAGAATCACGATGAGCAGAGTCTCGGTGAGCGTCTTCAAGACTTCGCGGATGGCGCTCTGGATGTACTCGGTGGAGTCGTACGGAACTCCAAGCTTCATCCCCACCGGGAGTTGCGCCTGGATTCCGGGCAGCGCCTCGCGCACCCTGCGGATCACCTCCAGCGAATTCGCGGAGGGAAGCACCCAGATGCCCATGAACGTGGCGCCCTGGCCGTCGAACCGGACGTCTTGCTCGTAGTTTTCGGCGCCCAGCGACACGTCGGCGACATCACCCAGGCGAACGACGACGCCCTTGTCTTCCTTGACCACCAGTTTCCGGAATTCGTCGGCGGTCTGGAGAGCCGTGTTGGCCACCAGATTCACCGAGACCATCGATCCCTTCGTCTGGCCCAGCGTGGAGAGATAGTTGTTCTGCGCCAGGGCGTCGCTGACCTGGGACGGCGAGATGCCCATGGCCGCCATCTTCTCGGGCTTGAGCCAGACGCGCATGGCGAAGGTGCGGCCGCCCAGGATATCGGCCCTCTGAACGCCCTGGATCGCGCTCAGCTTGGGCTGCACGACGCGCGTCAGGTAATCGGTGATCTGGTTCTGATCCAGATCCTTCGATGAAAATCCGATGTACATCGCCGCGAACCGGTTGTCCGCGGTCGCTATCTCGATGACCGGCGCCTGGGCCTCCGGCGGAAGGTCGTTCCTCACCTGCGCCACCTTGGCCTGAAGCTGGGTGAGGGCGGCGTTGGTGTCGTAGTTGAGCTTCAGATGCACCGTGATCGTGCTGACGCCCTGGGCGCTGGACGACTCGATGTAGTCGATGCCGTCCGCGCTGGCGATCACCCGCTCCAGGGGCGTCGTGATGAACCCGCGCACCAGATCGGCATTGGCGCCGACGTAAGCCGTCGTCACCGTCACGACCGCGATGTCGCTGCGGGGATACTGGCGAACGCTCAGCGAGCGGATCGACTGAAGCCCGGCGATCAGAATCACCAGGCTGACGACCATCGCCAGGACTGGCCGTCGGATGAAGAGATCGGTGAATTTCATCAGCTGTCCTCCGGCTTCGGCGCGGGATCATTGCCCGGTCGAATCTTGTTGTTGACCAGGACCGAGGCGCCGTTGCGCAGCTTGAACACGCCGGAGGTCACGACCTCTTCCCCGGGCTTCAACCCGGTCAGGACAGCGACCTGGTCGCCGCGTCCGCCTCCCAGCTTGACGAACCGCTGCATCACTCCTCGGTAGCTCTTTCCATTCGGAGCCTTGAGGTCGCTCACGACGAAAACCGAGTTGCCATAGGGCGCATAGCTGACCGCCGACGCCGGCAGCGCGACAACCGGCGAGCCCGCGGCGAGCCCGGCTACCACCTCGACGAACATTCCGGGGCGCAGCCTGGAGCGGGGGTTCCGAAATTCGGCCTGGACCTGGACGTTCCGGGTGTCCTCGTCGACCACCGAGTTGATTGCGGTGACCCTGCCGGTCGGCCCTCCGACCGCGACGCTGTCGGCGGACACTCGCACCTCGGATCCGAGTTTCAAGACTCCGGCCTCCTGCTGCGGCACGGAGAAGTTCACGTACACGGGATCCATGGATTGCAGCGGGACCACCGCGGCGCCGCCGTCCAGGTACTGGCCGAGGTTGACCTGACGAATGCCCAGGGTTCCAGCAAACGGGGCGCGGATCTGCTTGCGCTCGATCGTCGCCCGAATCTCCCCGACCCGCGCCTCGGCTTCCTTGGCCTCGGCGGTCAGGCGGTCATACTCCGCTTGCGCGACCACTCCCTTCGCCAGGAGCTGGCTCGCCCTCTCGAGATCCAGGCGCGTCAGATCGCGCTGGGCTTCCGCCGCGGCCAGCTGGGCCCGCTCCTGACGCACGTCCAGCCGCACCAGCACGTCCCCCGTGTTGACCCTCCGGCCCGAATCGAAGGAGATGGTCTCGACAATCCCCGGCAGGTCAGCGCTCACCGTGACCCCGTGAACGGCAGCCACGGTCCCGATGGCGCTGAGAGTGGCCGGCCACTTCTCCTCGCGGGCGACGATGGTGGTGACGGCCTCGGGGGGCGGCTGGTAGGACGCGCTCTGCGCCATGGCCGCGCGGATCTGCAGGAACTTCACCACTCCGATGGCCGCGATGAAGGCGACCATGACTGCGAGCATGACCAGCATTCGTCGTTTCATGACATCCTCCTAGTGCGCCTTGTCGCCAAAATCGATTCCACGCTCGTCAAGCAGCGAGCCCGTCGCCCGGGCCATTTCCGTGCGTGCGGTGCGGTAATCCGTAAGCGCCGAGATCTCGTCCAGACGGGCGCGAGAGAGGTCGTTCTGGCGGGTCAGCACCAGGAAATTCGTGGAGCGCCCGGCGTCGTACCGATCCTTCTCGGCCGAGAGCTGGATCTCGGCGGCTTCGCGGCCGGCCTTCGCCGCATCGATTCTCTGATCGGCCGTCTCCAGGGCCGCGGCGGCGTCCAGCACTTCGGCCTGGATCGTCTTGCGAGTGCGAGCCAGGTCAATCTCGGCCTGTCGCTCCGTGTGGCGCGCGACCTCCGCGTTTCCCCGGGCCGTCCGGTTACCGATCGGGAGTCCCAACACCAGACCGACTCGTGCGGCGTCGAAATCGCCTCTGCCCAGCGACTCGAAGGACTTCCCGAAAGACCCGTCCAGATCCGACGGGAGAGGTCCGCCCGATCCGGCCGGATTCAAAGAGCCCGCCAGGCCGAACTGGTCGAAGGAGACCACCGCGTCGAGGCTCGGCCAGATACCGTCGCGGGCGAAGGCGGACTCGGCGCGGCGCTGCTTCACGACGGCATCCGCGATCTTCAGCTCCGGCCGGGCGGAGAGCGCGCGTTCCAGGGATGCCGCAACGTCTACGGGGACGATCTCCACCGTCGCGTTCTCGACCGGGGCGAGTTGTTCGGTCCAGAGCGCATCCTCCGCTCCGTCCAGAATGAGCAGCTTCAGACCGTTCTCCGCTCGTGAGAGCCCTTCGCTCGAGGCGAGAAGCTCGCCACGCCGACGCTCCAGCTCGGCTCGGGGTTGGGCCAGCTCCGTGCGGGGCACGTCGCCGGTTTCCACCCGGGCTTGCGTCTCTTGCAGCTGCTCCTGGGCAAGGCGGACCGCTTGGTCGCGCACGTCGATCTGGAGGCGAGAGGCCGTCAGCGTCCAGTAGGCCCGCTCGACCGCGGCGACCGTCTCGACGATCGCTCGCCGGAGCGAGGCCGTGGCGCCATCGCGGCCCGCCTGGGCGACACGCACGGACAATCGGGCCGCGTCCGTGGCGCGATTGCGGAGGAGGGGCTGCCGCAGCTCCGCGCCTACACGCGTACTGTAGGCGGGCGACAGAAGAGAAAATGGATCCTCGGTCGTCTCCCGGGCGCCCCGCGCCCGCAGCGAAAGGGCCCCGCCCGTGGGCAGAAGCTGCCGCAGAGTGACGCCGCCTTCCGCCGACTCGAGCTTGGGTCCGATCTGGTCCGGCGACGTGCCCGAGAGCGACGAGTTCACGGGCTCGGACGATCTCCCCCAGGCTCCATCCAGCCCCAGAACCGGGTCGTAGGCTCCCTTGGCCCCGCTCACGGCGGCCTTCGCCGCGGCCAGCGACTCTCGCTCAATCGAGAGCCCCTCGTTTCGCTGCAGGGCCAAACGGACCGCGTCGTCCAGCGTGAGACGATGCTCGGCGCCTGCCGCGGACCCTGCAGAAAGCCCCAGCGTGAAGAGGAGCGCGAGCGCGGTGTTCCAACCCATCGCTGAAAGCCTCACATTGCACCTCGTTGAAGATCGATTTTTTGCAAGCGGGCATCGATTGCCTGGGCGAAGCGCGCCAGCTTTTCCGGGTCCAATCCGGCGAGCGATCTCCGCTCACACCAGTTCAGCTCCATTCCCCCTTCGATCAGCTTCATCAAGGTCGCGGCCGGATCTCGCGTGAACTCCCGGCGAAGAGCTTCGTCCGTCGCCAGGAGTCCGATGATGCGTTCCACGTAGAGTTGGCTCATGTGCCTCTCCTTTCGCTCGTGCTCTATCTCAAGAGGCGTGCCGAACCCACGCGAGCAGGCGGAGGCGGCGCGATTCCCTTCTGCGCGCGAGACTTGTCCTGTCGTGCGAGGAGCGGAGCGGGAACGAGGGTCGTTCGATCCACTGTAGGTAAATCGACAGAGCGTCGATCCACGCGCGAAAGCGGCGGAACGCGCGACTTCTCCTCGCATGGCTCGAGGGGGTCAACGGGTCGGAGCCGAGCCCATGAAGGGCCCGGCTCCAGGGGTGTTGCGGGGGTGAAGCGAGGAACTAGAATTTGTACGAGAGTCCGACCGTGCCGCGCTCCATCCAGATCTGGTCCGCGCCGGTGGAATTGGACAGCCCGGCGGCGCTATTCGATGGGAACGCGACGAACTCGCGAAGGTCCCCGCGCACCGCCAAGCGCTGCGTCAGTCCATAGGTCACGCCGCCTCCGAAGTTGATCGCGAAGGCCGTCTCCGATTTGGCAAGCTGGGGCACGCGATCCGCGTCGGTGTTGGACAGAAACGTGACCGCGCCGGCTCCGGCCGCCAGGTAGGGCGTCAACGCCGCGAGCGGGAAGTCGGCTCGCAGGTTCGCCTGGTAGGCGAGAATGTTGGGCGTCTTCCGATCCTGGGTCGTGCCCGATCCGACGTCCACGCTCTGCTTGACCGGAATCATCCATGTGAATTCGCCCTCGGCGGCCAGCCTCGAGGTGAACCGGTACCCCAGGGTCCCGACCGCCGGAACGTTGACGAAGCGATCCGGCAGCGCCGTATCGTTCTTGTTGAGCGCTTGGACCCCGCCCATCAGCGAGACCTCGGTGCGCGGCCCAAAGGTGCTCTCCTCCTCGGCCGAGGCGATGGACGCCCATCCGGCGACGAAGAGCGAGACGGACAATGCTCCGACGGCTGCCCACGTATTCATGCTGCTGGTCTTCATGACTTCCTCCTCGATGATTGGATCCGCGACGGTGCGGCGCGGCTAAGCGCGTGGTGCGTCGTGCCGCGTCGCCCATCGCTGGTCTCTGTTCTGGTCCTATCTCAAAGGGCGTGCCAGGGGCTTGTTGGGAAGGCGTGACGACCGGGACTTGGTGCGCTCGTTGGAGTTGTCGTGTCCAGGGAGCGAGGTGGAGGATGCGGACGTCGTCGCGCACGTTGCGGATGAATCGACAGGCTGTCGGTTTCCGGACGCCGACCGTCTGGGTGCCGCCTGCAGGGTTTCTAGCTGACTCCGTATTTGTCGAGGCGGGAGTAGAGCTGGGCTCGCGTCAGACCCAGGAGGCGCGCGGTCCTGGATTTGTTGCCCTTGGCCTGCACGAGCGCCTTTTGAATCAGGTTCCGCTCCACGTCCTCCAGATTCAAGTCTTCAGCGGGGGAGGCGGGGGTGGCGGGCGCGTGAAAACCGTTCGATGAGCCGTCTGCCTTCGCGGGCGAGCCCGCGCCGTCGCGTGCCGTGTCGGAAGGGAGATGATCGCGCGTGATCAACCCTCCGTCGCAAAGGAGGATCGCCCGCTCGATGGCGTTGCGCAGCTCGCGGACGTTCCCGGGCCAGGAGTAGGCGAGCAGCCACTCGTGCGCGTCCCGGGAAATCCCGGCGGCGGGACGGCCCATCGTCCTGCCCAGGTCCACCAGGAAGGCCTCGGCCAGCGGCAGAATGTCCTCGGGCCGCTCGCGCAGGGGTGCGATGTGAATCTGGAACACGTTGAGGCGGTAAAAGAGATCCTCGCGGAACGAGTGCCGTGCGATTCCCGCAGCGAGATCGCGGTTGGTCGCGGCGATGATACGCACGTCGGCCTTGAGCGTACGCGTCCCGCCGACGCGCTGGAACTCCCGCTCCTCGAGAACCCGGAGAAACTTCGCCTGGACCAAGGGACTCATCTCGGCGATCTCGTCGAGGAAGAGCGTCCCGCCCGCTGCCTGTTCCAGCCTGCCGATCTTGGTCGCGATGGCCCCGGTGAATGCGCCCCTCTCGTGACCGAACAGCTCGGATTCGAGGAGCTGCTCCGGGAGCGCCGCGCAGTTGATCGCGACGAACGGCTTGCCCCCGCGCGGCGAGCCCTGGTGGATGAGATTCGAGATCACCTCTTTGCCCGTCCCCGACTCCCCGGTGATGAGCACGCTGGTTTCGGAGGACGCCACGCGCCCGACCGCGCGCAGATTCTCTTTCCAGGAGCGCGACATTCCGATCACGCGGCCCCGCCCCCGGGTCTCCAGCTCTCGGGCCAGCGATTCCACCGTCGCCTCTAGCCTGTCCGCGCGCTCACGGGACTCCGCGGCGACCTGAGCCTCCTCGGCGAGCCGCTTGTGCGAGAGCACGAGAGCGATCCGATCGGCGAGCCGGATCGCGACCTCCGTGTCCTCCCCCGCGTAGCGCGCCGGCTCGCGGTGGAAGAAGCTGAGACCTCCCCGGACTTCCCCCGCCTGCCAGACGGGGACCCGAAGCCAGGACCTCATGCCCGAGGAGACGATCAGGCGATGGCGCTCGGTGTCTGGAGCGATTTCGGCGGGAATGTCACGGATGATCTCGAAGTCGATCCGCCGGTCCAGCTCAAGATCGGTGAGTGAAACCGCGTCGGACGGCGGTGGGGTGTCGCCATTGCCGGCGGACGCTGTCACCCGGATGGTCCGGGCCCGCACGTCCAGCTCGGTCAGGCACATCATATCGTGGGGTAGGATTGGCTGCGTCGCGTCGGAAATGCGCTGGAAAACCTCGCGCACGTCGAGCGACTCGGCGAGTGTTCCCATCAGGGTCTCGACACGGTCGAGCCGGTCCCGACGCCGGCGCTCGATGTCCCAGAGTCGCCAGTGCTCCACCGCGGACCCCAGCAACGCCGCGATGGGCCGGAGGACTTCCTGGTGTTCTTCGGTGAACGCATGCGGCTGGTAGGCAGCCAGCCAGACGCCGCCCCGGAGGGTGCTGGTGGTGCGGAAGGGCTCCCACATCGCCGAGCGCACGCCGCCTTGGAGCGCCTTCGCGTCGAAGAAGAAGGTGGGGTCGAACTCGGCCTGCGCGTCGTTGATCCGAGGATTCGGTCCGGCGCGCGGCCGCATCCGCGGCGACCACGAAGTCAACGGGATCGGCTCAGTGCACTCCGGACCCTTGCACGGCACGGTGCTCGCGTGGAGCACCGCACGCTCGGCGTCCAGGATCCGAACCACTCCCATGTTGTCGAACGGAATGAGTTCCCGAATGGCGGCCGCTACCCGGTCGAAAACGTCCTGAAGCTCCAAGGTCTCCGACGCGATCTCGGCGATCTCGGAGAGAGCGCTCGCGACAGACTGGGCGTCAATCGGTGAAGCGACCAAAGCCATGGTTCGCCTTTGGATGCGGGTTCACTCCAAACGAATCGTGGATTCTCACTTACCAATATGGACCCGTGAGAAGGGATACCGGTATGGGACTTTGGTCCCAGTCGGGCATCCCATTAGTGTGTTTCGATGCAATACGTTACGTCCGCTTTCCCGACGGAGCCGCGTCGTACCGATCGTGGTGGCGAACCCACGCCATCGTGTGGGTCAAGCCGCCTTCGTCGCGGCCCTTCGGCACCAGGTCGAGGAAGTTGTACGCCCCCACCAGAATGTCGAGCCCGCGCGCGTAGGTCGAGTAGGTGTGGAAGATGTTGCCGCTCGCGTCCTTGGTGAACACGCTGGCGCCGGGGGCCTCCTCGCTCCCGAATTTCTGCATCTCGTAGTTGTAGTCCACCATGCCCTTCGCCATCTCGTCCTTCGTGAACGACACGTGATAGTCGGAGTTGAAATCGGTCCCGTGAGACGAGACCCACTTGAAACGCCACCCCATGCGCTTCTGGAAGGCTTCGATCTGAGCCAGCGGCGCCCGTGATACAACCAGCAGCGTCACGTCCCGCTGCGCGAGGTGGATCACGCTGCCGTCGAAATGATCGGCGAGGAGAGAGCAGCTTGGGCAGCCCTGCTCCCACCCCGGACCCAGCATGAAATGGTAGACAATCAACTGGCTGCGGCCGCCAAAGAGGTCGGCGAGCGTCTCGTTTCCATCGGGTCCGTCAAAGACGTAGTTCTTCTCCACCCTGACCCAGGGCAGCTCGCGGCGTTGCCGGCTCAGCTCATCGCGAAGCCGGCTGAATTCCTTCTCCTTGGTCAAGTACTGCTTGCGCGCGGCCAGCCACTCATCTCGGGCCACGACTTTCGCATGTTCCAGTGCGCTCTTCGTCACGGTGAATTCCTCTTTGGCTTGGGTCGCGGGCGATTCATCCTGGCGATCCTCTTAGCGATCCCCTTTGCGCGAAACCTCGTTACGATGAGCGCGGTCAGCCCGCCCGTCGAGGTAGCTCCGGCGACCGTCAGCGCCATGTTTGCGATGCACACGGGGCACACAGCTCCTCCTCTCCCCTGCTGGATCCAGGGGCCGTCACGACCTCTTCTTGTCGCCCTTTTCCGCCGCTCTCCGGATGCCTTCGAGCATGTGCGCCCAGCCGGTTTGCACGCCGGTCCGGTGCTCATCGGGAATCAGTCCCAGCGCGCTGTGCTTGAAGGTGATGAGGGTGCCGCCGTCCACGGGAGTCAGGCGGTACTGAAGATTCGAGACAGCGGCGAAGGACATGAAGAGCGGGCCGCTGATCTCGAGCAGCGTGGGGCGCTTGATGGCCTGCACGTGCCCCCACAGGTGCCCGTTGTCGTTTCCGAGATCGCGGTACCAGCGTCCGCCGGGCCGGGCTTCGAGCTTCATGGGCATCGGCTTGCCGTCCTCGAACTCATTGTGCGGTCCGATCTGCTCGAGCAGCGCGGCAAACGTCGCGTCGAGCTGGGCGTTGACTCGGATCTCCTGGGTGATGTTCAGGGTCAGATCATTCGCGGTCGAAGCTGGCAGTACCATGCGTTCCTCCTGTGATGTTCGTGGGTGGCTCACCGGCGCTTCGATTCGGCGCGCTCCTTGATCCGGCGGAGCTGGTGCGCCCAGAGACGCTCGAACGTGCTGGCCCACTGGTGCAGGGGTCGTATCGCTTCCGCGTTCGTGCGGTACAGCATCCGGCGGCCGTCACGACGTACGCACACCAGATCGACCTCACGCAGCACCCGCAGATGTTTCGAGACCGACGGTTGGGCCAGCCCAAGCGCCCGGACGACCTCGCCGACCGGGCGTTCCTCGGTCGCCAAGAAGTCGAGGATGGCCCGCCGGTGCGGCTCTGCGACCGCGTTGAAGACGTCGGAGCTGGTGGCGGCTCGTGACATGATTGGATATTATATGCCTATTCGGGAATATGTCAACCCCCAATAATCCTTAAGAGACCCATCCGGACTGCCGATTTACGACAGTGGAATGTCGCCAATCCTTTGATTGATCGCCGCTTACCTGGAGGCAGGCAATGAAGGCTCGAGTCGGCCTCTTTCCCATTCTTGTCGCGGTCATCCTGTGCTCGGCGCCGACGGCCGGCGCGGGAACAGATCCCGAACTCGCCGATCGGGGCACTCTGAAGAAGCTGAGCCTCGAGGAGTTGTTCGACCTGGAGGTCACGTCGGTCTCGAGCAAACCAGAGCCGGTCTCCGAGGCGGCTGCGGCAGTCCGAGTCGTGACGGGCGACGACATCCGGAGGATGGGAGCGCTGAGCATCGCCGAGGCTCTGCGTTACATCCCGGGCATCGAGGTCGCGCGCGTCGACTCGCGCCAGTACGCCATAACGGCTCGCGGGTTCAACGGCACGGTCGCGAACAAGCTCCTGGTCCTCATCGACGGACGCAGCGTGTATACCCCGCTCTTCTCCGGCGTGTTCTGGGAAGCGCAGGACGTGTTCCTGGAGGACGTCGAGCAGATCGAAGTCATCCGGGGTCCGGGTGCCACGGTGTGGGGGGCGAACGCGGTCAACGGAGTCATCAATGTCATCAGCAAGCCCGCCCGCGACACGCAGGGGCTCTTGGTCACCGGAGGCGGCGGCAATGGCGAGCGGGGCTTCGGCGGGCTTCGGTACGGCAGAGCTCTCGGGCAGAACGCCTTCGTCCGAGTCTACGGCAAGGGCTTCCAACGCGACGCTTCGCTCCGGCCGAATGGGCAGAAGGCCGGCGACGAGTTCACGATGGGTCAGGGCGGCTTCCGCGCCGACTGGACGCCCGCAACGGCGAACGCCATCACGCTGCAGGGCGATGTGTACGGCGGGGCGATCGACCAGCCGGCTTCCGACGACCAGGAGATCAGCGGAGGAAACGTCCTGGCGCGCTGGGCGCACCACTTCTCCCCGCTCTCCGATCTCCAGCTCAACGTCTACTACGACCGCACGAACCGGACGATCCCCAACGTCTTCGACGAGGGCCTCGACACATACGACGCGACCCTGCGCCACCGCCTTGCCGTAGGCGGAGCGCACGACATCGTGTGGGGCCTGGGGTACCGCCAGTCCTTGGATGTCATCCGGAACAGCCCCGGCCTCGCGTTCCTCCCCGACCACCTGAAGCGGCGGGTATTCAGCGGGTTCGTGCAGGACGAGATCACCCTGGCGGAGAATCGACTGGTATGGACGCTCGGCTCCAAAGTCGAGCACAACGACTACACGGGCGTCGAGTACCAGCCCAGCACCCGCCTCGCGTGGACTCCGGCGGCCAAGCAGACGGTTTGGGCCGCGATCTCGCGGGCGGTGCGGACGCCGTCGCGGATCGATCGTGACTTATTCGTTCCCGCGAGTCCTCCGTACTTTCTCGCCGGCGGACCGGATTTCGACTCGGAAGTCCTGCGCGCGTTCGAGTTGGGCTACCGCGTCCAACCCAGCCCCAGGGTCACCGCATCGCTCGCAAGTTTCTATGACTCGTACGACAAGCTCCGAACCCTGGAACCGGGGTCTCCCGCGTTTCTCGCCAACGGCATGGACGGGAACTCCCATGGGGTGGAGGCCAGCGCGGACGTGCAGGCGCGGGAATGGTGGCGGGTCTCCGGCGGATACGCGTACCTGAAGCTCGAGCTCAGCGCCACGCCGGGAAGCGCGGACACGACGTCGGTGAAGCAGACCGGCGACTCACCTCGCAACCAGTGGTACCTCCGCTCCTCGGTGACCCTGCCGCACGACCTCGCTCTGGACGTGGGAATACGATCGGTCGGGAAGCTCCCGCACCAGGGCGTTCCGAGCTACATCGCCTGTGACGGCCGCTTCGGTTGGCAGCCGACGAAGGAGGTGGAGATTGCCCTCGTCGGTTCGAACCTCTTCGAGCCCCAGCATCCCGAGTTCGGGACGGCGGCCTCGAGGAGAGAGGTCGCGCGCAGCCTCTATGGCAAGGTCACATGCCGCTTCTAAGCCCCCCCGCGCGAAGACGCCTCCTCCGGGGCCTTGTTCCGGCCCTGGCCCTGCTCGGGCTGTGCGCAACCTCCTCGGCATCCGTGGCCAATGCCCTCGAGGTCAAGCGAACTCCGGAGTATGACCTCAAGGCGGTCTTCTTGTACCAGTTCGCCCATTTCGTGGAGTGGCCGGCGCGCGCCTTTGCGGACGCGCACTCGCCCATCACGATCGGCGTGCTGGGCGAGGATCCGTTCGGCGGTGGTCTGGACGAGATCGTCACGAACGAGGCCGTGGGAGGCCGGAAGCTGGTGGTGCGCCGATACCGCACGGTGGACGAGATCGACACCTGCCACGTCCTTTTCATTTGCCCGTCCGAGGCCAGCCGAATGGCCGCCATCCTGACCCGGCTGAAGGGGCGCAACTTGCTCACCGTGGGCGACACCAAGGACTTCGTCGCCCAGAACGGTATCGTGGGATTCACGCTGGCGCGGAACCGCTTGAAGCTGCGCATCAACCTCGCCGCCGCGGACACCGCCAAGCTGATCATCAGCTCCAAGCTGCTTCGCCAAGCGGAAATTGTCCATCCCAAGGGGAGCCAGGGATGAAGGCGCCTCGGACCACCATCCAGCGGAAGCTGGTCATCGCGATCATGCTGACGAGCACGACCGCCCTGGTCCTGACGGGAGCGGTGCTCGTGGCCCGGGAAGCCATGAGCCTCCGGAGCCTGCTCGGCACGGAACTCTCGACTCGAGCGGGGATCCTGGCCGCCAACTCCACCGCGGCGCTCGCGTTTCAAAATCCGGAGGACGCACGACAGGTGCTCTCCGCGCTTCGAACCGATCCGTCCGTGGTGGCGGCCGCGCTTTACGACGGCCAAGGCCGCCTCTTCGCGACCTACCCGAATGGAGCCGCGCCACCCCTCGTCCCGCGCAAGCCGGGTAGGCCCGGAAGGCTCTTCGAGAAGGAGAACCTGGTCGTGAACCAGAGCGTGGCCGAGGGAGCGAATCGTCTCGGAACGCTGTACATCAAGACCGATCTGCGCCAGCTCGATCAAGGCGTCCGCGTTCACGCCCTCGTGGTTCTCGGCGCCCTGCTCGGCTCGATCGGAGTGTCGTTCGCGCTTTCGACGTGGCTGCAGCGGCGAATCGCGCAGCCGGTGCTCGTCCTGGCCAAAGCCGCGCGGGCCGTCTCCGAGCGCAAGGACTACTCCATCCGCGTCGAGACCGTCAGCGACGACGAGCTGGGCCTGCTCGCGGGAGCGTTCAATGACATGCTCGCGGAGATCCAGGAGCGGGACACAGCGCTCCGGTCCAGCGAGGGCCGGCTCCGCCAGCTCAACGCCGAGCTCGAGCAGCGGGTGGCCGCACGCACGATAGAGCTCGAGACCTCGAACAAGGAATTGGAGGCGTTCTCGTACTCGGTCTCCCACGACCTTCGGGCCCCGTTGCGGGCCATCGACGGGTTCAGCAAAGCGCTGCTGGAGGACTGCGGGGAGGCGCTGGGTGAGACCGGGACCCGCCACCTGGAGCGTGTGCGAAACGCGACGCGGCAGATGGGATTGCTGATCGACGACTTGCTCAACTTGGCTCGCCTTTCCCGGGCGGAGTTGCGGCGGGAGCCGGTCGACTTGGGAGCCGTTGGCCAGGAGATCGCCGCCTCGCTCGAACAAGCGCAACCGGAGCGCAAGGTATCCTTCGTCCTCGCGCCCGACCTGCGCGCCGATGGCGACTCGCAGCTCCTCCGCGTCGTCCTCGACAATCTGCTGCGCAACGCGTGGAAGTTCACGTCGAAGCACCCCACAGGGCGGATCGAGCTGGGACAGACCGGGACCAACGGCCGCCGCGTGTTCTTTGTCGCTGACGACGGCGCCGGGTTCGACATGGCACACGCCGATCTGTTGTTCGCGCCATTCCAGCGGCTTCATCGCCAGAGCGACTTCGAAGGCACGGGTGTGGGGTTGGCGACGGTACAGCGGATCATTCATCGGCATGGCGGGCGGCTCTGGGCGGAAGGGGCGGTGGACAAAGGGGCAACCTTCTATTTCACCTTGTGGGAGAACGGATCATGAGAGACAAGGTCATCCTCATCGCGGAGGACAACGCGAACGACGAGGAGCTTACGCTCCGCGCCCTTCGAAAGAACAACATCTCCAATAGCATCGTGATGGTGCGCGACGGTCAGGAGGCGCTGGATTATCTCTTTGGCGACGGAGCGCACGCCACTCGCGACCTGAACCAGCGGCCGCAGGTGATGCTCCTGGACATCAACCTTCCCAAGATCAACGGACTGGAAGTGCTGAAGCGGATTCGAGCGGACGAGCGGACGAAGACGATGCCGGTGGTCATCCTGACCTCGTCGGCCGAGGAGCGGGATCGGTTGGTGGCCTACGCGAATTTCGCGAACAGCTACATCCGAAAGCCCGTGGATTTCGACCAGTTCACCGAGTCAGTCCGAGAGCTGGGGCTGTATTGGCTGGTTCTGAACGAGCCCCCTCCGCGGCCCCGAGCGGCGGCAACGAGCTGAGATGGCTGCCAACCTCAACGTTCTCGTCGTCGAGGATTCCGAAGACGACAGCCGCCTCACCCTGCGCGAGCTGGAGCGCGCGGGGTACGAGGTCGAGCACGTTCGCACCGACACCGAGGCGGCGCTGCGCGCGGCGCTCGCCCAGCACAAGTGGGACCTCGTCCTCTCCGACTACAACGTCCCCGGATTCGGCGGAACCGCGGCGCTCGCCATCGTGCGGGAGAAGCACCCCGAGCTGCCGTTCATCTTCGTCTCGGGAACGATCGGCGAGGAGACCGCGGTCGCCGCCATGCGAGCCGGCGCGAACGACTACGTGATGAAGAGCAACCTGAAGCGCCTGGCGCCGGCGATCGAGCGGGAGCTGCGCGAGGCGGCCGTGCGCCGCGAGCGGCAAAATCTCGAGAGTCAGCTCCGCCAGTCGCAGAAGATGGAGGCCGTCGGGAGCCTGGCGGGGGGCGTGGCCCACGACTTCAACAACCTCCTCACCGCGATCATGGGCTATGGCCAGCTCCTGGCGATGCGCATGAAGCCCGAGGATCCCGCGCGTCGCGACATGGAGGAAATCTTGAAGGCAGCCACTCGCGCCTCCCATCTCACGCGCCAGCTTCTCATGTTCAGCCGCCGAGAAGTCCTGCAGCCACGGCTACTCGATCTCAACGCGATCGTATCCGACATGGGCAAGATGCTACGCCGCCTGATCGGCGAGAGCATCGATCTAGCCGTGGTCCCGGGCGACAACTTGTGGGCCGTCAAGGCGGACCCGGGCCACATCGAGCAGGTGATCATGAATCTCTCGGTGAACGCCCGCGACGCCATGCCCCAGGGCGGGAGACTGACGATCGAGACCTCGAACATCGATCTCGGTGAGGTTTACGTCGGCGAGCACGTGGGCGTGAAGCCGGGAGCCTATGTCCTCCTCTCGGTCAGCGACACCGGCACCGGAATGGACGAGGAGACCAAGGCGCGAATGTTCGAGCCCTTCTTCACGACCAAGGGCCCGGAAAGCGGGACTGGTCTTGGACTCTCGACCGTTTACGGGATCGTCCAGCAGTGGGGAGGCGCCATCCAGGTGTACACCGAGGTCGGCTGGGGAACGTCGTTCCGGGTCTATCTGCCGCGCGAAGCCGGGACGGCCGAGCAGGCGGTGCGAACGGAGAGCCTCGCCGATGTTCCGCGCGGGGCGGAGACCATCCTCGTAGTCGAGGATCAGGATGCGGTTGCCGCGGTCATTCGAGCGACGCTGGTGCTATGCGGGTATCAGGTGCTCGAAGCGCACAAGGGGACTGACGCGTTGGAGCTGTTGGAACGCCAGGAGGGCCCGATCCACCTCCTAGTGACGGATATCGTCATGCCGGTGATGGGCGGTTCCGAGCTGGCGCTGCGCATGCAGAAAGCGCGACCGGAGACCAAGGTCCTCTTCATCTCCGGATTCAGCGAGCGGGCGTTCTCCGCCTATGGAAGCACCGATCCTGGCTTCGCGTTTCTGCAGAAACCCTTCATGCCGGAGACCCTCGCGCACAAGGTGCGGGAGGTGCTGGATGCCAAGGGTACGAAGGCTGCCGGTCCGACATCGGAGCCCGGGCATCGCCAATAGCCGGTTACGCGACTTGCTCGACGGAAACAGCCGGGTGGAGCTCCAGGGGACCGTCCATCGGTGAAACGAGGTCCTCCCGGGGACGATCGACGTACGTGCGCGCCCACAGCTCGAGGCAGGTCAGCGCGAATACCTGGTGCGCGCGTCGGCCAGGCTGGGGTCCGGGGCCAAGAAGCGCGGCCAGGCCCTTTGGATCCAGCCAGCCTCTGCGCGCACAGCGTCCGTCCAACAGGATCTCGCTCGCGAGGGCTCGAAGCCCCTGATCCATCCATCGGTACAGCGGTACTCCGAATCCTCGTTTCCGCCGCTGGAGGACCGGCTCCGGCAGGATCCCCTTCACTGCCTCGCGGAGCACCCATTTCGTCACGCCTTGGTGCAGCTTCATGGAGATCGGGAGCCGAGCCGAGAATTCGACGATGCGTTGGTCCAGCAAAGGCGTCCGCACTTCCAGAGAGTTGAGCATCGACATTCGATCCACCTTGGCAAGCACGTCGTCCGGAAGGTAGGTCTCCGCGTCATAGGCGAGCAGGCCGGCGATCCCCTCGCCATTTCGCCGTGGGCGCCGCGCCAAGGGAATCGGCGAGGACGCGACAGCCTCAGCCAGGCCGGGCGCCAGAAGACCCTCGAAGTCCTCGGCGTGGAACAGGGACATGTTCCAGAGATGGCGCTGGAGGAGGTCCCGGTCCCATTGGCGCATCCGTTCCCCTAAGTTCCCCCCCAGCCGAAACGCTCTCGCCGCGGAGGCGACCAGGTTCCGCCCTGGCCAGGGCACCCAATCGGCGGCCGCATGTCGCATCGCCTTGCGATACGTGTCGTACCCGCCGAACATCTCGTCGCCCCCGTCGCCCGACAGCACGACCGTCACGCGCTCGCGAGCGAGGCGCGCCACGTGGTAGCTCGGCAGAATGGAGGGATCGAAGAACGGCTCATCCAGCGCCCACACGAGACGGGGGAGCAGAGCGAGGGAGCCGGGCCCGATCCAGTACTCGTGGTGATCGCTGCCGATTTGGCTCGCGACCAGCCGGGCGTGGAGGATGTCCTGGTCGGTCGTGCCCTCGACCCCCACGCAGAACGTCGAGATCGGGGTGCCGCGCTGAGCGGACATGACCGCGGCGACGCAGCTCGAATCGATCCCCCCCGAGAGCAGTGCGCCGATCGGAACGTCCGCGACAAGGCGCGTCCGCACCGCATCCTCGATCTCGCGCCGGAGTTCCTCCGCGGCCGCCTGCCCCGATTCCGGACGCGGCCCCTCGGCCGGGGGCGTCCAGTAGCGCTTCGTGCGCGGGCCCGACGAGTCGCAGAGGATGAAGTGTCCGGGAGGGAGCTTGTTCACCCCCTTCCAGATCGACCGGGGGGATGTGATGTACCCAAAGGTCAGGGACTCGACGACGGCGCTCTCGTCGACATCCCGAGGAACTCCTGGATGGAGGAGAAGCGCCTTCAGCTCGGACGCGAAGACGATCCGACTTCCGTCGTCGTGCCAGTAGAGCGGCTTCTTTCCCATCCGGTCCCGCGCCAGGAGCAGAACGCGGGCTTTGGTGTCGAACACCGCCAGCGCGAACATACCGGTCAATTGCTGGAGCGCCTCGGGGCCCATCTCCTCCCAGAGATGAACCAGCACCTCGCTGTCGCTGGCGCCGCGAAAGGCATGGCCGCCGCGGAGGAGTCGATCGCGGAGGGGGGCCGACCCGTAAAACTCCCCGTTCACGACCGCAA
>DATGVG010000196.1:0-6753 GCA_035300625.1 Candidatus Limnocylindrales bacterium
CGCCGTTCGAGCGCCGCGTCTGGGAAGCGACCCGCCACGTCCCCTGGGGGCAGGTCGAGTCGTACTCGGCGATCGCGGCGCGCGCCGGCGCACCGCGCGCGATCCGCGCCGTCGGAAACGCGCTCGGCAAGAACCCGGTCCCGATCGTCGTCCCTTGCCACCGGGTGATCCACTTCGCGGGCTCGATCGGCGGATTCACATCGGGCCTCGACTGGAAGCGCTATCTCCTCTCGCTCGAGGGCGGCCAGCTCGAGCTGGCTTGGCGCCGCCGCGGCGTGCTCGGACTGTTCCGTTGAGCCGCCGGTGAGCGAGGCGCGCGCCCGCACGGTCCTGGGTCCGCTCCTCGTCCAATACCGCGACCACCTCTCCGAGGAGCGCCGGCTGAGCGTGAACACGGTCCGCGCCTACGGGCGCGACCTGGCGCAGTACGACCGCTACCTGGCCGGGCGCGGGCGCAAGGCGTTCGCCGCCGCCACCTCCCAGGAAATCGAGGCCTACGTGGCGGCGGGAGGATGGTCCGCATCCACCGTCGCTCGCAAGATCGCCGCCCTCCGGTCCTTCCACGAGTTCTTGCGCCGGCGGGGGCTCGCGGGAGACAATCCCGCGCTCCCTGTCCGCGCGCCTCGACGCTCGCGTCCCCTTCCGGACGTGCTGTCGGTGGAGCAGGTGGAGGCCCTCCTCCAGTCTCCGGGCGGGGAATCCACGCAGTCGGTCCGGGACCGGGCCCTTCTCGAAATGGCGTACGCGACGGGGCTTCGGGCGAGCGAGCTTGTGGGTCTGACGCTGGAGGAGGTGGACCTGGAAGAGGGGCTGGTCCGATGCACGGGGAAGCGCCAGCGCGAGCGCATCGTCCCGTTCGGCCGGAAAGCGAAGGAGACGCTGCTCCGCTATCTCGAAGCGGCGCGTCCGCTCCTCGCGCGCGGCCGGGGGGAGCGCGCCGTGTTCGTGACTCGCCTGGGGCGCGCCTTCACGCGGATGGGGTACTGGAAGCTCCTGCGCGGGTACGCGCGGGCCGCGGGGATCGAGCACCCGGTATCGCCGCATACGCTCCGGCACTCGTGCGCCACGCACCTCCTCGAGGGAGGGTGCGACCTGCGCGTCGTGCAGGAGTTCCTGGGGCACCGTTCGATCGAGACGACCCAGATCTACACCCACCTCGATCGGAAGTATCTGCGCGAAGTGCACACGAAGTTCCACCCGAGAGCCTGACGTCACGCCGGGGAAGGGGAGGTAGGATGGAAAGGATTCGGGTCTGGGGGATCGCGGGCGTGTGGCTCGCGCTGGCGCTGATGTTCCCGCGCGGGTCGTGGGGCGAGCCGCTTTCGCAGGCCGCGTCGCTGCCACCGGCCGCGCCGCTTCCGCAGGCCGTGGAGCTTGCCGCGACGCCCGCGGTGGGTCTACCGGCGACGCCCGTCACATGGCTGTCCGCCGGGCTGCTGACGGGGCTCGGCGAAGGGAAGCGTCAGCCGGCGCCTTCCCCCCGGGCACAGCCCCGGCTCCGGCGGCAACGCCCCAACACCATCAGCCTCGGGATGCAGGGACAGGTGGGCGCGGTGCGCGGGAATTCGCGGATCGCCGACGGCTTCGACCAGGGGCCGGGCTACGCGTTCCGCTTCCGCTACATGCTCTCGCCCAGCTCGGCGCTGGGATTCTCGTTCGAGCACCAGCGGTACGGCGCCATCCAGGCGCCCGTCAACGTACCCGGCCAGTTCGCCGACAGCCACGTCGTGATCACCACCGTTTCGGTGGAGGGGATCTTCTACGTCCACCGCGAGCGCGAGTTCAATCCGTACTTCCTGGGCGGGGTCGGCCTCGCGACTCCCGACATCGAGTTCACCATGGACCAGGTCAGCCGGGTCAATGAAGGGCTCTTCGCCCTGGGGGGGGTGGGCTTCGAGCGCTTCATCCGCCCGCGCTTCTCCCTCGACTTCTCCGTGCGCGGCTATGCCCTCGTGTCCAACTCCGAGTTCACCTCGATGGGCCAGGTGAGCCTCGGGATTCACGCTTACCCCGGGGATTAGCCGGCGTGCGCGTCACCTTCTGGGGCGCGGCGCGCACCGTGACCGGGTCCAAGCACCTGCTCGCAGGCCGGCCCGGCAACGTCCTCCTCGACTGCGGCCTCTTCCAGGGACGCCGCTCCGAGTCGGAGGCGCGGAATCGGGCGCTCCCGTTCCACGCGGGATCTGTGGACGCTCTGGTCCTCTCCCACGCACACATCGACCACTCGGGGGCGGTGCCGCTCTTGGTCAAGAGCGGGTTCCACGGACCGATCCACGCCACCGCGGCGACCGCCGATCTCTGCCGCGTGATGCTCCTGGACTCGGCCCACATCCAGGAAAAGGACGCCGAGTTCCTGAACCGGAAACAGGGTCGCCGGGGCCGCGGCGCCATCCGGCCCCTCTATGAGACGCGGGACGTGGAGCACGCGATGGACCTGTTCCAGTCGCACCCGTACGGAAAGCCGGTCGAGGTCCGGCCCGGTCTTCTGGCCACGTTCCACGACGCCGGGCACATCCTGGGGTCGGCAAGCGTGGAGCTGCGCTGGAAGGAGAACGGGAAACCGGGGTCGCTCGTCTTCTCCGGGGATCTGGGGCGCCCCGACCGCCCCATCATGCGCGACCCGGAGCCGCTCCCGCGCGCGGACCACTTGATCCTAGAGGGCACCTACGGCGGGAAGACTCATCCCGGCGAGGGGTCGCTCCTCGAGGCGCTGGAGAAGGTGGTCAAGGCCGCCGTCGAGCGTGGCGGGCGGATCGTGATTCCGGCCTTCGCGGTCGGCCGCGCGCAGGAGGTGGTCCATGCCCTGAATCGCCTGGAAAACGAGCACCGCATCCCGGAGCTGCCGATCTTCCTGGACAGCCCGCTCGCGAACGAGGTGCAGGCGGTCGTGGCCCGGCACACGGACGTCTTCGACGAGGAGACGCGGACGGCGATCAAGCGCGGCGAGGATCCGCTGGGCCTTCGCCGCGTCACCGCGGTGCGGGATGCCGAGGAATCGAAGAAGCTGAACGACCGGCCGGGCACCTTCATCACGATCGCGGCGTCCGGCATGTGCGAGGCCGGCCGCATCCTGCACCACCTGAGGCACACCATCGAGGACCCGCGGCACACCATCGTGATCGTCGGGTACCAGGCGGACGGCACGCTGGGGAAGCGGCTGGTGGACCACGTCCCCGAGGTGAAGATCTTCGGCGAGCCGTTCATGGTGGGGGCGCAGGTCGTGGTGCTGAACGGATTCAGCGCGCACGCCGATCATCCGGCCCTGGTGGCCCAGGCGGAGAGCTGCCGCCCTTCGGCGGGGTGCGCGATCGTCCACGCCGATCTGCTTCGGGCCGAGGCGCTCCGCGCCGGACTCCCCGACCTCGACTGCCGGATCCCCGTCGAGGGCGAGACGTGGGAGCTTCGGTGAGACGGGACGGAGGGCATCCCCGCTCGCCCGGGTTCCGCGTGGGGGACCGCGTGCTGCACCGATCCTTCGGCGAAGGGCTGATCGTGGAGGTGCGGGAGCGCGACGGCTTCGAAGTGCTGGAGATCGCCTTCGCGAACGGGATCCGGCGGCTCACGTCGCTCTACCCCCTCGAGCCGGTGCGCGGGACGGGGCGCGCTTCGACCGGGCCGCCGGTGGTCGCGTCCGCTCCGGCGGCAGCGTCGGTGCGGCTGGGGCTGGACCTGCCGACGCGCGGACAGTTCCGCGTGGCGCCCGGAGCCGAGGACCTGGTGCAGCGCCTCTTAGCGGGGCCCTATGACGCGGCTCGCGAGCACGAGATCCGTCTGCGCGTGGAGCGCTACTCCCTGCATCGCGGCTTCGACCGGCTCCTCTGCCTCGACCTCCTGCACGACGTCCAGAAGTACGAGCACCAGGTGCAGGCGTGCACCACGGTGTTGCGGCGGATGCGGGGGCGCGCGCTCCTCGCGGACGAGGTGGGCCTGGGAAAGACCATCGAGGCGGGTCTGGTGCTCAAGGAATATCTCCTCCGCGGGCTGGTGCAGCGGGCCCTGATCCTGGTGCCCGCGTCCCTGGTGGAGCAGTGGGACCAGGAGCTCCGGCGCAAGTTCGACCTGGAGTTCGCCATCTTGAAGCACGGGACGGCCTGGTGGGAGGAGCCTCTCCTCCTCGCCTCCATGGACACGGCCAAGCTCCTCCGCCACCGCGACAAGGTCGCGGCCGCGTCCTTCGACCTGGTCGTGGTCGACGAGGCGCACCGGCTGAAGAACCAGAAGACGCTCGCGTGGAAATTCCTGGACCGGCTGGCGCCGCGCTATCTCCTCCTTCTCACCGCGACGCCGGTGCAGAACGACCTGCACGAGCTGTACAACCTGGTCCAGCTCCTACGGCCCGGACTGCTCGGCACCTACCGCACGTTCGGCCGCGAGTTCATGCGCCGCGGCGACCGCCGCATGCCGCAGAACACCCAGCGCCTGGCCACGCTGCTTTCCGAGACGATGATCCGGACCACGCGGGCGAGCACGTCCATCCGCTTTCCGCGGCGCGACGTCACGAACGTCCTCTTCGACCAGAGCCCGGCCGAGCGGGAGCTGTACGAGAGCGTCACCCGGCTGGTCCGGCGGCTGGTGCAGAGCCAGAAGGAGCGCCGGGGCGCGATCAAGCTCACGCTGCTGACCCTCCAGAAGGAGATCGGCTCGAGCACCTTCGCCGCGACGCCGACCCTGGGGAAGCTCCTCGCGAGGGAGGTGCCCGGCCAGGCGCGCACCGAGCTGGAGGCGCTCCTCCAGCGCGCGCGCGCTATCGAGACCAACGCCAAGTTCGAGGGGATCCAGAAGATCGTTTCCTCGTCGCGCGACAAGTTCGTCGTCTTCACCCAGTTCCGCGCGACCCTCGAGTTCCTCGCGCGGTCGCTCCGCGCCCTCGGGGTCAAGGTGGCGGTGTTCCACGGCGCGCTCTCCCTGCGGGAGAAGGAGGCGGCCATCGCGCAGTTCAAGGATCGCGCGCGCGTCCTGGTGAGCACCGAGGCCGGCGGGGAGGGGCGCAATCTCCAGTTCTGCCACCTGCTCGTGAACTACGACCTTCCCTGGAATCCGATGCGGATCGAGCAGCGGATCGGCCGCCTTCACCGGCTGGGGCAGACGCACGACGTGCGCGTCTTCAACTTCACGGCGAAGAACACGGTCGAGAATTACGTGCTCGAGATCGTCCACGAGAAGATCAACCTGTTCCGCGCGGTGATCGGCGACCTGGACATGGTGCTGGGTCCCTATGCGGAGGCGGGCTCGTTCGAGGACGCGGTCTTCAACATCTGGGCGAATGCCAAAGGCGACCGCGACGTGGAGCGCGAGTTCGGGAAGCTGGGCGCGGCGCTCCTGGTCGGCCGCAAGCGGTACGACGCGGTGGAGGATCTGGACCGGAAGCTTCTGGACGGAGTCGAGAATGGTGATTGAGCGCCGCGCTCCGGGGCGGTCGGAGCTGCCCGAGATCCTGGCGGCGATCCTCGAATCGCGGGGCGCCTCGATCAGCCGGAAGGGGGGCGTCTGGGAGGCAGCGCTTCCCGCGGCCCTCGCCAAGGAGCTGGGCACCGAGCGCGTCCGCCTGGTGACGGCGCCGACCTCGCGGGCGGGCCGGGTGGCCGAGGCCGACGCGGCGCTGACCGAGCGGATCCTGCTCCTCGGCCGCTCCATGGGAGGGGCCACGCGCCTGGTGGCGCGGTTGGCGCTGCCGAAGGGGGGCCGGCCGGGGGAGCGGCAATGGGTCCGCTTCTACTGGCGCATCCGGTACGGGAGCGACGAGCTGCCGGAGGAGTTGCTCGCGCAGACCTTTCCCCTGGGCCCCGCGGGAGGCGTGCGGGCGCCGCGCGATACGGCGCTCCACCCGCCCACGCCCGAGGAGGCGGCCTCGCTTCCCACGCCCGATCCCGAGCGGCTTGCGGCGTCATGGCACCGCGCGCACCGCCAGCTGGAGCAGCGGATCCGGGCGCGGCTCCGCCCCCACGAGGACCGGGTCCGGCGCGAGCTCCACCGGGAGATGCGGACCCTGAGCGTCCACTTTCGTTCCCTGATCGCCGAGGAGCGGGCGGGCCGGCGGAGGCGTCCCACGGACGGCGAGGCGGGCCGGATGCTCCAGCTGAAAGAGGACTGGGAGCGGAAGCTGGCGGCGGCGGTGCGCCAGCGCGCCTTCGACACCGAGGCGCGCCTGGTCGCGGCCGCCCTGATCTCACTGTTGCCGCCGGTTTGACAGCGCCCTCGCCGGCGCGGTAGACTTCTCGACTCGCTTCTCACGTCGCGCGATCGGAGCCCAAGAATGTCGGCCCATCTGGTGAAGCACCAGAAGATGACCAAGCGTCAGATCAAGGAAGACCCGCTCGTCACGGCCGCGTTCCGGGCCACCGAGGTCTGGGAACGTTTCGGTAAGACCATCCTGATCGTCGCCGGCGGGCTCCTGCTCGTCGGGCTCCTCGTCTTCTTTGTTCTGAGGACGCGCGCCCAGGCGGAGCAGCGCGCGATGGGGGATCTCTTCCGGGCCACCGTCGCGCTGAACCAGGGGGACGCAGCCTCGGCCGCGCCCATGCTTCGCGAGCTGGTCGACAACTCGCCGGGCACGCGCGCCGCGCGGGACGCCACGCTTCTCCTGGGCGACGCCATGATGGTGCAGAAGAATCCCAAGGAGGCCGCGACCTGGTACCAGAAGTACGTGGACAAGGCGGGGGGCAATCGCGATCTCGCCCGCGCCGGGTACCTGGGTCTCGGCGCGGCCTCGGAGGACGCCGGGAGCTTCGCCCCGGCCGCGGAGGCGTACGCGAA
>DATGVG010000197.1:0-5712 GCA_035300625.1 Candidatus Limnocylindrales bacterium
GATCGACCGGAGCACGCGGGCCGCGAACGCGATCGCCGCGCGCGAGAACTCGGCGGGCGGAAGGCAGCCCGCCTGGGTGTCGAAGAGCATCACCGCGTCCACGCCGGCCGCGATCTGGGCCTTCAGGTAGTCGGTCGTCGCCTCCACCAGCGCGTCCAGAAGCCGCGCGAACCACTCCGGGTCGCGCGACAAAAACGCCCGCGTGCGCATCAGGTCCTTGCCGCGCCCGTCCTCGACCAGGTACGAGGCCACCGTGAAGGGCGCCCCCGCGAACCCGATCAGCGGGACCCGGCCTCCCAGGCGCTCGCGCACGGCTCGGATCACGGGCTTCACGTGCGGGGTCGACTCTGACGCGCCCCTCCAGCGGAGGCGCGCGATGTCCTCGCGCCGCTCGATGCGCCACTCCAGCACGGGGCCCGGATTGAACGCGACGGGAACGCCCAGGCCGATCACGGGGATCAGGATGTCCGAGAATAGAATCGCCGCGTCGAAGCCGAAGCGGTCGATGGGCTGCGACGTGGCCTCCGCGCACAGCTCGGGGACCGTACACAGGTCCAGGAACGCGTGCCTCTCCCGGAGCGCGCGGTACTCGGGGAGGTAGCGGCCCGCCTGGCGCATGATCCACACCGGCGTCTCGGGGCTGGGTTCTCCGCGGCAGGCGCGGAGAAACGGAAACGCGGGAGCGAGCGACGAGCCCTGGCTCATGCCAGGCCCTCCACCGCCTCGTCGGCCGCGTCCAGCGTGCGGTCCAGCTCGGCGTCCTGGTGCGCGTCGGAGAGGAACGCGCTCTCGAACGCCGACGGCGGAAGATAGACGCCCCGCTCCAGCATGCCGTGGAAGAAGCGGGCGTAGCGCTCGCGGTCGGCGGAACGCACGTCCTGCATCGTGGCCACGCGTGTCGGCCCGAAGAAGAGGGTCCACATCGAGCCCACCGCGTTCACCGTCCCCGGGACGCGGCGGCGCGTCAGTATCTCGCGGAGCCCTGCGGCCAGGAGCGCGGTCCGGGCCTCCACGCGGCGGAAGAGGTCGGGATCGCGCTCCAGCACCTCGAGCGCCGCGTTCCCGGCCGCCATGGAGAGCGGGTGGGCGGCATAGGTGCCCGCCTGGTAGACCGGTCCCTCGGGCGCGACGCGCGCCATCAGCGCGGCACGCCCTCCGAACGCGGCGACCGGCAGCCCGCCTCCGAGCACCTTGCCCAGCGCGATCAGGTCGGGGCGGACCCCGTAGCGCTCGGTCGCCCCGCCGGGCGCGGCGCGGAACCCGCTCATCACCTCGTCGAAGATGAGGATCGCGCCGTGGAGGTCGCAGAGCGCGCGAAGCCCGGAGAGAAACGCGGGGTCGGGCGCGAGCACGCCGTAATTTCCGATCACGGGCTCCACGATGACCGCGGCGATCGCATGGGACTCGCGCTCGAAGTGGTCGGCCACCGATGCGAGATCGTTGAACGTGGCGATCCGGGCCTCGCGCGCCGTCGTGTCGGGCACGCCCGGCGAGTCGGGGATGCCGAGCGTCGCGACGCCCGAGCCGGCCTTGATCAGGAAGGGATCGGCGTGGCCGTGATAGCAGCCGTCCAGCTTCACGTAGAGGCTCCGGCCGGTGGCGGCTCGCGCCACGCGCAAGGCACTCATCGTGGCCTCGGTCCCGGTCGAGACGAAGCGGATCCGCTCGGCGACGGGGAAGAAACGGCGCACCCGCTCGGCCAGCTCGATCTCGAGTTTGGTGTTCGCGCCGTACAGGATGCCCAGGGCGGCCTGCCGTGTGACGGCCGCGGTCACCGCCGGGTGCGCGTGCCCGAGGAGAAGCGGGCCCCACCCCAGGACGTAGTCGAGGAGCTGGTTTCCGTCCTCGTCGGTAAGAGTGGCGCCCTTGGCCGAGGCGATGAAGCGCGGCACCCCGCCCACGGCGCGGAACGCGCGCACCGGCGAGTTCACGCCGCCCGGGAAGAGCCCCTGCGCGCGGCGCATGAGGATCTCGCTCTCGTGGACTTTCGGGCGTGCCACGGAACCGGAGTGCGCCTCGGTCACGGCTTTCTCGGTTTCAGGAGCGCCGCGACTTCCTTCGCGAAGTAGGTCAGGATGACGTCGGCGCCCGCGCGCCGGATCGACGTCAGCACCTCGAGCGCGGCGCGCTCGCCGTCGATCCATCCCCGCTCCGCCGCGGCGCGGATCATGGAGTACTCGCCCGAGACGTTGTAGGCGGCGACGGGAACGGTGAAACGCTCCTTCACGCGCCGGATGACGTCGAGGTAGGGAAGCGCGGGCTTCACCATGACCATGTCGGCCCCTTCCTCGATGTCCAGCGCCACCTCGCGCATCGCCTCGGCGGCGTTGGCGGGGTCCATCTGGTATCCGCTCCGGTCGCCGAACTGCGGCGCCGACTGCGCCGCCTCGCGAAAGGGCCCGTAGAAGGCGCTCGCGTACTTGGCCGAGTAGGCGACGATCGGCGTGTCGGAGAATCCCGCCTCGTCGAGCGCGGCGCGGATCACGCCGACGCGCCCGTCCATCATGTCGCTGGGGGCGATCAGGTCGGCGCCGGCGCGTGCGTACGCCACGGCGGCGCGCGAGAGGAGCGGCAGCGTGCGGTCGTTGTCGACCGCGCCGTTCACCACGACGCCGCAGTGGCCGTGGTCGGTGTACTCGCAGAGGCAGACGTCCGCCCAGAGCAGGATATCGGGCACCGCTTCCTTGATCGCGGTCAGCGCGCGGGGGACGATCCCGTCCGCGGCGTAGGCCTCGCTCCCCTCGGCGTCCTTGGCGCGCGGAATGCCGAAGAGGATCAGCCCGCCCACGCCCAGCGCGGCCAGCTCCTTCGCCTCCCGCACCGCTTCCTTGACCGAGAGTTGGGCGTGCCCCGGCATCGAAGCGATCTCGCGGCGCGCCGTGTCCCCGTGCGCGACGAAGAGAGGCGCGACCAGGTCCGTGGCCGAAAGCGCGGTCTCGCGGGTCATCGCCCGGAGCGCGGGGGTGGCGCGCAGGCGCCGCATGCGTGTCATCGGGAAGGTCATTGTGGGCTCCTCGCCGCCGATTGTACTGCGTCCAGAACGAAGGCGTCGAAGGACCCGAAGCGGTCCCCGACCGGCCGGTGCGCGTGGGCGTAGCCCCACCTGAGGAGCGCCTGGTAGGTGGTGTCGCCGCGCGCCAGCGCCACTCCGTCCGCGTGAAGGGACTCGCCGTCGCCGGCATCGAGCAGCCGCTCCAGCCCCGCGATGGCCGAGGGGCTGTAGTAGGCGATCACGCACGATCGGCGCGCGTGGAGCGCGCGGGTCAGCGGGGACGGGTCGGCCGGGAGATACGCCGTGCGGTAGACCTCGAAGCGGTCCACGGGGATCCCCGCGCGCGCGAGCGAGTCGGGAAGGTCGGAGAGCGCGCGGTCTCCGTGGAGGAACGCGACGCGGCGAATGCCCAGCGCGGGCGCCTGCTCGATCAAATGGGCGGCCAGGTGGCTCGCGCCCAGTCCCGTACGGGGCACCGACACCGGAAGCCCCGAGGCCGTGATCGGCCCCGCGCTCTCCTCGCCGACCGCGAACAGGGGAAGACGCTCGAGCACGTCCCGGTGCGCGGGAAGCGCCGCCTCCGCGAGAAGCGCGGCGGCGCGCCGGCTGGTCCAGGCGAGGGCGGTTCCCGCCGCCGGCCCGCCGAGCCATTCGGTGAAGGCCGCGGCCTGCGTCCCCGGGCGCGTTTCGAACAGCGCGAGGCGCGTCACCTCGCATCCTTCTTCCTCGGCCGCGCGCACCACGCCGTCGTCGGAGGCTTCGTGCCGGGTCACGATCAGGACCGGACGGGACTCGGTCATGGAAACACCTCGTCCCCGCGGGCGCTGTCCAGGATGGCGCGGGCTCCCTCGTGCAGGAACGCCTCGGCCAACTCGCGTCCCACCGCCTCCGCCTGATCGGAGCGCCCTTCAGCGGACCGCCGGAGGGCCGGCCGCCCGGAGGGATGGCCCACGAAGCCGGCGAGAGTGATTCGCCCGTTCCCGACGCGCGCGCGCGCGCCGATCGGAACCAGGCACCCGCCCCCCAGGGCGGCGAGGAGCGAGCGCTCGGCGGCGGCCTCGGCGGCGGCGGACGGATCGTGGAGCGGCGCCACTGCGGCGGCGGCCGCCGCGTCGTCCTCCCGGATCTGGACGGCGAGAACGCCCTGTCCCGGCGCCGGCAGCATGAACGCGTCATCCAGGATTTCGGTCGCGCGGTCGATCAGGCGGAGGCGGAGGAGCCCGGCCGCGGCAACCACGACCGCCTCGAACCGCCCCTCTTCCACGCGCGCGATCCGCGTCGGGACGTTGCCGCGGAGGTCGAGCACGGAAAGCTCGGGCTGGCGCGCCAGAAGCTGCGCCTTCCGCCGGAGCGACGAGGTGCCCACGCGCGCGCCGCGCTTCAGCTGGGCAAGCGGCGTCTTGTCCCGCGCGACCACAGCGTCGCGCGGATCCTCGCGCGCGAGGAGCGCGCCGATCCGGAGCCCCGGCGTCATGTCGGTGGGGAGATCCTTGAGCGAATGGACCGCCATGTCGATCCGTCCCAGGAGCAGCGCCTCTTCGATCTCCTTGGTGAAAATGCCTTTCCCGCCGAAGCGGCGCAGCGAGGCCATGGGATTTCGGTCCCCGGAGGTCTCGATCACCTCCAGGTGGTGATCGTCCGGCCCGCCGGGCAACCGCACCCGGACGTGGCTGCTCTGGGCGAGGGCGAGGGTGCTACCGCGGGTTCCGATCCGCATCGGAATCCTCCTCGTCGATTCCGAACAGATCGCGCACCGCGTCGATGCGGGCGATCCCCTCGGGGTCCTTCTCGTCCGCCCGGGTGAGACGGGTCGTGGGGCGGTGGAGCAGCTTCTGGACGATCCCGTGCACCAGGGCCTCCAGCGACGCATGGTCCTCGCTCTTGAAGCGGGGCTTGTGCCGCTCCAGCTCCTCTTTCGCGATCGTCTCGACCCGGGTCCGGAAGGCCGTGACGGTGGGCACGACCGCGAGCGAGCGGTGCCAGCGGAGAAAGCGCGCCAGCTCCTCCTCTACGATCGCCTCCACCTTGGGGACCTCAGCGCGGCGGTGGGCGAGGCTCTGCGCCACGATTCCTCCCAGCGCGTCCAGGTCGTGGAGGAAGACGTTCGGGAGGCGCGCAACCTGGGGGTCCACGTCGCGGGGCACCGCCAGGTCGAGGAAGAGGAGGGATCGATTCTTCCGGATCTTCATGGCGCTCCGCACCATCTCCTCGCGCACGATCGTGCCCGGCGAGGCGGTCGCGCTCACGACGATGTCGGCGCCCGGGAGCACCACGGGGAGCGCCTCCAGCGAGACCACGCGCGCGCCGTGGGCCTTGGCGAACGCCTCCGCGCGCTCCCGGCCCCGGTTCGCCACCATGATCCGCGTGACGCCGGCGTCCCGGAAGTGCACGGCCGCGAGCGCCGCCGTCTCTCCCGCTCCGATCACCAAGAGCCGCTTCTCGGCCAGGGAGCCCATCACCTTCGCGGCGAGCCCGACCGCGGCGTACGCGCTGGAGACAGGCCCCTGGCCGATCGCGGTCTCGCTCCGGGCCCGCTTCGCCGCGCGCAGGGCGGCGTCGAGCAGACGGTCGATCACGGGGCCCGAGCCTCCCGACCTCGCCGCGACCGATAGGGCCTCCTTTACTTGCCCCGTGATCTGCGGCTCGCCCAGCACCTGGGAATCCAGCCCGCAGGCCACGCGGAGGAAGTGGCGCACCGACTCGGGCTCGCGATAGGTGTA
>DATGVG010000198.1:0-3486 GCA_035300625.1 Candidatus Limnocylindrales bacterium
TGTCGGCATCTGAGGGGGAGAGTGAGCGCCGCTACGCGCCGGGTATCAAGTGCAGCCAGTCGCGCAGCAGGAATTGCACGCGCGAGATGAGCAGGGAAACTCGCGCCATCACGGTGTAGCCGAAGGAAGCCCCGAACGCGACCATCAAGAACCAGATGCCCACCCGCGCCGACATCCCGTGCACCCCGCGGTGCGGGAGGGAGAAGTAGAAGTAGGAGAGCACGGTCAAGAACCCGATCAGGACCAGCGCCGAGTTGACCGCGCCCCACCCCGGCGCGAACGGTTTGACGGCGTCCGCGAGCTGCGCGAAAACCTGCCCCTGGAAGTAGGACGGGATCGCGATCCCCGAATAGATCCCCACGTAGAAGGCGAGCGACCAGCGCGCGATCCCGGACGTGCGGCTCCACATCCGGCCCAGGAGGATCACACCCAGGAACAGGGGGACCAGGGCGATCATGTGGCCCTGCGCGAGGGGGCGGATCAGGTTCGGCCGGAGCACGTTCTGATAGTTCACGGCCAGCAGGTAGCCCGCCGACGCGCCGACGAAGAGATGCTCGGCGAAGCGATAGAACGGATTGTCGCGGTAGAGGAAGCTGAAGACGCAGAGCGTCAGGAAGGCCGCGATCCAGGTCTGGGCGTCGAGGTTCATGGCCGCCGAATCCCGCCGCCTGTCCCGCCGCCCGTCCCGCCGCTCGCCCCGCCCCTCATGCCCCCGCTCAGGAATAGCGCCACGTTGCCCACGATCACGAGCAGGACGATCACCACGTGCACCAGGCTCTGCGCGTCCATGCCGCGCCGCGCGTCTCCGAACAGGCCCATCTGCCGCTCGTATTCGGCGGCGCCCTTCATGCCGCCGATCAATCCCTGAACCTGCCCCGAGGACAGGTACGGGTAGTAGTCGCTGGTCATGACGGCGGTCGCGCCCAGAACCAGGGGGCGGCGATAGCGCGTGGCCGCGATACGTATGTAGTAATCGGCGATCGACGACCCGGTGAGATTGATCACCAGCGGGAAGTCGGCGTAGGAGTTGTGGCCGCGCATCATCGGGATCTGCTCGAGCGGGGTGCCCCAGAAGTCGGTGGGGAACATGGTGCGGATGCTCTCGCCCAGCCCCAGGATGACCGACTGGTTGCCCGACTTGTAGCCGAGGAACACGAAGTCCTCGTTCCGCTTCTTCCCCTCGGCCTTCGAGGCCACGTCCAGCGCCCGCTCGATCAGCCCCGGCGCCGCCGGGTACAGCGTGAGGACAACCGGCTTCAGCCCCTTCCGGAAGCAGTGCCGCAGCACGGCGATCGACATCGGCTGAAGCTCCGCCATGATGTCGGGCTCGTAGTCGAGCGATACGAGCACGTAACTCCCGGCGGGCAGCCGGTCCACCGTGTCGTACGCCGCCTTCACGCGCGGCGAGACCGAGATCGGCAGATTCACGGGGAAGAGCAGCGGGAGCGCGGTCGCCAATGCGATCAGGACGAAGATGACGCGCCGGTCCAGGCGGAGGATGTTCACGAGCGCCCCAGGTAGGTGCGGTCGATGCCCAGGATGATCCTGAGCGCCGTCGAAACCGCTCCCAGCCCGACTCCCATCGCCACCGCGCGCTTCGCCGCCAGGTTGGGAACGTCCAGGAGCCACTCGGTCAGCTTGGGGAACCCGGGCCAGATGAACTCACCCACGGAGACGCGCCCGATCATCATCACGATCGCGGTGACCAGGAGCAGCGTCGCCTCGGTGTTCCGCGCGCGGAAGGCCCGGAACGCCGCCGACGCGATGAAGAAGGCGAGGAGCGCGAACATGGTCGAGGCGAGCGGGGAGTTGACCGAGTTGTAGAACGCGTTCACCGCGGTGCCCTCCTCGACTCCCTGCGCCACGCCCCAGATCGTGACGAAGGCCAGGGACGCCAGGGTGACCACGCTGTAGGCCCAGCCGGGGGCGCGCGTCGCGACTTTCCGCTGGTGGCCGGCCCACAGCGTGACCGAGCCCAGGATCAGGGCGAACGCGTAGACCACGTTTGACCAATCGAGAATGACCGACTGCGCTTCCTGCGCGCGATGGTGGGGGATGAAGAAGAAGGAGACGATCAGGGCGCCGGTCAGGAACGTGACGACGTACGGGCCGTTTCTCATCGCTCAGGCGCTCACGTTGCGCGGGTTCATCGCGTCTGGAGGAGGCGGCCCACTTCGGGGTGCCCCAGCGCCGTGAGGATGGAAGCGACGATGACGATGCCGGCCGCCAGGCCCTTCGCCCAGTCCTGCGCGGCGATCGTGGCCAGCTGGATCGGCTCGCGGCCCAGGTAGGCGCTGGCGGCGTACAGCTCCTCGCCCAGAAGCGCGTAGTCGCAGGCGCAGACGAAGAAAGGGAGCTGCGTGACCTGGTCCGTGCCCGCGATCTGGATGGCGCCGGTCAGGTTGCCCGTCTCGGCCAGGAAGAGCGACTCGGCGTAGAAGGAGCCCATGAAGATGTTCGCGGCAGGGCGCTCGCGCAGCATGTAGCCGGTCACGGCGGCGACGTAGGCGAACTGCTGCGCGCTCACGTAGTGCACCGAGCCCGCCCGGAACGAGTCGCCTCGTCCCGCTTCCACGTACGCCTGGCGCGCCGCGCCCTCCATCATGGTGGTCGCGACCGGGTCGTAGCCGGGCACCTCCAGGTCGCATCCCATCTCGGCCGTGCGCCGCGCCACGCGGCTCAGGATGGTGATCGAGGCAAGGGTTCCTCCCTCGCTCATGTCGCCCAGTCCCGGAACGTAGAGCACGGGCCGCCCCATCTCGGTCGCGCGGCCGATCGCTTCCTCCACCGCCTTCAGTCCCGCCATGGGGCGGATGAACATGGCCGCGCCGCCGCGGGCGCGCGCGATGTTCACGACCAGGAACAGGACGAAGAGCGCGAGCCCGATCAGCAGATTGAGCCGGGCGGGCTCGAAGAGGCGGGTGTCGAGCTGGGGATTCATCGGCGTATCGTCGGTGGCCTGCCCTGCGGTGGGCCGCCCTTCGCCGCCTCGATCTGCTTGATGGCCTGGAGAAGTTGCTGTGCGGAAGCCGGATCCAACTTCTCGATGACCGCGCGCTGGGCGCTGGCGGTCTGCGTGTCTCCCAGGTGGAGGGACGCCAGCGCCAGGTTCATGCGCGCTTCCACCGACATCGGCTGGACTTCCACCGCCTTGGCGTAGGCATCCCTTGCTTCCTGCATCCGGCCCGAGGAGGCGAGGGAGGCCCCCAGGTTATTGATAGCCTGGAAGTGCCCAGGGTTGATCGCGATCGCGCGCCGGTAGGCCCCGATCGCCTGGGGAAGGCTGTCGGAGGACGCCAGCGACACCCCGAGGTTGTACCAGTTCTCGGCGTTGGTGGAGTCCAGCATCACCGCCGCCCGGGTGGTTTCCAGGGCTTCCCGCGTCTTTCCCTCGCGCAACAGCAGGTCGCCCAGATTGGCCCGGTAGATCGCATCCCTCGGACTCAGCGCGACCGACCGCCGCGCCGACGCCTCGGCCTCGGGATA
>DATGVG010000199.1:0-6114 GCA_035300625.1 Candidatus Limnocylindrales bacterium
TCCCCATGGAATGCGCGCCAGTACTCACGTTCTCTCACCTCCGCTGGAACTCCGTCTTTCAGCGTCCGCACCACATCATGACGCGGCTCGCCGAGCGGCGGGAGGTTCTTTTCGTCGAGGAGCCGATCACGAACACCGCGATCGCCGGCCTGGAGGTGATGCGCGTGGCGCCGAGGATCCGCGTGATCCAGCCCCACCTTCCCGTCGGCGGGCCGGGGTTCGGTCCGCGCCAGCAGCGGATCCTCCAATCCCATCTCCTGCGGTTCCTGGACCGCGAGGGATGGGACCAGTTCGCCGCGTGGCTCTACACGCCCATGGCGGTCCCGCTCGCGCGTGCCTTGAATCCCGGCGCCATCGTCTACGACTGCATGGACGAGCTGTCCCAGTTCCCGGACGCGCCGCCGGAGCTGGCCGAGCGCGAGCGGGAGCTGTTCGACTGCGCCGACGCCGTGTTCACCGGAGGTCCCGATCTCTACCGGGCGAAGCAGCGGCTCCATCCGTACGTGCACTGCTTTCCCAGCAGCGTGGACGTGAATCACTTCGCGTCGGCCAATTCCATTCCCGACTCTCGCGAGCAGGCCAGGCTGCCCCGGCCGCGGCTGGGGTTCTTCGGCGTGATCGACGACCGGATGGACCTCGACATCCTGCGTGGGGCCGCGGCGGCTCGCCAAGAGTGGCAGTTCGTGCTCGTCGGGCCGGTCTCGAAGATCGAACGCTCATCCCTGCCGTGCGGAGCCAATCTCCGCTACATGGGACAGCAGGCCTACCACGATCTTCCGGCCTACCTCGCGGGCTGGGACGTCTGTCTCATGCCGTACAAGCTGAACCAGCCCGCGCGCCGGGTCAGCCCGACGAAGGCGCTCGAGTACATGGCGGCCGACCGGCCCATCGTGAGCACCTCCATCCCCGACGTCGCGGGTCCCTATGGCGAGATCGTCCACCTGGGTGACGGCCCCGATGGCTTCCTCGAGGCCTGCGAGCGGGCGCTCCACCAGCCCGAACGCGAGCGCGCGGCGCGGCACCGGCGCGCCCAGGACGTGCTGGATCTGACCTCGTGGGATGAGACGGTGAATCGGATGGACGCGATCTTGCGCCGCCTGACCGCCGATCACGCATTCCACGAAGGGCATGCGGACGAGGTGGCCGCCTCTGCGGAACCGGCGGCGTAACCGCCTCAGCTAGAATCGGGCGGCCAGACCCACGGCGTCCGGACGTACGACGAAGCTCAAGGACGCGTGCGGGGCCGCGGCTTCACCATGATCCCGCGCCACCGCGATCCCGATGGACGCGCCCACCGCGGCCCCGAATACGACATCGGAAAGATAGTGCTTCCGGTCCTCCATGCGCCCCATCGCCGTCCCTGCGGCCAGCGCATAGGAGGAGATCTCCGCGAGCCGACCGAAACGGCGCGCCAGCACGGGCGCGACCGCGAACGCGACGGCGGCGTGTCCGGAGGGGAAGGAGTAGCGGCCCCCGTTCGGCCGCGTCCGATGGAACGCGACCTTGAGTCCCGTCACGACGACGCTCGTATAGACGAGGGATCGCGTCAACTCCGACCCGGCCCGGATGAGCCCTGGGTCGTGCGCGAGGTTCCCGGCGCCCCAGGCACCCGCGGCGGCGGCGAAGACGAGATAGCCGCCATAGAAATTCCCCACGTCCCCGAAGCCCTCGACGGCTCCGCGCCCCAGCCGGCGGACGGCGGCATCGGGATCGTCGTAGGGACGGACGGCCAGGGTGAGCGCCGCGCCAGCGCCGACGATCTCGAGAGATCGGACGCTCCAGAGGGAGCGCAAGTCGCCGGCCACCGTGGACCCGATCCCTTCCGCGCCGGCGTCTGCCGGGAATGCGCATGCGGCCACGATCCAGGCAAGCAGGGCGCCGCGGCAGGCCGTGCGGCAGGCGGGAGTCATGTGCGAAGACGGCGCATGGGGGTCATCCCGGGTACCCCGCGGCTCCGCCGGCGGTTCCTCGGCTCCAGAACGGCCCGATCCTGCCGATATCCGGGAACAATGTCCGATCCCATGACGCCCGGACCCTACCGGCCCATCGAAGCCGAGTCGAGCGGCCTGCCCGCGCTCGCGCGCACGCTGGCCCCCCTCGTCCTCCTCGCTTGCCTGGTCCTGAGCTTTTTCCCCGACGTGCTGCGGCGCGTGCTCCCCGGATGGCATGGCGATCCCAACTTGATCCGGGTGGGTGCGTTCGTGGCCCTGTTCGTCTTCGCGGCGGGCAACGCGGTCGCGAGCCAGAGGCGGCGGAACGCCGCGCTGCGCGCGGCATTCGCCGAGTTCGCGGCGAGGACGGGTGGGCAGGCGGAGGACCGCCCGCCCCGCGCCACCGCGTCGGGCTGGGAGGGAGGACCCCAGGTTTCCTATAGCGTCTCGGGCTTCAAGGCCGTGCTCGGCCAGGAGCGTGGGAAGAGCTCCGCCTATTCCTATCGCCTCGTCGCCGACGTCGCCCTCCGGCGCGACTTCCAACTCCAGGTCGTTCCAGGCGGGGCTGCGATGCGGTTTCTCTTTTCGAAGTCGTTCGTGGTCCCCGTCCTCACGGTGGCGATCCGGACCTCGGCGTCGTCCCGCGCCGGCGTCCCGGGCCGAAGCGGCGCGAGCGGCGTCGGCTCCACTCCCGATGTTTCCTCCGCCGGGAGGGAAGCGCTGCTCGAGAGGATCCGATACATCGGCTCGGACCCGATCACCATCGGCGACGAGACCTTCGACCGGAACTTCCTGGTGAAAGCCAGCGACGCGTCCGACGGCAAGGCGTTTGTCTCCGATCCCTCCGTGCGCGCCGCGCTCGCGGCCCTTCGGGAGCGCGCGCCGCAGTTCCAGCTCGGTCTGGAGAGCGAGACGCCGGCAGGCCCCGGGCGCCTGCTCGTGACCATTTCAGTGCCGAATCCCTCCGGAGAAGCGTTCGTCGCCATGGACGCCGTTCTCCGCGCAGCGTTTCTTCGTCTCGACCGGATGGACCTGCTCCCGGCGGGGACGCGCGGCGCGGCTTGAGCCGCGCGTGAAGCCGCGGGCCCGAACGAGGCTATCGGCGGGGCGCGGAAGAATGGCATCCTGATCCGGTGCGCGACCGAGACCTCCCCATGACGTGGGCCCGATGAATCCTCCCGACGAGAAGGTACCGAGACTCCGGCGCCTCCCCTTGATCGTCCGGGATGCCGAGGCTGGGCGGAACGCCGAGCGTTTTTTCGTGACGGCGGTCGTCACCCTCCTTGGGATCCGGACGTTCCTCGCCGTCACGGGTTACCCGCAAATCGGCGGACGCCACATCCATATCGCGCACATGCTGTGGGGCGGCCTGATCCTGGCCACGGCGCTCCTCCTCCTCCTGGTGTCGATCGGCCGGCGCACGCGCCCCACCGCCGCCGTTCTCGGCGGGGCGGGATTCGGCATCTTCATCGACGAGCTGGGCAAGTTCCTGACCCGGGACAGCGATTACTTCTATCGTCCGGCGATCGCGATCATCCACTTCGTCTTCGTCGCATTCTTCCTCGCGCTCCGCGCGGTCCTCGCGCGGCGCGCCCTCACCCAGGATGAATGCCTGGCGAACGCCATCACGCTGATGAAGGACATGGCGATGGAGGATCTAGATCCCGACGAGAAGGCTCAAGCGGCCGCTCTCCTGGACCGGTGCGATCCGACCGATCCGCGCGTGGTGGTGGCGCGCGGCTTTCTCGAGCGGCTGACCACGGTGGCCGCGCCCCGTCCCGGGCTCTACGAGCGGATGAGGCACCGCCTGGCGCCCCGGATCGAGCGGATCCTCGCGAACCCCCGCTTTCCGCGCGTGCTCGCGGCGATCCTCGTGGCGCAGTCGATCGGCGGATTCGCCTGGGCGTCCGCGCGCGGTCTTCCGTGGGCGGGGCGGACCGCGTCCGCGACGACGCACCTGGACATCGGCTTCACCAGCTGGGGCGAAATCGCCTCGAGCTTCGTGAGCACGCTCCTGGTGGCCGCGGGCGTGGTGCGCCTGTTCCGCTCGCGACAGGCCGCCTATCGCCTCCTCCGGCGATCCGTGCGCGTGACCGTCTTCATCACTCAGTTCTTCGTCTTCTACCACGCGCAGGTCATGGGCGTGGCCTGGCTGGCGCTGAACGTGGTTTCCCTGGGGGTATTGGACTACCTGGTCGCGCGCGAGGAAGCCGCCGCTCCGGTGGAACCGGCCGCAGGTTCCAGCTCCTTCGCGGGGGCGCTGCTGGGACAACGGAGCGCGGGGGCGGGGCGGGAAAACTAATCCGCCGGGCTCTGTGAGACGTCGCTTCGCTCCAATCGCCCGGCGGATTATTTTCCCGCCCCGCCCCTCCAGGATCATGGTGTTCCGCCGCACACGCGGCTAGACTAGGCAGATCGCTCCCATCACAAAGGAGGCACCTTGGTCCCGGGACGATTCCCCCACATCGCGATTGTGTTGGCCGCTTTGCTCATTGTTGGTGGCTTGGCCGGCTGTGGCGGCGATTACTTGCGTGCGATCGTCCTGCCCACGCAGGGGAACCACGCGAATGGAGAGGTGCGCTTCTACAAGGTGGAGGGCGGCGTGAGGGTGGTGGCGAAGATCGACGGCCTCTCTCCGGGAAAGCACGGCTTCCACGTGCACGATAAAGGGGACTGCAGCGCGCCCGACGCCTCGTCGGCCGGCGGGCACTGGAACCCCGACGGGGCGCCCCACGGAGCGCCGACCGCGCCGCGCGGTGCGAGGCATGCCGGAGACCTGGGGAACCTCGAGGCCGGGGCGGACGGCATCGCGCGCTACGACCGCGTGGACTCGCTGCTGAACTTCGCGCAGCTCACGGGGCTTTCCGTGCTGGTCCACAAGGGCGAGGACGATTACGTCACGCAACCCTCGGGGAATTCGGGCGCTCGAATCGGGTGCGGAGTCGTCGGAAAACCCTGAATGCGGGGGGGCGGGGCGGGAAAAGTAATCCGCCGGGCTCTGTGAAACGTCGCTTCGCTCCAATCGCCCGGCGGATTATTTTCCCGCCCCGCCCGTTCCGTCCGAGCGGGGGTCGGTGCGTGCGTTAAGGCAATGCGTTCATGAACGCCGCAGCCGCCGGCGGCACCCTGGGCGTGCGGTGGTGGAACACGATCGCGCCCGCTTCCGCGTTCGCCCCGTAGAAGGAACGCGTGGACTTGTCATCCGGAGAGACACGCGCCCCTTCCAGGGAAATTCCGGCGAAGAGACCCTTCGAGCGCGCGTAGGAGTAGATTTCCGCGTCCAACTTCACGTCCGTGTCCGCCTCGGCCGTCCGGCCGACAGGTCCGGCCGCGAGGCCGGCCTTGGCGCCCAAGGTGTACTTGCTCTCCAGCATGCCCTGGGCACTCTTGTCGTCCATGAAGAACAGGACCACATCGGCCTTCTCCACGCCCGCCTGGAAGCCGAAGCTCCCTCCCGACATCGTCAGGAAGACCGGCGGTCCCCAGTGGCCCTGGGCATCACGGCAGCTCATGACGCCCTTGCCATGGCGTCCGCCCACGCCCAGCGCTGCCTTTACCACGCCGGGGAAGACGGCGATGCAGCGGGCCTGGTCGAGGAGCTTCCGGGGGATTTTCTCGTCCTTGGCATCCCGGATCTGCTGGAACGTGACCCTCGCCCTGTCGAGGCGATCGACCTCTCCGCTTACCTTGTCATCCGCCCGCGCCGTCGGCGGCGCCGCGGCCAGGAACACAATCATCATCGCGTACAGGAATTGTTTGCGGAACATGATGCCGCCTCCGTCCAAAAAGCCACCCGAGGCCGGGCGGCAAGAGCTGGTGGTCCCAGTTGGTCAGGGCGGTCGCGCATCGTGCGTCGTCCCGCCGCCCGCGGGGCGACGTGGAAATGATACCCGATGTCAGGGGCGGCGGAGGAGTTGTCGGAGCCTTTCCTCGGCGGCTACTCCCTCCAGGAAAGTCACCCTCCGCTGCCCCGGCCCCGAGCCAGCCCGACCCCGAGGGCCGCCCAGCCGGCGAGAAAGCACGCTCCTCCCGCCGGCGTCACCGCCCCCCAGGCGCGGACTCCGGTGAACGCCAGCGCGTAGAGGCTCCCGGGGAAAAGGAGCTGCCCGGCGACGAACAACCACCCCGCGACCGAGAGCGGCGTGGACCGGGTATCCCTCAGGGCGATCGCGACGGCGATCAG
>DATGVG010000200.1:0-22134 GCA_035300625.1 Candidatus Limnocylindrales bacterium
CCTCGCGCGGCGATCGTCGGAGCTGGCGCGCAACAGCTCGCGCATGCGAATGGTCCCCATGTCGTGCGTGACCGACGCGGCCACCTGCCCGTCCCGGACCAGCGCCCACTCCGTCGCGCCTCCGCCCAGGGAGAAGAGCAGCGCCTCCCCCTCGCGGTATTCGGGGTGGCCATCCAGCACCCGCTGCACGGCGGCGAACGTGAGGAGGCTCTCCTGCGAGCCTTCGATCACCTCCAGCTCGATCCCGGTCGCGAGGAAGACGCGGTCCACGAAGGTGTCCCGATTGAGCGCGCCGCGCACCGCGCTCGTCGCCACGGCGCGCGTGTGCTCGACTCCGTACGTGTCCATGACCGCGCGGAACTGCCGGAGGACGTTCACCGCCTTCCGGATGCTGGACGCGGAGAGGCTCCCGGTCTGGAACGTCTCCCGGCCCAGCGCGATCGGGCGCTCCAGCTCTTCCAGAGTGCGCACCGATCCGTCGGGGGAAAGCTCGGCGATCCGCATGCGGATCCCGCTGGCCCCGACGTCGATGACGGAGAGGATCGGGGGACGCTGCTCCGGGGTGAGGGGCGCCGCGGGCGAGGGGGCGGGGGCCACAGGGCCCTCGGTCGTCGCGGGCGCGCGCTCAGTCAACGTCCACCATCGGCTCCAGACCAAACTCCTTCTGGAACAGATCCCCCTTGTTCTCCAGCGACCACTCGTCCAGCGTCACGTCGCCGCGCGCACGAACCTTCAGCCGGAGCTTCGAGTCGCGGGCCTTTACCTTCATCGAGATCACCTTCTGCTTGTGGTCGTGGTCCAGCGCGTCGGCCACACGGAGGATCCCCGCCAGCGCGCGGACGCGGTCCTTGGCCTTGTCCGGAAGCTCGGCGTAGCACTCGTGGTCGGGATCGGGCATCGCCTTTCGATGATAGCGGGCCAGGTTCGCGACTACGAGCAGCTCCTCGTCGGTCAGCCCGAGGAGCGGGGTCTCGGAGATGATGTAGTAGGCGTGCCGGTGGTGGCCCGGCTGGCCGATGAAATTTCCCACCTCGTGGAGCAGGGCCCCTAATTCCAAGAGCAGCCGGTCCCGCTTCCCCAGCTTGTGGAGGGACTTGAGCTGGTCGAACAGGGAGAGCGACAGCTCGGCCACGTGCTCGGCGTGCTTCTGATCGACATCGTATTTCCGGATCAGGGCCATCGCCGCGTTTCGCGTCTGGCTGACCTCGAGCTGCTTCATCCCCTCGGCGCCCGCCGTGCGCGCCACGTCGATCAGGACGCCGTCGACCAGGCCCGTGAACGGGACCCACACGTCCCGGGCGTGCACGCGGAGGGCCACGTGCTCGAAGATGGCGCCGGCGGGTACGATCACGTCGGCGCGGTCCGGGCGAAGGTCATAGCTCTTGGCGCGCTGCTCCGGCGTGAGCTTGTCGAGGCGATGCAGAAGCTGCCTCAGGCGAGTGACCGACACGCGCGACACCGGTCGCTCGTCGCTCTTTCCGCCCCCCTTGCCGCTTCCCCTTCCGTTCGCGCCCCCCTCGTTCAGCGTCGCGAGCGTTTCGATGTTGCCGCCGGTGCCGACCAGACGCGCCAGTTTCCGCCGCTTGAAGTAGTCGAGGATTGGAAAGCGGGAGGCCTTGAGGATGGTATGGATCATGCGGATCTGCTCTTCGGGCGCGCTGGCGCCGACGCGCTGGAGCAGGCGGACCGTGCCCATGTCGTGGGACTCGACGTCCAGGATCTCGCCGTGCTCCACGAGAGCGATCTCGCAGGAACCCCCGCCCACGTCCAGGATCACCGAAAGCCCCCGGTCCAGCGGGAGCTTGCTCCGGACGCCCAGCGCGACCAAGCGCGCCTCTTCGGTGCCCTTGATCAATTCCAGATCTATCCCGGTTTCGGACCGGACACGCTCCAGGAAGGTTCCCCGGTTCTTGGCCTCGCGCGTGGCGCTGGTCGCGACCGCCCGGTGCACGACAACGTCGTGCTCCTCCATCGTCTTCCGGAAGGAGCGAAACGCCTCCAGGGCCGCCTCCATCGTCGCGGGGTCGATCCGGTTGGTCCTGAAGGCCGAGGCGCCCAGACGGACCGGCACGCGGACCCGCTCGACCACCTTGTAGCGGGTGGGGCTCTTGAACTCCGCGATGATGAGCCTCATGGCATTGGAGCCGACGTCCATGCCGGCACAGAGGATCGGGAAGGAAACCCTTGAGGCAGAAGCCATTGCCCCATGGTGGCCTGCGCGGGGCGGGGGCGTCAAGCGGGGTTCCCGGGGGCGTCCCGCCGTCCCTATGCTAGGCTGCCCCTGTGGAACCTTCCTCCCGGGACTCGGGACAGATTCGCGGTACCTCCGTATACGAAGGGGACGCCCCAGGCGGGATCGACCTCGAGGGGGTGCGGCGCCGCGATCCTCTCGCGCTCGAAGCCTTCTTCGAGGCCTACTTCGATCGCGTCTTCTCCCTCTTGAAGCGCCTCCTCGGAAACTCGGCGGCGGCCCAGGATGCGGCGCAGGACGTGTTCTTGAAGATTCACCGGGGCGCGCATCAGTTGGATCCGGCTCGGGACCCGGCCCCGTGGGTGATGGCCATCGCGACCAACGTCTGCCGCGATCTCTGGCGCTCGGGAGGCTACCGGCTGTCGAGCACCGCGTCCTCGCTGGAGGCCAGCCCCGGGCTGGCCGAGCGGCTTCGATCGGATCGGCGCGATCCCGAGGAAGAGGCGATCGCCTCCGAGCGGGCGCGGCTGGTGCAGGAGGCGCTGGGGCGCTTGCGCGAGCCGCTCCGGGAGGTGGTCGTGCTGCGGGAGTACGAGGGGCTGGGCTACGACGAGATCGCCGCGATCACCGGACTGAACGAGGCCGCGGTGCGGAAGCGCTACTCGAGGGCGCTGTCCGAGCTGGGAAAGGCACTGGAGAAAGCGGGACTATGAGTCACGGGGACGACCAGCGGGCGAGGGCGGCCGAGCGGCTGGGCCCGGCGGAAGAGCGGGCGCGCGCCGCGCTGCGGGCGGTTTCGCCCGAGCCCCCGGACGCGGAGTTCCGTGATCGGCTGAAGCGCGATTTCGTCAGCGGGGCGATCCAGGTGACGAAGGGGCGCGAGCGGGTGGTCGCGCGCCTGCCCATCCGCCGGCGAAGGCCGCCGACGGTCGCGTGGGCGGCCGCGTCGCTCGCCGTCGCGGCGGCGCTGGTCTTCGTGGTCGCGTCGCTGAACCGCGGGCCGTCGTGGTGGGTCACGGCAGCGCGCGGCGAGGGGACGATCAAGGTGGACGGCGAAACTGTCGCGCTGGCCGACCGGGACGCGATGCGCCGTCTGCTGATCCCCGGGGCCGAGATCGAAACCGCCGAGAACGCGGAGCTGGACCTGTGCATGAACGGCGTCCTGGCCGTGCAGCTCGCCCCCGGCACGCGCATGACCCTGCCGCCGCCGCCCGGCCGATGGTTCGGGAGGCGCTGCGAGCTTTACGCGCGCGGCGGGGAGATCCGCGTGACGACCGGGCCTCGGTTCTCGGGCGCGCGTCTGGCGATCATGAGTCCGACCGCCGCGGTCCTGGTGACCGGGACCACCTTCGCCGTGATCATGGAGGACGCGGGGACCTGCGTTTGCGTCTTCGAAGGAAATGCCTCGGTGGGACGGATGCGCGCAGGCGCGCTGGCCGATATGAGCCGCGTGGGCAGCGGCCGCCGCCGCTACGTCTACAAGGACGAGCGCCCTCCCGAGACGCGGGAAATCCGCGAGGAGGAGCGGGTGAAGCTGGCGCAATTCCGCGAGTCGCAACGCGCCTGGATGCAGGGCTCCTCAACGGATTAGGCGTTCCTCCCGGGGGCCCTCCGGGGGCCCCGCTACCCCGATTGACCCCGGGCCCGGCGGCTGTCAAACTGGACTGATGGACCTCTATATTGTGCGCCATGCGATCGCGGTCGACCGGGGGGATGCGGCCTTCCCCAGCGATGACGACCGGCCCCTCAGCCCGGAGGGGATCCACAAGTTCCGCCTGGCGGCCCGCGGCCTCTCCGAGCTGGGAATGAAGCTGGATCGGATCGTCTCCAGCCCCCTCCTTCGCGCTCGCCAGACCGCCGAGATCCTCAAGGAAGTCGCCGCGAAGCGCGCGGAGATGAACACGGCGAAGGAGCTGCGGCCCGATGCGCCCTTCGACGGCACGCTGGAAGCCGTGAACCGCTACCGGGACGAATCCATCGCCATCGTGGGGCACGAGCCGCACCTGAGCGGCTTCACCTCCTTTCTCCTGGTGGGCGGCGGCGAGCTCGCCGCGATCGAATTCAAAAAGGGAGCCGTCGCCAGGCTCGTCATCCCCGACCGGCCCGCCGCGGGAACCGCGACGCTGGAGTGGCTGATCCAGCCCGGTGCGCTCCGTCTTCTCGCTAAGGACTGACGCCATCTCCCGGCGCCGCCGAAGAGCCCGTGGCCATGATCGAGCGAGAAATCAAGTTCCGCCTCCCGGAGGGAACCGGGGCTGACCGCGTCCGCGACGCGGTCGAAGGCGCCGGCTTCCGCCTGGACCCGGGGCCGTCCCTAGCCCACGAAGACCGCTACCTCGACACCGACGACTGGGCCCTATTCCGCGGCGGCCTGGCGCTGCGCCTGCGCGCCGGAGTCCAGGGCGCGCGCCTGGAGGCAAAGACCCTCCGCTCCGTTGACGACCGTGTCCTCGTTCGCACCGAGTGGAGCCAGGAAGCGCTGCCCGGCGATCCCCCGTGGACCCACCTCGAGCCCGGGCCCGTCGCTTCCCTGCTCCAACCCCTCGCGGGGCTCCACGTGCTGGAGCGGCTACGCGTGCGCGCGCGGCTCACCAATGACCGCACCTGCTTCACGTGGCTGCGCGGCGATACCCCCCTCGGCGTGCTCACCGTGGATCGCGTGCACGCGCTGAACGGAGCCGATACGCCGCCGGTGGTCTTCGACGAGGTGGAGATCGAGCTGGATGGGGTGGAGCGCGCCCCGGGCGACGAGGCGCTTTCCGATGTGCGCGATGCGGTGGAATCAGCGCTGGGCGTGAAGGCGAACGTCGCCTCCAAGCTCGCCACCGCGCTCGCGACGGCGGGCGAGGAGCCGCCCGAGCGGGACGAGCGCGAGTACGTGGTGCATCCCGCCGATCGGATGACCGACGTCGCGCACAAGGCCTTCGCGAAGCATTTCGCGCGGCTCATCTGGAACGAGCCGGGGACGCGCCTGGGCATGGATCCCGAGCACCTGCACGACATGCGCGTCGCCACCCGGAGGCTCCGCACCGTGCTCGAGCTGTTCGAGACCGCGATTCCCGATCCCCCGCGGCGCTCCTTCGCCGCCGACCTGCGGTGGATCGGGCGGGCGCTGGGGTGCGTGAGGGACCGCGACGTGGCGCTGTGGAACGTCGCCGAATTGGCCGCCGACGCGCCATCCTTGGAGCAACCCGCCTGGCGCATCTTCCGCCACACGCTGGAGCTGGGACGCGCCCGCGCACGCGTGCGCCTGATCCAGCGGCTCGACTCGGAGCGCTACCGGCGATTCGTCGATGGCGCGCGCGAGTGGATCGCCGCGGGCCCGCCACACGCGGGGGCGGTTCCCTCCGGCGGCGCACCCGCCTACACCGTGGCGCCGCGGCTGGTGGCCGAGCGCATGGGCGCCCTGGGCACCGCCTACGACGAGGCGGAGCGCCTGGTTGACCAGCAGTCGCTCCACTCGTTGCGGATGGCCGCGAAGCGCGCCCGCTACTCGTACGAATACTTCGAAGACACCGCAGGCCCGCGCTCCGGGCGCCGTGCCAGGCGGCTCGCAGGACTTCAAGATTTCCTGGGTTACCATCAAGATTCGGTGATGCTGCTCCGCCGCCTCCGCAAGTACGCGAAGACGGTGCCCGGCCGCGACCGCGAGCTGACGCTGGCCGTGGGGAGCGTGATGGGACACCTGGAGCGCGGGGCCCGGATGCGCCGCACCGACCTTCGCCGCGCGTGGTCCGAGGCGCGGGAGGATTGACTTAGACACCCGCGGCTAGCCCGGCTACTCTCCCCGCCATGCGGCAGACAGCCCATGGACGGGTGCTCCTCCTCGCGACGGCGCTTGCGTGGACGTGGGTTTGGGTTGGGGGCGCGGTTTTCCCGGGCACGGCGCGCGCGACCTTCATCCCGCAAGAGCGGGTCCCCACGAACAGCCCCGTCTACCGCGACCTCGAGCGGCTGGTCGCGACCTACGACCGAACCCCGAACGCGCTCTCCACGCGTCCCCTTCGCCTGGGCGAAATCCTCGCCTATCTGAATTCGCTCGCGATCGAGTATCCCAGCGCGGCCCAGGATCCCGCGATGATCCGTGTGCGGCGCGCCCTGGATCCGGAGGCGCCGGGGGCCAGGGCGCCCCTCGTGAAGGTCAAGGGTGACGCGGACGAGATCGCCACCGCCTCGCCGTACGCGTCCCTGGTCTACAACGATGACCCGAAGAACCGGCCCGACCTGAACCGGGATTACCGCGTGGGCGTCCAGGTCGCGGCCTCGCTCGACTCGAATTCGGTGTTCGTGTTCAACGGCTACGAAGGGACCGCGTCCCAGGGCGGCCGCGGCACGCCCAATTTCGGAACGCTGAACGCGGTGATCCAAGGCGTGGATCTGAACTCGTGGATGGACGAGGCGTATGGCGAGGTCACCGTGTCGCGTGTGCGGATGCTGTTTGGGCACGCGTCGCTTCGGTGGGGCCCGGGGCGCGACGGTACCCTCGCGCTCTCCGACGCGGCGCCCCCGCTCGACATGATCCGGGGCGAGGCCGGGTTCGCGCGGAAGTGGCGCGGCCAGTGGTTCGTCGCCCTGCTCGACCCCGGTCCGCAGACGTATCTGGCGGGCCACCGCCTGTCGTGGGTGATTCACTCCGACATGACCCTTGGGCTCACAGAGCTGGCGCGGTTCGACGGCACGAGCCAGGGGCTTCTTTATTTCATCCCGGTCGTTCCCTATTCCTTCTGGGAGAAGCGCCCCAAGAGCGTCCCTGCGGGCGCGGTGCCCGGCGACACCACCGGCCTGGCGATGGGGAAAAACAACGTGCTGGCCGCCGTTGATCTGACGTGGGGCGTGCGCCGAGGACTTCGTTTGTGGGGCGAGTTCATGGTGGACGACATCTCGTTTTCCAGCGACTACAAGCCCGACATGATCGGTTATCAGGCAGGCGCCGAGCAGCGGTGGGTCCTTGGGACCCTGGGCGCCGACCGCCCCTCGCGCGCGGCGAGCCTCTCCATCGAGTACAACCGCGTGAACAACTACACGTACTCCGCATGGCACGGGCACAACTTCGAGAGCGACGGCTACCCGCTAGGGTTTGTGCTCGGCCCCGACGTGATGCAGGTCGCGGCCGAGGCGGGGTACGAGCAGGGCGCGAACGTGGAGCTGCGGGTTCGAGCTGAGCTACGACGGAAGGGCGAAGGCGAGGTGGGCCAGCCGTGGCTCCCCGCGCAGGGGAAGGCGGACGCGAGCGCGATCTCGGGGATCGTGGAGCGGGACGCGCGCGTTGCCGCGCAGGTGATTTATACGCCGTGCCGGATGGTCAGGTTAGAGGCCACTGTGGGCGCAGCGAGCTTCAAGAACGAGGATCATCGCAACGCGGGGACCGAGAGCGCGGTGCCGTTCCGGCTCGCGGCGCGGCTGGAGTGGTGAGCGGTGGCGGCCGTAACGGCCCGAGGACACTAGCCGAGTAACTTACCGCGTTTCTCCAGAGGTGCCTTGAGCGGGCGATCCGGTAGAGCGCCACGAACCCTTGTGTTAGCATAGTTTAGATCCCCTCCTATCATTCCACGCTGGTACATGAGGCACCGATGAACCGCCGATGGCGATCTGATCGGGTCTTCGCTTTGGCTTTGGCTTTGGCGCTGGCCTTGACAGCGATCCTCCACGTTTCGCCGGTACTGGGACTTTATCTGCTTCTCGACTCCAATGGCGATGGGGCGCGCACCGGAGCAGATGTGGTGAACCCGCACGACACTACCCACGTTACAGTCTGGCTCATAACGGACCAGTACATAGATGGGACGTCGGCCGAGTGCTCGCACGGCAGGCGCGAAGGCGAACACTCGTATTCAATCGTCTTCAGTGCTATTGGCGGTACGGTCGCGTGGGGACAGTTCATTCCAGACCCACCCCCTCACGGCGACAATATCTCTTACGAATCGGATGACTCAACCTACCTCAAAGTAAGTCGGAACATTCCTGATTGGGGCGCTACCCATCAACTCCGCCTCGGCACGTTCACAGTTGTGGTGCGGCGAGGAAGGCCTTCTATTGAAGTTGTGAGTCGACGCCCGATGCAACCGTACGATGAGACCCGCATTGCGACCGGGACCTGGGACGGGCCGTTTGCTAGTTGCGCCTATGGCTTACCGTACGGTGGACCGGCGAATCAGCCTCCCTCGTTGACACCGCTCGGCGACTACACGATTCGTGCTGGAACAGCTGAGCGGCTCATCATTCAAGCTACGGACCTCGACAAGGAGCCGTTGGCGTTCCGACTGAAGCGGGGACCTTCGTACATCTCGGTGAGCACGCTAGATCCTGGCCATGGAGTGGCACTCGGGGAGATCCACGTCGCGCCGGACTCGTGCGACCGCGGCCCCGCTGAGTGTGTCATCGAGGTGGGCGACGGATTCGCTTCGGATTCGGATACGATGCTGCTCACGGTCAATCCGGTAGTCAGACTCCTGCCGACGACACCGATGCAGGCATCTATTTTCACCGAAACATTGACGGCTCGGCAAGATAGAGCCCCCATCGACTCCCAATGGCTTGCTGGCGAGTGGGAATGGGACGAGACCTCGCGGGAGGGCTACCTTCCCCGGCCGGGGCCGTATGACGGGCCCGCCCATAGGGGCTATCGGAGACGCATTGTCTTCCGTAGGACTGGTGATGTAGAAATGTTCGAAATCGGGCCCAACAGGGTGCTCCGTGCGCAAAGAGGAACGTACAGCGTGGTACAAGAGTCCGCGGGCGCCCGGTTTACAATCTCCAACTGGCTCGACAATTTCAATGGCGATGCTGGCTCGTTTATCGCATCGAAAGAGGGCCCGTCCTCACTCATCATCTACCCATGGGGCGTCTTTGACGCCTCCCGCGAGACGTTCGTTCGGGTACCCCCTGTCGTGAAGGACGGCGCGCCGACCGATTCCGGCAAGGTGATCGCCCCTATCGACACTCCATCGATGCGCCTCGACCGGAACGGATCCCATATCATCCTGCCGGAGCCAATGAAGGCGGCTCTTCACAAGCGTGACCCAGCCTTCCGAATCTGGGATGAGGCCGACTCACAGGAGTTGGACGCGGGCGCGGGCAAAGGACTCGGCGTTCTGGGCCCCTCTGCGATCGTCGGTGACTTCGACGGAGACCTACTCCGAGATGTGGCCCTCCTCGGCAGAAGCGGCGCGGATCAGGTGGTGATTGCAATCTTGTCTGATCACGGAAACATTCGGGCCGTCGAGGTCGCGTGGCGAAGGGTGCGGCCGGGCAAGCGAGAGAACAAGTCTCGAGGCGACCCGCAGGCGATCCCGCCCATATATCTAGAACTTGCCCCGCGCGGTTCGCCCAATCCCTTCTGCTGGACCCGAAACTGGGGTGCGCCGCCAATCGATGCGATTGGAATCGTTGAGCCTAGCGTCGCTCGGTTCGATTATGTGCTCGAGCGGGATCGATTTGTCCTGTTCGCGCCAGTTCCCTAGGAACATGTCGAAGATGTAAGGGAGCTGGTCGGCGGCGATCCCGATGCCGGAATCGCGCACTCGGATTACGGATTGGCCGCCTTCGCGTTCGACGGTGAGCCGGATGTGTCCGTCCTTGCTGTTGAACTTGCAAGCGTTGTTCAAGCCTCTTGAGTGCTTCGCTCTTGTGCACTACGCACTTACAGTGGCCGGCCCAGAACATGTGGCCGGGTCCAACTCTACCTAGTAAGCTCCGGCTTCTTGCCCCTCACCACCTCTCGTAACGGAGGAACACATGCGACTACTCGGCTTTGCCCTCGTGGCTCTGGGGATCATTGCGCTGGTTTACGGCGGGATCGGCTACAACAAGCAGACGACGATTCTCGACGTGGGTGGGATCAAGGCGACGGCGACGGAGCACAAGCAGATTCCGATCGCTCCGATCGCCGGCGTCATCGCGATCGTCGGCGGGGTGGCGCTGTTGATGTCGTCGAAGCGCGGGACCTAGGGCTTCCGCGGCTCGCCGCGGTCTCTGCCTCCACGACCGCTTCGGTCTTCTCCACACCCTCGCCCTCGACGCGCGCCTCTTCGGGGCGCTCGAGCACCAGCGCGCGCAAGCGCTTGGCCAGGAGGCGGACGACTCCCTTCAATAGCGACAGGTCGGAGGCGGCCATGTCGTAGAACTCTTCGCGATGCAGCGCCAACGTTAACCCCTCCTCGATGCAGTCGGCGCTGTGGCCGCGCTCGGAGTCGTCCACGATGGACCACGTTCCGAAGGCCTCCCCCGGTCCGACTTCGGACATGGTCCGTCCACCGCTCGACAAACGCACGCGACCCTCGACCACCATGTAGAGGGCGTCCGCGAGATCGTCCTCCTTGTAGAGATTGTCGCCTTCCAGGATCTCGATTTCGCGGGCGACCTCGGCTAGGCCGATGAGGTGGCGCGGCTCCACCTCATTCAACATGTCGGCCGCCCCCAGAATCAGGACGCGTTCCTCCTGGGTCAGCATGCGGCGTCTCTCGCCGAGGCCGGCCCTCCCCCTGCCCCGTTCGCAGTCAGAGCCGCCAGCTCCGCGCGCACGAGTGGGCTGTCCCCCTCCCCTGTCGCGAACAGGCTGCGATCGAAGCCGGGCGCGTCGCGCGAGGCGCGCACCGCGCAGGCGCGCAGCCACCCGTCATCCGATTTCCACGCCGCCCGTATGGATTCCTCGAGCGGCTCGGCCACGGGCGCCTCGACCTCCGGCGCCTTGGCCGGCTGGGGCTCGAAGATCCGGCCCAGAGGCCGAAAAACAGGCCGTGGCAACACGTGTCCCAGGTACTCCAGCGCAGACGCCGCGACACTCGCTTCGCGTGTCTTCAGCCGTTGGAACGCGCCCCAGAGCGGCTTGGGTTCGTACCAGCAGACCAGCGCCGAGATAGCCCGCTGGAGCGCCGAATCCGCGGACTCGCGGAACGTATCGGCAAGCAGGCGCACCTCGGTGCCCACCACGCACTCCAGCGAAAGCGCCGGACCGTTGAACCTCCGATACTCCGCCAGCTCGCGTAGGAAAAGCCTGTGCGCCACCGATCGCGGCAGCACCGGCTTTCCTGTCTCGATCCGCACAAGGATCATGCTCTCGAAACCGATATCACGCAGCCGCGGCTCCGGGCTCTTCACAATCCCCATGAGGGTTCCCACGGCGCGCGGGCTCGCGATGTGCGCCAGGGTTCGGGCGGCGAGCACCTGCCCCCGAGCGCCACGCTTGCCGTCGAGCAGCGACTTGAGATCCCCCACGGCCCTGGCGCCGATCGCCGTGATGGCCTTTCGCGCTTCGTAGCTCAGCTCGGGCAGGAGGAGGAGGTCCAGCAGAACGTCGAGGATCTCCGGGCTCGGCCGGCGCTCCGCCGAGAGCAGCGCCATACGCCGAACCTCGATATCGGGGTTGGTCAGCAGAACGCGCAATCGCCGCACCGGAGCGCTTCCGGTCATGGCCCCCAGGGCGCGCGCCGCAAGGAGCAGATCCTCGCGCGCGCCAGACTCCAGGCGGGCATCGATCCACTCGAGCGTGAGTGCGGCCCGCCCAGGGGATGGAGCGTCGAACAGCGCATCGACGGCCTCCAGCCGGAGCGACGCGTCCTTGCCGTCCAGCCAGCCGCGCGCGAGGGCGGCCGGATCGGGTCCCAGCGCGAGGAGATAGCGGATCGTCGCCCGTCGCAACCCTTCGTGCTGGTCGCCCAGGAAACCCGGGATCATTCCTTCCTCGTCCCGAAGCCGCATCGCTTCCATCGCCTCCACCGCGGCCGCGCGCACGACCGGAGACGGATGGGGGAGGCAGCTCCGCACCGCGCGCGCGATCTCCCTGTCATCGGAGCGCTCGGCCAGCTTCAACGCCAGCACGATGCGGGATTCGTCGTCCGCGCGCAGCCCCTGCATGAGCGCCTTTCGCGCGGAGGGGATCCGCATCGCCTCCTCCGCCACATCGGGCTCCAGCCAACGGCTGCTCAGCTTGTCTTCAAAGGCTCGGCCATACGCCCGATTCAGATAGAAGAGAACCACCATCCACAGCGCCACGAAGGTGACGGTCACGATGGCCACGACCGCGGTCCCAACGCCCATGACGCGAAGCAGAAGGATCAAGAGCAGGCCGACCGCGGCGTCCGACCAGCGGTCGACGAGGGTGTCGACGGCGGGTTTGATGCGGCGGCGCTCGTGCCGGCGGACCGCCATGAAGTAGATCTCGGACGAAGACTTTCCCAGGGTCTGGAAGACCACACCCTGAATCCACCGCACCCCGAGGATGACCCACCATCCGGCGCCGAGGGCCAGGCCTGACACGAACATGATTGCCGTGACCGGCTGCAATCCCGTGGAGGGCCCCAGCCCCAATCGGTACAACAGCCACCCCCCGGCGGTGAATTGGAACAGCAGGGCCAGGGCGTTCAAACCGACGTAGAACTTGCCCAGGAACATCGTGAGCTGGTGGGGGTCGGGATACATCTTCTGGATCAGGATCTTGAATTGGAAATCGACCAGCGTCGATACGATCACCGACAGGGCGAGCCCCGCGGCGAGAATCTTGATGTAGGGCGACCGGCGGATGATTTCCCAGCGTGACACCGTGTGCGCGACTTCGATCGGAACAGGGCGGCGGGCGCGGTGCCGCTCGATCACGCGCGTCAAGAAATGCGCCGCGATGAGAAGCGCGGAGAGCGTCCACATCAGCCCGACATGCTTCAGGACCTGCACCGTCCATGCGGCGAAGGCGCCCCCGCCCAGGCCGCCGATCAGCCCGCAGCCGGCGAGAAGGGGGAACACGTTGCGCGCCCGGCGCGAGTCCCACACGTCGATCGCCAGGGCCCAGAAGTGAGGCATCAGCATCATCGCCTGGCTTCCCGCCCAGACGTAGAACACTGCAGTCGTCCAGTGCTTCTCGAACGGATAGACCGCGGCCGCAGCGATGCTGATCCCGATCGCCGCGTACTGGTTGAATCGCGTCGGACCGACGCGCGCGGAACGCAGGGCAACCCGGCTCTCCAGCCAGACGAACCCGGCCGCCGCCAGCGCGACCGCGATATACCCGTACGGCAGGGCCAGGGCCCCGAATTCGGCCAGGAACAGCGCGTCGCGAAGTACTTTTGCGATGGTATAGGCGCAGAAGAGGGTCCCGATCAGGGCGCCCATCAGGAGGAGAAGCCGCCGCTCGTGGGGCTCGAGGGTAAGCCTTCGTGTAATGGTCCCGAACAGGCGCGCGGGAAGGTTCGCGAAGATCATTGCTGGTGCCGCCCTGCTTGCAAGCCCGACATCCTCCGGTTCAGAAACCTTGACTTTGTTCGCTCCAACAGCTAACATAGCTTACATGAACGGGCCCCACCTCGGCGAGGAGATTCGCCGGTTACGGCTGAGCGCCGGACACACCCTGCGCGGGCTGGCGACGGACCTGGACATCTCCGCGGCCCACCTGTCCGATATCGAGCACAATCGCCGCCGCCCCTCGGAGAAGCTCCTTCGAAAGATCGCCGGCAGGCTGCGCAAGGTGGGTGCAACCTACGAGTCCATGGAGGGACTCATCTCGGGAATCGACGCCGAGACGCGGGAGTGGGCCGCCTCCACGCCGGGCGCCCGGGCGCTGCTTCGCCGGCTCCTGGACGCGGACATGGATCCGCGAGAGATTCAGCGCGCTCTGGAGAAGCTCATCGGACCCAGAAAGAAGAGCAAAAACTCCAAGGCAAGCTGATCGCCTCAAGCCCCCCTTGTGGGGTTCCGCCTTCTCGCGTGGGCGCGCAGCTCGGCGGCCTGGCGCTGCAAGACCGACCTCCGATCCTTGCCTTCCACCAGCAGGGCTTCCTCATCGAGCAACTGCGCGAACAGCTCGATCTTCTCCTTGGAGCCCAGAAGCGAGGCTGCCGTTGAGGGGTCAACCCGCCTGATAAACTCGGACTGAGGTCCCAGGAGCAGCCCGTACGCCTGCTCCAGCTCGACCTTCGCCTCTTCAGCCGTTCCGGCCAGGCGCAGACCCGCAATGCGCGCCAGCATGGCCGCGATCACTTTGAGCTGCCCCGATACGAAGTCTTCCCGCTGGGAGCCGGCCATCAGAGCACCGGCTTCAGCACCATCAGCGCCAGCCCCACGATGGGCGCCAGCGTCGCGATGGCTCCCCAGAACTCCCACCGACCCGCGACCTTGTGATACGCCGCGTAATCGAACGTGCCGCCGGCGGCACCGGCCGCGGCGAGAGCGTGGAGCTTGCGCTGAAGCGGCGCGACCTGCGCCATGAAAGCAAAACCCGAGATCGAGAACAGGATCAGCGTCCAGAGGATCCATCCGGTATGGAGGATCGGAAAATTGCCCTCGATGGCCGCGGCGATTCCGGCGAGCACGATGAGGAGGACGGCGGGGATGGTGAAGATCCGGTCGCTCTGGGTCAGTCCCGCGGCGGTGTGAGCCAGGATTTTCGGGTCGCGGGTGCTAGCGGCGTGCCGATGCCAGAAGACCCCGGTGATGATGTTTCCCAGAAACAAGACGACCGCGAGGATGTGGATCAGCTTGAGCCAGAGGTACATTCCAGAGCCTCCCTAGTGGGGTTTCTCCCTGCCGACCCAGACCCACGCGCACAGCGCTCCCAGGAGGGATAGGACCGCGCCCGCGCGCGCCACGCCGTGGAACGCGGCCACGAACGAATGCGCGACATCCCGCCGGACCGCGGACGCCTGGCGATCCGGGAGCCCGCTCGGGGGCTGGATCTGGGCGAGCTTCGCGCGCTGGGCCAGCACCTGTTCGCGCGCCGCGGGCTGAAGGTCCAGCCGTGACACGCGATGCTCCAGGTCGCCGTTGAACACGGCGGCGAACAGGATTCCGAGAAGCGCGAGCGCCAGGAGGCCGGCGGTCCGTGACACCGCGTTGTTGACCCCCGACGCGATGCCCGCCTCACCCTCGCTTACCGAATTCATGACCGCGGTTGTCAATGGGGCGATGCTGACGGCCATGCCCAGCCCGAGCACCAGCATACCCGGGAAGAACGTCCCCCAGTAGCTTCCACCGACGCCGGGCAAGGAGAGTAACAGGAAGCCGGCGGCGGCGACGGCCGGCCCCACAAGGAGCGGACGGCGCGGGCCGAAGCGCGCGACCAGCCCGCCCGACCAGCGCGACAGGACGAACAGCACCGCGATGAACGGCAAGAGCGCGGCGCCGGCCTGGAGCGGCGAGTAGCCCTGGACCTGGATCAGGTTCAACGGCAGGAAGAAGAAGACGCAGGAAAGCGCGCCGTAGACGAAGAGCGTGAGCAGATTGGCCCCGAGAAACGTGCGCGAGCGAAAGAGCGTGAGCGGCAGCATGGGCGCGGCCGATCGGGCCTCGACCGCGACAAATCCCGCCAGCGAGGCGAGGCCGACCGCGAGCCCCGCGAGAACCGCCGGGTCTACCCAACCGCGCCGCGACGATTCGACCAGGCCGAAGACGAGCCCCGCGAGCCCTATGGTTCCCAGCGCAGCGCCGGGAATATCCAGGGGCCGCGGTTTGGGGCTGCGGCTTTCGGGCACGCGTTGGAGGAGGACGAGCACCGCGGCAGCCAGGGGGATATTGATGAAGAACGCCCAGCGCCACGAATGTGCGACGAGCCAGCCCCCGAGAACGGGGCCGATCGCGGCCGTGATCCCGCTGAAGCCCGACCACGTGCCGATGGCTTGTCCCCGGCGGGACGGATCGAACGAGGCGGAGATGAGGGCGAGGCTCCCCGGCACGAGCAGCGCGGCTCCGACGCCCTGTACGGCGCGCGCGGCGATCAGCCACGGGACCGACTGTGCCACGCCGCAGGCGATGGATGCGGCCGCGAAGAGCGCGACCCCCAGCGCGTACACGCGGCGGCGCCCGAAGCGGTCGCCCAGCGCGCCTCCCACCAGGAGCAGCGAGGACAGAGTGAGCGCGTAGGCCTCGACGACCCACTGGATGTCCGCGCCCTGAGCCCCGAGTTCGGCCGCGATCGCGGGCAGGGCGACTGAGACGACCGTGCCGTCGATGAACGCGAGGCTGGAGCCGATGATGGTCGCGGCGAGGACCCACACTTCCCGTGCCGCGGGGGCCGACGTGGCGGGGGCGGCTCCCGAACGGATCGCGGCTTCGTCGCACGGCAGGCGGATGGCGTGGGGCATACGGCCGCGATTCTACGGGTCAGGCGCGGTCCACGCGACAGCTATAGCTTCCTCTCACAGCCCTTTTTGAAAGCGCTCTCCAGAACCTCCACCCACCCACCGTCGTAATCTTTGCGAGCCGCCTCCGCCTTCGCACCCAGCTTCGCCCAGTCGCGGTGCTCCAGCTCGACGCGCGTGCCTTCAGGCACCCGGACGAACCGAAGTTCCAGCTCCGTGGCGGTCGAGGCATCGCCGCCGGGGTGCCAGCTCATGACGAAGCGGTTCGGCGGGTCCCAGGTGCGCACGGTTCCCCACGTGGCGCGCTCCCCGCTCTTCGAGGTCTCCTGGATCAGCCCGCCGACGCGCGGGTCGATCTCGCACGCGACCGAGTTCGCCTGAAAGAGGGAGTACTTCGAGAGCGGCCACCACGAGCTGGTCCGCTTGGTGAAGATCTCGAACGCTTCCTCGGGGGTCCGGCTCACGATCACGGATTTTCGGACCGGACTCAGGTGCTGCACGGTGCTCTTGATTTCAGCCATGCTTTCTCCCCTTTCGTTCCGTCTGGACTTTGAAGGCTTCCAGGACGTCGTCCCAGAAGCGCTCCAGATACCGCCGCAGCTCCATCAAGCCCCGGACCTCCACGCTGTAGATCCGGCGTCTCCCCTCCTGCCGGGCGCGGACGAGCCCCGCGCCCTCGAGCACCTTGAGGTGCTGGGAAACCGCTGGACGTGAAACGCGCATCCCCGCAGCCAGGCGGCCCACCGGCTTGGGGCCGCTCCGGAGCCGTTCGAGCACTTCGCGCCGCGTAGGGTCCGCCAGCGCCTGCAGAGCTTGTTGGTAGGCCATGACTAATGGTAAGCGCATACTTACAGTTAGGTCAAGCGAAGGTTTGAACCTCGACGAAGAACGGGGCGAGCCGGTGAACGCAGCGATCCCTCTTACCCACGAATCCGAGAGTAGCGAGAGCACGGTTTACGTCCCCTGTGGAGCAGTGTCCAACGGAAGCTCCGCCAGTGAGCAGCCCGGATCTGAGCGCGCCGCAGGGCATCGCCGGTCGCCACCGCCACGTCGGCCAGGGACGAGCCCTTACTCAATCTCAAATGGGTTTGCCACTCCGCCTGGGCCGGCGACGCAGAGCAGCTGCGCGACCCCGGAGTTCCGTCTCGGGCTGGAGGAGCCGGTCCAGGTAACGCTCGAGCTCCCGGAGGGCGAACGCGCGCGGATTCACCCGATAGAGCCGCGTCCGGCCAGCAGCGCGATCCGCGACCAGACCGTCTCGTTCGAAGGACTGAAGAGCCTTCTGCACGCCGGAGAGATTTAGATCGAGCAGTCGCGCCAACTCGCGCGCATAGCTCTCCCCCAGTAACTGGAGGGCCAGCAATACGCGGGTTCGTGCGTTGCTACCAAAGGGGCTTGAAGCACCAGTGACCTTCATTGTGGGTCATATGACCATGTATTATGGTCTTCTGTCAACTGACATTGGGCCTGTGCTAGGCTGCACTGGATGATCACCATCCTCGGAGCAGGCGGTGCGATTGGGAACCAACTCGCAAAGCTTCTCGCCGCTAGGAACCAGCCGTTCCGGCTCGTGGGCCGAACCCCGCGACCCACTCCCGGAGCGACCGAGGTAATCGCCGCGGACATTGCGGATACGGATCAGGCCGTCCGCGCCGTCACCGGTTCCAGCCTTGTGTATCTGGTCGTTGGTCTCCAGTACGATCACAAGGTCTGGCAGGAAATGTGGCCACGGATCATGGGCAATGCTATCGAGGCCTGCAAGCGCGCCGCCGCCAAGCTCGTCTTCTTTGACAACGTATACATGTACGGCAAGGTCAATGGTGCCATGACCGAGGAGACCCCGTTCAACCCCTGTAGCAAGAAAGGCGAAATACGCGCGAGAATCGCCACCGCGCTGATCCATGAGTGGAAGGCAGACTCTCTCACCGGCATGATTGCACGCTCCGCTGATTTCTACGGTCCCGACACCCGCAACGGCGTGCCAAATCTTCTCGTATTCGAACCCCTCTCCCGGAAGAAGATCGCTACGTGGCTCGTGAATGATTCCGTTCCGCATTCCCTTACCTACACGCCGGATGCCGCGCAAAGCCTGCTTCAACTAACCGAACGGGCTACGGCCTGGAATCAGACCTGGCATGTTCCCACGTCGCCCCGTCCGCTCACGGGTAGGGAGTTCGTCGCAGTGGCCGGGAAGGAATTCGGCATTGCGCCCAAGCATCGCGTTCTGAGCAGGCCCATGCTCAGGATTGCCGGATGGTTCAATCCGCCCGTAGCGGAATCCTACGAAATGCTCTATCAGAGCGATTCGCCATACATCTTTGATTCCAGCAAATTTGCCAGGGAATTCGGCTTCGCGGGCACCCCCTACCCCGAGGGCATCCGAAGCACCGCCGCCTCGTATAAGCGTGGGGCCCAAAGCCAGCGTTACCGCGTCGTCTTGTAGGGCGCCCAGTCGTAGGGGCGATCGAAGAACCCTGCGACGCACTTGAGGTCGCCGACGGCCTTGATCACCTTGGCGGGGTTGCCCGCGACGACCATATCGTCCGGCACGTTGCGGGTCACGACGCTGCCAGCGCCCACCAGCGTGTTTCGCCCCACCACGACGCCCGGCAAGAGCGTACAGTTGGCGCCGATCCGCGCGAGCGCGCGCACCGTGACCCCGCCGAGGCACTCCTTGTAGCGCGGGCATCCCATGGGGTGCGGGTCGTCGGTGAAGACTACGCGGGGGCCCACGAACACGTCCTCCTCGATGATGGTCATCTCGAGGAAGCAGCCGGAGTGGATGCGCGAGCGGTCGCCCACCCGGTTCCCGAACTCCAAAATGGCGCCGGTCCCGATGGAGACTCCGGCGCCGATCGCATTGTCCTCGCGAATGGAGACGCACTGGCCGGTCTGGAAGCCGGCCCCCAGCACGGACCCGGCGTAGATCGTGGTGAAGGGGCGAATGATCGCGCCCGCGCCGATCACCAGCTTCAGCTCGCCGGGCTCCTTGCCGCGGGGCGGCTTGCCCAGGACCAGGGGCGGGTCCAGCGTGGCCCCCTCGCCGATCTCCACGTTGGGGTAGACCTGGACGCCGGGGAGAACCTCGATCAGCGTGTCACGCATCATCCCCCCAACCCCGGCGCTCCCCGCATTACTGTCGCCCGCCGCCGTTCCGCGCGCCGTTCCCGCCGCCATTCCCGCCCCCGCCGCCGCCGCCGTTCCGCGCGCCCACCAGCTTCCGCGCGCGCGCCATCTCCACAGGATCCACCGGCGCCACCGCGCCGTCGGGGAGGATCTTCTCCAGCCGGTTCCCGTTCCGGCCGCTCCGCTCGATCGCCTCCAGCACCCGCACTACCCGCAACCCGCTCAATCCGTCCGTGCGCGGGCGCTGGCCGTTGGCCACGCATTCCAGGAAGTGGTCCAGCTCCAGCTGCAGCGGCTCGGTGGTCGGGATCGCGGGCGACACGATATCGCCGGTTCGATACGTCAGCGTGTATTCGTTGAACGTCAGCGGATCGCGGAACTCGACGCCGCGGTCGTACACCTTCACGCGCTCCATGGCGTTCGTGTCGTCGTAGATCAGCATCTTCTGCGAGCCCACGATCGTCGTCTGGCGCAGCTTGCTGGGCGAGAGCCACGACACCTGAATGTTCGCGATGGTCCCGCTGGCGAATTGCAGATTTATGAACGCGACGTCGGAGATCGAGGGGCGCACGTAGGCGCCGTCCATCATGGAGACGGCCGAGGGCGCCTCGTCCAGCCAGTAGAACAGCATCGAGAGGTCGTGCGGCGCCAGGTCCCACACCACGCTCACGTCTTTCTGGTGGATGCCCAGGTTCACGCGGATGGCGGAGATGTAGTAGATGTCGCCCAGGCTCCCCGACTCGATGATCTCCTTGATCTTCACGACGGGAGGCGAGAACTCGAACGTGTGCCCCACCATCAGCGTCACGCCCATCTGGTCCGCCAGGGCGATCAGCCTTTCCGCCTCCGCCGCGCAGGTGGTCAGCGGCTTCTCGACGAACGTGTGACGCCCGGACAGAATGCAGGCCTCCGCCAGCTCGAAGTGCGTGGATACGGGCGTGGCGATCAACACGGCGTCGACGGAGTCGTCGCCCAGCAGGTCGTTCACGTTGGAAACGCACTGGAGATGCGGGAAGCGCTCGCGCGCCTTGGAACGATTGGCCTCGCTGGTGTCGCAGACCGTGATCTCGTCGCATTTCCGGCCCGCGATGAGATTGCGAATCAGGTTTGGTCCCCAGTAGCCGCAGCCGATCACGCCGACGTGCATCGTCCCCTCCCCGTGTTCCCCACTCCTACCGCGCGGCTTCGTTCAATAGCCGCCGCGGCCACGAACCATGGCCGGGATGGTCTGTGCGATCAGCCACAGGTCCCGGCCCACGCTCCCGTGATGCGCGTAGTGCAGATCCAGGATGACCATCTCGTCGAACGTGACGTGGCTGCGCGCGGTGACCTGCCAGAGGCCGGTGCATCCCGGCATCACGTCCAGGCGGCGGCGCTGCCAGGGGCGGTACAGATCCCATTCGTAGGGAAGGCAGGGCCGCGGGCCCACCAGGCTCATCTCGCCCCGCATCACGTTCCACAACTGCGGCAGCTCGTCGAGCGAGAACGCCCGGAGCCACCCGCCCACCGAGGTGACACGCGGGTCGCGCGTCAGCTTGTAGATCTTGGTTCCGTCGGCGCTCACGGAAGCCGCGGCGCCGTTCTTGATGTAGGCGTCGAGATATTCGCGGTGAATGCTGGAATCGTTCCCGGCCACCATCGTGCGGAACTTGTACATGGTGAACCGGCGCCCCAGGCGGCCGACCCGCTCCTGGCGGTAGAAGATCGGTCCCGGCGAGGAAATCTTGACCGCGATCGCGATGGCTGCCAGGACCGGTGCCAGGACGACGACGCACACCGTGGCTCCGGCCACGTCGATCATGCGGCGCAGGATCGCCTCGGGCCCCGCCAGGTCGGCCCTGCGAAAGCGCATCGCCGGCACCCCCTCCACGTCGCCAATCGCGGCCCGGCCGCTCACGACGTGGAACTGATTCGACACGACCACCACGTCGGCGCGCGCGTCGAGACAGGCGAACGCCGTGTCGAACACCTCCTCCAGCGGACGCCCGTCGGGCTCGATCATGACCTCGCTGAATCCGTGGGATTCGACCACCTCTCGCGCGCGATCGGGAGCGGTGGATGAGAGCGGGCGGTGGTGAATCGCGCGCCTCTCGCCCATGGCCTCCTCCAGGTCCCCCACCAGACGCTCGGCCCGCTCGGTGTCCCCCAGGACCAGGATCGGTCCGCGTGAGAGCCGCGGGTACATGCGCCGCGCCAGCGGCCGCACCACGGCCATCCTCCCGATCGCCAGGAAGAGGAGCGTGGCCGGGAGCGACAGCCCCACCGCGAGGCGGCTGGCGAACGGGACCTCGATCTTGAGCGCGAAGGCGAGCAGGTGCATGAGCACCCACGCGGGGAGCGCGGCTCCGAGCAGGCGGAGAAGCTGCGAGGTGATCGAGATCATGGCCCGCGGCGCATAGGCCTCGCGCGCGCTCAAGAGGGTGATCCAGAGGACCGCGCCCGTGAGGAGCAACGCGGTGCCGCCGGGAGTCGCCGCCGACGCGAGCAGTTGCTGGGACGGATAGCGGACGAGGGCGGTGAGGACAAACGCAGCGGAGACGGCGGCGAGGTCCACCGCGATCGCAGCCGTTACCGCGAGGCGGTGAATCGCGGGCGTCGCGAATGGCAACCCGGCTCCGGAGCGCGGATCATCCATCGCGTCCGGACGAGGGGCCGGCGCGCGGTTCGGCGTGGCGAATCCCTTCAGATTCAGTGCGGTCCTCCCGGCAGCGTGTCGCCGCCGTGTCGGAGTGCGGACCACATAGGGGGGCCTTCCCT
>DATGVG010000201.1:0-2585 GCA_035300625.1 Candidatus Limnocylindrales bacterium
TCGTCAGCGTCGAATCCAGGATGCTCCCGCCGTTCCCCCACGCGAACGGCATGAACTTCTTGAAGAGGACCTCGCGCTCCCCCGCGTTCATGCCGAAGCCCTTGGCGTCCGGCACGCGCTCGGCGATCTGGTGCGCGGCGCGATACAGCTCGTCCCATGTGGCGGGCGGCTTTTGGGGGTCGAGGCCGGCGCGGCGGAAGAGATCCTGATTCACGTAGAGCGCCCGGGTGCCGACCATCCAGGGAATCGCATAGGCGCGGCCGCGGTAGGAGACGGCGTCCCATCCGACGAGCGCGGAGCGGAGATCCGCCGTGCTGTCGGTCAGATCGGCCAGCGTGCTGTCCGCGACCAGCCCCGGGAGGAACGTCGAGCCAAGCTCGCAGAGGTCGGGCGGCCGGCCGGCGGCGATGGCCGCGACGATCTTCTCGCGGCCGCTCTGCCAGGTGAGTTGCTCGACCTGGACGTCGAGAGTCGGGTTCTCCGCGCGGAAACGGTCGAGGATGGGCTGGACGGTCGCGAGCGGGGAGAACTGCCAGAAGACGACGGGGGTCTTGCCCGCGGCGCTCTTGCCGCAGCCGGCGCCCGCGAGCGCGGCCAGCGTCGCCGCGGCGAGAATGATCGCGGTGAGCGCGATACGCCGCGACCCGCCGGCCCTTACCCCGCTATGGCTTTGCGCACCCATCCTTGGGCCCTCTTGAGACGCCGCTCCGCCTCGGAGCGCGTGATCTTGGCGCGGCGCATGACGATCGCCACCTTCAGCGATCCTCCCGCCCGCCTTAGCGCCGGCTCCGCGTCCTCGTAGCGCGCGCCGGTCGCGTGCATGAAGACGCGCTTCGTGCGCTCCTCCAGCTTCCGGCTCGCGGTCTTCAGATCCACCATGAGATTCTCGTAGACCTTGCCCAGGCGGACCATTGTCGCCGTCGAAAGCATGTTCAGCACCAGCTTTTGCGCCGTCCCAGCCTTGAGCCTCGTGGAGCCGGTGACGACCTCGGGCCCGACGCGCGGGGCGATCACGACGTCGCAGTCGATCTTGGCGCTGGCGGAAGGATTGGCGGTGACCACGATCGTGGCCGCGCCGATGCGCCGGCCATACTCGACCGCGCCCAGCGCGTAGGGCGTCCGGCGGCTGGCCATGATGCCGACGACCACGTCCTTGGCGCCGACCCGCCGCTTCTTCAATGCGGAGACCGCAGCGCGGGCGTCATCCTCAGCGCCCTCGACGGAGCGCACAAGCGCGCGCCGCCCGCCGGCGATGATTCCCTGCACCAGCGTGCGCGGCGTCCCGAAAGTGGGCGGGCACTCGGCCGCGTCCAGCACGCCCAAGCGGCCGCTGGTCCCCGCGCCGACGTAGAACATACGTCCGCCCTGGAGGAGACGTCCGACGATCAAATCCACGGCGCGCGTGATCTTGGGAATCTCGCGGCCCACGGCGAGCGGCACCCGCCGGTCCTCCGCGTTCATCAGCCGGAGCACCTGGGGCGTGGAGAGCCGGTCGAGCCGCTTGGAGCGCGGGTTTCGCTGCTCGGTCACCAGTCGCGACAGCTCGCGGAAGATGACCTTGCCGCTCCGGCGATCGCTCACCGGGCGCGGATCATCCGACCGTCCTTGCTCACCGTCTTACCGTTCACGTCCGTTGCCCGGAGCCGGTAGAAGTAGACCCCCTGAGCGGCGTCGTGTGCCCGGCCATCGCGGCCGTCCCAGCAGTAGAGGTTGAAGCCCGCCAGCCCCGGCATATCGATCGACGTGACACGGCGTCCTGCCACGGTCAGGATCAACAGCTCCACCCTCCGCGCGGGGGCACTCAGCTCGTACTGGAAGATGGTGCCATTGCAACCCGTCCCCTGCATCCGTGGATCAACCACGGCGACCCCGCGGATGGTGAATTCGTTGGTGGTCTGGAACGTCCGCTGATCGAAGCCGGCTGTGTGCCCCCCGATCGCGACCTGGATCGTATGGGTCCCCGGATCCATGGACGGCGCCGCCTCCAGCGCCCACAGGCGGCCGACCGTGTCTAAGCGGCTCTTCGTCGAGACAACCACCGCCCCATCAATGACGAGTTGCAAGGAGTCCGCAGTGAGTGGAATGGGCGATGTCACCTCGGCCCGGAGCCGCGCTCCGCCGGCTACGAAGACGCCGTTCACGATCTCGACGTTGTCCGCAAGATAGCGGATTGGCGTGCGGACCTGGAGGGTGAAGATGCGGAGGCGGCCGTTCACGTCAACGGCGCGGATCTGGAGATCGTAGTTCCCAACCCGAGGCCGGACGTTCGCGGTCAGCGTGGCGAGCCGGCTCGAGTCGCTGAAGGCGATCGAGTAGGTAAGCGCGTCCACCGGCGTCACCGCACCGCTCGCCACGTTCTGCTCCGTCAGGTACACCGAGTCGATCCCCACCTCGTCGCGAAGATCGGCGACCAGGGACGAGCTGTCCGTGGGCGAGTCGGACGTGAGGGGGGCGTTATCTGTGAAGGTGGCACCCGCAACCGTCACCTGGTAGACGCGCGGCGGTAGGGCGTCCATGCGGAGCATGGGGTCGGCGAACAGGTGGATGTTTCGATTCATGACAGGCTGGGGATTCGACTCACTGTT
>DATGVG010000202.1:0-5888 GCA_035300625.1 Candidatus Limnocylindrales bacterium
TCCGGAGTCGAGATTCGTCGCCCTGTGGGGCGTGCTAGAGCACCTGACCGGTCCGGGGGCCGCGCTCACATCGAAGACCCTACTCAAACGGGTCGGAAATACCTACTCCGAGTGGTCTCAGCTCGATCGGATCACCCTAGAGATGCTACGCGAGCAACGCGATGCGTCAGTGCACCGGGGTGTGGCTAGCCAGTTCCGGAAAGCTGCACTATCGATCCTGATCAACACTGCTTCGGATCTACTGGTCGTGCTCCTCAAAAATCATCATGAGTTTCTGTCACGCGAACGGTTCTGGGAATTCTTGGATCTCCCAGCCGAGCGACAGAGGCTAGAGGATGCTATCGCGCTTCGGCAGCTGGCAATGAAGCTCCGTGGGTACGACAGTCCTAGCCTTGATCCTGGTGCAAGGAGCGAAGCGAATGAGTAAACATCCTGTTGAGCCGGCAGGCACCAAGTCGGTCGGCATTTGGGTCCGGGTCTCGACCGAGGACCAAGTCCGTGGAGAAAGTCCCGAGCATCACGAACGCCGCGCCCGAGCGTACGCCGACTCTCGCGGGTGGATGGTTCGCGAGATATACCGCCTGGAAGCTGTAAGCGGAAAGGCGGTCATGGAGCATCCGGAGGCCAAGCGGATGCTCGGCCACATCGCCTCGGGCCGCATTTCCGCACTCATCTTTTCGAAGCTCGCCCGCCTTGCCCGAAACACCCGCGAGCTCCTGGATTTTGCTGACCGCTTCCGCGAGAACGATGCTGACCTTATCTCGCTCCAAGAGTCCATCGACACGACCTCACCGGCCGGCCGCCTCTTCTACACGATGATCGCTGCCATGGCCCAGTGGGAACGCGAGGAGATCGCGGAGCGAGTTGCGGCGTCGGTCCCGATCCGAGCCAAGATGGGGAAGCCACTCGGGGGTGCCGCTCCGTTCGGATATCGATGGGAGAACCGGCAGCTCGCGCCGGATCTGAACGAAGCGCCCATCCGGAAGCTCATCTACGAGCTCTTCCTGGAGCACCGCCGGAAGAAGAAGGTTGCCAGGATCCTGAACGAGCGCGGGTACCGCACCCGGAACGGCTCCAAGTTCTCGGACACAACGATTGTTCGGCTCATGCGGGACTGGACTGCGAAGGGTGTTCGTAGGGCGAACTACACCAAGTCCCGCGGCGAAGGGAAGAAGTGGGACTTCAAGCCTGCCGAGAACTGGGTTCTGATCCCAGTCGAGCCCATCGTCTCCGAGGAACTCTGGAATCAGTGCAACGCGATCCTCGATGAACGGTCGGATCGTCACGTCGCCCGGCGAGGCCGCCCAACCGTGTATCTCTTCACCGGCCTCGTGCACTGCCAGTGCGGCGAGAAGATGTACGTGCCCTCGAAGAGCCGGAAGTACGTCTGCTACAAGTGCCGGGGCAAGGTCGGGATCGCGGATCTCGAGGCGGTCTTCCAGGAGCAGCTGAAGGACTTCCTCGTGCGCCCCGAGGACATCGCGGAGCACATCGGGCAGGCTGATCAGGAGGTCCAGAACCGCGAGGAGCGGATCGCCAGTCTCCAAGAGGAGCGGGGCCGGACCCGGAGCGAGCGGGAGAAGCTCTTCCGCCTCTACTCCGGCGACCACATCTCCCCGGCCGGCTTCGCCGAGCGGAATGGCCCGCTCGAGGAGAGGCTCCAGGCCATCGAGATCGAGCTGCCGCGGCTCCAGGGCGAGCTCGATTTCCTCAAGATCCAGTACCTCTCGAAGGACGAGATCCTCACCGGTGGACAGGACTTGTACGCCCGCTGGCCCGCCCTCAATTTCGACGAGAAGCGCCAGATCGTTGAGGCGCTGGTGCAGCACATCTCCGTGGGAAAGGAGGAGATCGAGCTTCGGCTCGGTTACTTTCCCACCCCCTCCGAAATAGCCGTCGGAAAGCCACGGATTCGTGCCCGTGCGGCTTTCGCGGCGACCCGCGGCGCGCATGCCGCTGCTCGCCCGACGCGGTCGCGCGCACCTGGTCCAAGGTGTCGGGGCCGATCCTGGACCGGATCGACCTGGTGCTGGAGGTTCCGGCGGTACCCATGGACGACCTTTTCGCCGGGGGAGCGGCCGAGTCTTCGGCCGCGGTGCGCGCGCGGGTCCTCGGCGCGCGGGCGATCGCGGCCGCGCGGACCCCTGACGCCGCCAGGAACTCCGCGCTTTCGGCCCGGGACCTCGCGCGCGTCGCCGCGCTGTCTCCGGAATCGAGGACGCTCCTCCGCCGCGCGGCGGATGCCTTTCGGATCACCGCTCGCGGAGTGCTCCGCACGCGCCGCCTCGCGCGCACGATCGCTGATCTTGCGGGATCGGAATCGGTTTGCCCCGACCACGTGGCCGAAGCCCTGCACTACCGCACCCCGGCCCTGGGGCCGTGATCGTTCGCCGGAGAAGCGGGTTGACTTCGGGGTATCTTCCAGGTAGCTTGTCCAATGTCCTAACCCCATGCGAGACATAGACTCTATGAACTCCAAGCCTGTCCCAATCTCGCCCCGGAACGGGCGAGTCGCCGGATTTTTGGCACTCCTGCTTCTCACCGTCCCTCTCGCATTGGCCCGCGCACAAGGTCCGGCTACTCCAGCCATGCAGCCGGTCGTGCGGGCGGCGCCGGCCCCCATGAGCATCCCCGAGGCCCAGGCCCTGGTGAAGAAAAGTCCCAAGGACACCAACTCCTACCTGGCCCTGGGCGCCGCTTATCGCCGTGCTCACAGAAACGCCGAGGCTCTCGCGGCGTTCCAGAAGATGGCGGCTCTCGATCCGCAGAACTCGACAGCCCACGTCAGTCTGGGCGCGGTCTACATGGACATGAAGCGACCCGTCGATGCCGAGCGCGAGTTCCGGAAAGCGGTGGCGCTGAACGGCAAGGATCCGGCAGCCCATTTCAATCTCGGCAACTACTACCTGAGCGCCGGCAAGCGCGACGACGCGGCCGCGGAGTTCCGGCTGGCCACCACGCTCAAGCCCCCGTTCCCGGACGCCTGGGTGAACCTGGGCTTGATCCAGGCGGAGCTGGGGCAGACGCCCGAAGCGGTAGCCTCGTACAAGAAGGCCCTCGAAGCCGACTCCCTGAACGTCCGCGCGCTCAACAATCTGGGGAACTCGTATTACGGCATGGGCAAGATCCCGGATGCCACCGCGCTCTACCGGAAGGCGCTGGAGACCGATCCGAAGAATCAGGAAGCGATCTACAACATGGGCGTCGCGTTCGCCGACGCGCAAATCTACAAGGAGGCGCTGAACTACTGGCGCCGGGTCGCCGTCATCGATTCGACGACGCCGGTCGCCGAGAGCGCGCGGAGCAGCATCGAGGTGCTGCAGCAGTACCTCGACCAGCAGAAGGCCCCGGGATCGGCGCCCACTCCGGCGCCGGCGCCTCGGGCTCACTGACCGACGGGCCCGGGGACGGGCCCCCCACGATTCAGGAGGCCATCGTCCATGCCGGCTCACACGCTGCGATCCCCCCTGCATCTCATCGGTCTTGCCGGGCTGTGCCTCGCGCTCGGGTGCTCCTCCTCCCGCGGCTCGGTGACGGCCAACCCGGAACCCGGCGCCGCGAGCGCACCACCCGCGGTCGCCCCGGCGGCTACGGCGCGCGCCCACGTCGAAGCCGGTCACGACTACATGAACCGGGGTCTCTACGACGACGCTGAGCGGGAATTCCGGCTCGCGCTCGAGTCCGAGCCCGGGAACCAGTCGGCGCTGGCCGGCCTGGGCCGGGCCGAGGTCAAGCGCGGCGCCTATACCGATGCCGTCACGCACTTGGAGCAGGCCACCCGCACGACGACGCAGATGGTCTCCGCGTTGCGATCCCTGGGCGATGCCTACGTCGCGCTCGGACAGATGGACAAGGCGGCCACGGCCTACCGCGAGGCGGTCGCCCTCACGCCCAACGACCTGGATACGCGCCTCTCGCTCGCGACCTCGCTGACCGAGATCGGCGAGTACGACGAGGCGATCTCGGTCTGCAACTCCTCGCTCCGTCTGGGCAAGGGGCAGCCGAAGACGCTGGCGCGGATCTATCAGCGGCTGGGGGAGGTGTCCGCGCGCCAGGGGAGCACGCCCGAGGCCATGTCGTTTTATTACCACGCGGCCGAGCTGAATTCGGAGGACGTAACGATCGCGCGCGGCGTCGCGTCCGCGGCCGTGCGCGGCGGGCTCTACGCCGAGGCCGCGACCTCGCTGAACCGGGTGCTGCTCCTGGCGCCGCTTGACGTGGCGGCGAAAAAACAGCTCGCGTGGGTGAACTTCAAGCTGGAGCGCTACCCGAACGCGATCCACGATTACGAGGCGGTCGGCGATTCGTTGGGCACCGCGGACCGCTACTACCTGGCGCAGGCGTACGCGAAATCGGCCAAGGTGGACCGGGCGGTGGAGCTGTATCGCCAGGTGGCGCGGCTGGACCCGCAGAACTACAAGGGCGTCTACTGCAACATGGCCTACGCCTACTACGAGGCAAACCGCTACCAGCGCGCGATCGAAGCGGCGCGCGAGGGCCTGCGCGAGGACAGCTCCAGCGCGTGTCTCCGGTTCTGCTGGGCGCAGGCCCTGGACAAGCTGGGAAAACACGATGAGGCGATCCCCGTGTTCGAAACGGTGGTCGCGGACCCCGCCTACGCCGAGCCGGCCAAGCGCGAGCTGGAGCGCCAGCGGCGCATCGTGAGGCTTCTCAAGACCAAGGAGCGGGGGAATTGAAGGGGAACCAGGGCGCCCTGGGCGCACATCTAAGGAGAGCCAGTTCCGCACAACTCAAGGAGGTTCGATGCTCGGGGTCAAAGGTTCGTTACTAGGCATGCTGGCTGCGGTTGGAGTGCTCGCGTCGGGCTCTTCGTTCGCCGCGGATCCGTCCACCACGGCCGCCGCCGCGCCCGCGAAAGCGAAGCCCACGGCCGCGGCCAAACCGAAGGCGGCGAAGGCAGGCTCGGCCGACGAGGTCGCGGTGCTCGACACGTCCAAGGGACGCATGATCGTGGAATTCTGGGACAAGGACGCTCCCAAGACGGTCGCGAATTTCAAGGCGCTCGCCAGGAGCGGCTTCTACAACGGCACCGGATTCCACCGCATCATGAAGAACTTCATGATCCAGGGCGGCGATCCGAAGTCGAAGAATCCCAAGGCGCCCGACCTGGGCACCGGCAGCGCCGACAAGACCGTTCCCGACGAGTTCAACTCGCATACGCACGTGAAGGGCGTCCTCTCCATGGCGAGCAGCGGCCCGAACACCGCGAGCTCGCAATTCTTCATCGTGCACGGGAACGCCTCGTTCCTGGACGGGAAGTACACGGCGTTCGGCCACGTGATCAAGGGGCTGGACGTCGTCGACGCCATCGCGAGCGTTCCGGTCGGGCCCAATCCCATGATGCGGGGCGAGCCCTCCAAGCCGCTCGAGTGGGTGACGCTCAAGTCGGTCACGATCGTGCCGCGTTCCGTGGCCATGAGCGGAAAGGCGATCGCGTCGGCACCGGCGGCCCCGGTTGCGAAGCCGAAAGCCCAGACGGCCGTGGCGCCCGCCACGCCTGCCGCCCAGCACGAGGCGGCCGAGGCAAAAGAGGACGCGGCCAAGGCGAACGCACATGCGGCCGACGAAGCGAAGGAGCATGCGGCCGACGCGGCTAAGGCGGATACGACCAAGAAGTAGGAGGCACTGCACGGTTTTGGCGAGCGGGGAGGCAACGCTCCGGGGGCTGTTCTCGGAACTGCTCTGGCAAGCAGAGCAGTTCCTGCGAAGGCCCCCTCCGCGTTCCTCCCCGCTCGTCCAAGACCACAACCGCCGGGCTCACGCCACCCCTCCCGGTTCTTGGGTTGGAGACGTTCACCGCAGATGGCCGGTCGAGACCCAATCGCCATCGTTCTTGGACGCGAGGGGAGGAACGCGTAGGGGGCCTT
>DATGVG010000203.1:0-4217 GCA_035300625.1 Candidatus Limnocylindrales bacterium
GAGCCCTCTCGAACCGGCCGCTCACCGGATTTTCCCCGTCGGCCATGACCGCCCTTCAGGCGTACCCGTGGCCGGGGAACGTGCGGGAGCTGGAGAACGTGGTCGACCGAGCCGTGGCGCTCGCTCCCGGCTCGATCGTCGAGCTCACCGACCTGCCGGATAAGCTGATCGTCCACGCCCATACCGGCGCGCGAGAGAGGGCGAGAGGCGGGGTCGTGGTGTCGGACGAGAGGCGGGCGACTCTGGACGAGACCGTGCGAAGCTACGTCTTCCAGACTCTGGAGGAGGTCGGCGGCAACAAGACGGAAGCCGCACGCGTGCTGGGAGTTCCGCGGCGGACGCTGTACAGGATGCTCGAGCGTTATGCGAGCACCCAGGACCGGAAGGGGCGAGCGAGACGCAATGCCTCGCAAGCGCCAAAGTGACACGCATCCACTAACGCAATATTTTACTGATTGTTATGAGTCACATCTCGCCTGCTTGAGCCATTTCGGCACAACCCTCGGATTGTCTTCGCTCCTCCCGCCTCGCAAAACGGCCGTCCATGAAGGCCATCATCAGTCTACCGATAAAGCGTTTAACCCCGCTCTCCGAAACAGAATCGGGCCCCGACCGGAACGTGGCACAAAGGGTGCGTGACGCTCCTCTTACCTGGGCCCACAGGTACTCTCTCGGGCCCTCGGACTTAAGCTCGACGTGAAGGGGCAAGGGCCCTTGCCGAAGCGGCGTCCGCAAGAGCGGCGCTGAGGCGAGGGCGGTGGGTGCGGGGTGAGAACGCCGTTGTGTGGGAAGACACGGCGCTCCGTTCGAGCGGTAGTTCCGCGGGGCCGAGAGGGTGCAGGCCCTCGGTCAAGACGGTAGGCTCGCGATCGATAGCCCCCCACACTTCGCGAGAGCCGTCCGCCGAGGGCCTGAATTTTTTTGTTTCGTGGACACGCTCCCCGCCGGTTTCTAGACTCTGTGCTCCGTGATCTACCGCCATAGTTCCCTTCGAGTCGCAGCGCTGCTGATTCCGTTGTCTCTTGCGACCCTGCTCGTGACCGCCGCCGCGGCGCCCCCCGCGTCCGCGCCGTCCTCGCCGCCGGGCGCGCCCCGGACCCCCTCCGCTCGCCCTTCGGCCCCCGATCCGACCGTGATCGGAATGGTCGACGGAATCCCGATACGCCAGGCGGAATGGGACCGGCTGGCTACGCCCTACTTCAAGGAAGTGGAGACGCGGGCGGGACGGAAGCTCACCGAGGACGAGATGCGCCTCCTCCGGAAGAACCTCCTCGAGGAATTGATCCGGGAGCGCCTGTGGCTCGCCGACGCGCGCCGCCGCGGCATGAAGGTGAGCGACGACGCCATCGACGCGCGCATGAAGGCGAGCGACTTCTTCAAGGTCGGGGGCAAGGTCGACGAGGGGAAGTTTCTCGCGTTCAAGCGCTCTCCCACCTCCAACTATGCCGTGCTCCGGGTCCAGGTGGGTATGGGCCTCCAGCTCGAGGATTATTCGCGGTGGATGGAGCGGCGCTTCAGTCCGCGCGAGGCGGAAGTGATGAAGACCTACCAGGAGCGGACGGCGGAGGCGGTGATTCGCTACTTCGTCATGGGACCCGAGGCGGTGTCGCTGGAGCCCGAGGCCGGCGCGAAGCAGATCCGCGCCTTCTACGAGGCTCACCAGCAGGACTTCCAGACTCCTGACTCCGCCCGCATCCAGTACGTCCGCCTGGCCATCGAGACCGCCGGGAGCGACTCGACGCGGGAGGCCGCGGCCCCCGCCGCGCTCAAGGCGGCGAACGACCTCATCGCCGCGATTCAGTCGGGAGCGCCGGTGGAGACGGCGGCCAAAGTCTATGGCGGGCTCCGCGATACCGGGTGGTTCCGCATAGGCGATCCGATCCGCGGCCTGGGGCGTTCGGACCCGCTGCAGGACGCGATCCGCGCAACGGCGGCCGACACCTGGGTCAAGACGCCGATCCGGATCGGGCCCTACTACGTCGTGGTTCGCGTCGTGGACCGGAAGCCGTCGCGGCTCCAGTCGTTCCGGGAAGTCGCCCCTCTCGCGAAGAGGGGAGCGGATCAGCTGGTGCGAAGGGGCCTCGCCGACTCGCTGGGACGTGAGGAGCTGCGCCTTCACCCGCAGACGTATGCGGTCCCGCGGCTGGTCGCGACCATCGTGGCTCGCGCGACCGGCGAGATCGACAGCGGAGCGGTCCCCACCCCGAAGGAGATCGAGAAGGCGCTGGAGAAGCGCCGCAAGGCGGCGAGGATCAAGCCGGCGAATCGGGCCTGGATCGACTCGGTCGGTTCGGTGCTTCCGTCGGAGATCCGCCTGGAGCGAAGGAACGAGGCGATCCAGCGGGCGTTCCGGGAGACGGTCGGCCGGCTGAAGAGCGGAGAGAACGGTCCCCGCATCGCAAATGAGGCCGGCGGCGTCGCCGAGGCGTTCGACCTGTACCGGGGCCAGCCGATCGAGCTGCCGATGCTCGTCGAAGGGACGTTCCTCGATTCGCTGTACGCGCTCCGCCCGGGAGCGGTGGTGGGTCCCCGGGTCGCCCGGGACTCCGTGTTCGTCGTCCGCGTCGACCGGATCGATCCCGCGTTCGTGCCCCCGTACGAAGCGGTGCGTCAGGCCGCCAGCACGAACGCGCAGATGGTGAAGCGCTTTGCGGAGGAGCAGGACGCGAAGCGCTATTACGAAGCGCACAAGGACGAATTCAAGACCAAGCCGGAATGGATCTTCGACTACGTCTACTTCAAGAAGGCGCACCCGGACAGCGTCCCGGCGCCCGAGAGCCTGCTGGTGACCTACTACCGCGAGCATCCGCTCGAGTTCACCGTCCCCGCCAGCGCCAAGGCCCGCGTCGTCCTGCTCCAGTACCGTCCGGGCGACGGGGCCGACGCGCGGGAGAAGGCCCGCCAGCGGGCGCTGGCCGCGCGCCGGCGAATCATGGCGGGCGAAGATTTCGCAGCCGTCGCGAAGGAGACCTCCGATGACAAGGAGAGCGCCGAGCAGGGCGGCGTCATTCCCCGCGTGACGCGGAGCCAGGTACCCCCGGAGCTGGCCGAGGTGATCTTTTCGGCGCCGCTGGGGCAGGTCAGCGAGGTGGTCGAGGCCAGGACGGCCTTCCACGTGATCCGCGTCGACGAGCGGACGGACGAGAAGCTCCGCCCCTTCGCCGAGGTGCGCGCGGAGATCCATTCGGTGGTGGGCGAGCCGATCGCCGATTCTCTGGCCTTCACGGCGGCCACACGCTTCGCCACTCAGGCCGTCGCGGGGAACTTCGATTCATTGGCCGCGACTGTGGGGGGCGCGACGCGCAGCAAGCCGACCCAGGCCGGGGCGGAGCTTCCCGGGATCGGACCGTTCGAGAACGTCCCTGGCGCCATGAGCCCGCTGGCGGACGGACAGGTGACGCCGGAACCGGTTCCGATCGGCCAGGGGTACCTGGTGGCGCGGCGGGTGCGTGAGGTGGAGCCCGCTCCCGCGCCGTTCGAAGAGGTGAAGGAGCGGGCCATCCTGAGCGATCAGATCGCGAAGCGGAAGGCCGCCGCCGACTCGGTGGATCAGACGATACGCGAGGCCGTGGCCCGCGGCGCCGACGTGGAGCCCCTGTTCGAAGGATTTGGCGGCATGCGAACCAGCCACCCCTTCCCGCGCCCCGGCCCGATCGCCGAATTCGCCCGGGACGCAGGGCTCGCCCGCGATTCGACGCTGCTGGACCACATCTTCGCCAGCCGGCCGGGGAAGGTGCTCCCTCCGATCAAGAGCTCGCTCGGTACCGTGTACATCATCGTGGATAGCGTCACCGCCCCGCCGGCCGCGGATTTCGCGCGGCGCCGGGACGAGATGTGGCGCGAGATCGTGGACCAGCGCATCGAGGCCTGGACGGCGCGGCTCCGCTCCCGGGCCCAGGTCACCCTGTTCCGGAAGGACCTCAAGTCGCTGCTCGCGACCAGCTGAACCCTTGCCGGCGCGCGCGGCGCCGCCTACCATGAACGCTCCTCGGACCGCCGCACACCGGCGCCGCTCGTCAGGAGAGTCGGGATGGAGCGGGAGCCACGTCTTGCCATTCACGAGCCGGATTGTTCGGACCGCCCCCGCGAGCGTCTGCTCGAGCTGGGAGCGGGCGTTCTCACGGACGCGGAGCTGATCGCCGTACTGATGGGAACCGGGAGCACGGGGGCCCCTGCGCTGGACGTCGCGGCCCGCGTGGCCGCATCGGTCAACGTGC
>DATGVG010000204.1:0-5366 GCA_035300625.1 Candidatus Limnocylindrales bacterium
TGTTTCCACACCCGTCTAGTGCATGTCAAGTCTGGGTAAGGTTCTTCGCGTTGCGTCGAATTAAACCACATGCTCCACCGCTTGTGCGGGCCCCCGTCAATTCCTTTGAGTTTCAACCTTGCGGCCGTACTCCCCAGGCGGGGCACTTAATGCGTTAGCTGCGGCACTGGAGGGGTCGATGCCTCCAACACCTAGTGCCCAACGTTTACGGCCAGGACTACCGGGGTATCTAATCCCGTTTGCTCCCCTAGCTTTCGAGCATCAGCGTCAGTATTAGGCCAGAGACTCGCCTTCGCCACTGGTGTTCCTCCCGATATCTACGCATTTCACCGCTACACCGGGAATTCCAGTCTCCTCTCCTATACTCAAGCTAAGCAGTATGAGGTGCAGGTTCCCGGTTGAGCCGGGAGATTTAACACCCCACTTATTTAGCCGCCTACGCTCCCTTTACGCCCAGTGATTCCGAACAACGTTTGCTCCCCCCGTATTACCGCGGCTGCTGGCACGGAGTTAGCCGGAGCTTCCTCTTGAGGTACCGTCAAGTCACCGCCCTATTCGAACGGTGACGTTTCTTCCCTCATGACAGGGGTTTACAACCCAAAGGCCTTCATCCCCCACGCGGCGTCGCTCGGTCAGGGTTTCCCCCATTGCCGAAGCCTCTCGACTGCTGCCTCCCGTAGGAGTCTGGGCCGTATCTCAGTCCCAGTGTGGCCGGTCATCCTCTCAGATCGGCTACCCATCGTCGCCTTGGTAGGCCGTTACCCCACCAACTAGCTAATGGGACGCAGGACCATCTTTGAGCGGTAGCTTGTAAACAGAGGCCACCTTTGACTGCACAACCATGCGATCACGCAGTCACATGCGGTATTAGCATCCCGTTAGGAATGTTATCCCCCACTCGAAGGCAGGTTTCCTACGCGTTACTCACCCGTTCGCCACTTTACTCGGGGTATTGCTACCCCTTTCGCGTTCGACTTGCATGCCTAATCCACGCCGCCAACGTTCGTTCTGAGCCAGGATCAAACTCTCCGCTGTGTTTAATCTTTCACACCAAGCACGGCGTACGCGAGTCTCCGCGCCGCCGTGGAATCAACAAGAGATCTCTCGGTCCTGAAACTGGACCTCGAGGGATCCTTCAGGGCTCCACGACACATGCGTGCACTATTCGTTTGTCAAAGAGCGGACGCGCGACTTGCGCGAGTTTGGCTTTTTTGGGCCGAACCGTGAACTTACGAATTTCGACTGCTGCCTGTCAATGCGAAAAATTGCGTTTTTTCAGGGGTCCAGACGAATCGGCTCGCGCCGCAGAGGACCGAGCAGTCGTCCAGCAGGACTGAGGGTGCATACCCTGCCGGCCGCAAAGAGTTACGATAGCTGAGCTTTCCCCTCCTGTCAACCCCTCCGGCCACGCCCGTCTATCAAGCTAACTAACTATTTCACAGCCATTTAACTTGCGACGACCTTAACGAACTTGCGCCCCACCTTGATGACCAGCTCCCCAAGCCCTGATCCCTGCCCCAGATCCAGCTCACGAGCCACGTCCGTGACCCTCTCGCCGTTGATGTAGACGGCGCCCTGGCGAAAGAGATTCCCCGCGGCGGTCCCGGTGTATTCATTGGGAAAGGCCCGCATGACGAGGTCCCGCGCCCGGAAACGCCCCGGCTCGACCTTCACGACGGGCATTTCGCTAGGGGTCTCACGGCGCGAAAACTGCTTCTCAAAGTCGTCTCGGGCGCGGTCCGCTTCGGCCACGGTGTGATACTGACGAACCAATCGATGAGCCAGGGCCTTTTTCAGCACCATGGGGTTGGTAGCCGGATCCCCAAGTGATTTCGCGACTTCCGCGCACTCCTGGGGTGTCGCGTCGGTCACCAGGCGGTAATAGCGCTCGATCAAAGGGTCGGGGATGCTCATCACTTTGCCGAACATCTCACGTGGAGACTCGGCCACGCCGATGTAATTACCCAGGGTCTTGCTCATCCGGCGCACCCCGTCAAGCCCTTCGAGCACGGGAAGCGTCAAAACAATCTGAGGCTCTACGCCGTAAGCAATCTGAATGTCCCGCCCGGTCAGGAGGTTGAACTTCTGCTCGGTGGCGCCGATCTCCACGTCAGCCTTGATCACGACCGAGTCGTACGCCTGCATGAGGGGATAGAACAGCTCGTGCACGCCGATCGGCTCGCCGGCCTTGAAGCGCTCGTCGAAATCGTCGCGCTCGAGAAGCCGCGCCACGGTGAACTGTGAGGTGAGATGAAGCACGTCGGTGAACCGCATTCCGGAGAACCACTCTCCGTTCCAACGCACCTCGGTGCGGGACTTGTCGACGACCTTGAAGAACTGATCGAGGTAGGTCTGCGCGTTCGCGTTGACTTCCGCTTCGGTCAGCCGCGGCCGCGTCTTGTTGCGCCCGCTGGGATCGCCGACCAGCGCGGTGTAGGAGCCGACGATGAGCACCACCTGGTGCCCCAGGTCCTGGAATTGGCGCAGCTTTCGGAGGCCGATCGTGTGCCCCAGGTGAATGTCGGGCGCGGTGGGATCGAAGCCCTGCTTCACGCGGAGGGGCGTCTTGGTCTTGAGGGAGCGCTCCAGCTTCGCGACCAGCTCGGCTTCGGGAATCAGCTCTTCGACGCCCGAGCGCATCACGGCGAGCTGGCGCTGGATCTCCGTCTTCATCGCGTCGGGCATGATCGGTCGACTCTAGCAACTTTGCCCCCGGCGCGGAAGGCCGAGGGGAATTCGCGCTTGACCGTCCTGGGCACGGAACCTAGCGTACGCTCCGTGCCAAGATCCGGACCCGCACATCGGGAATCTCCATGAGCCATCGCTGGAAGTGGATCGCCAAGGTCTCGAGCGCGCTCCTCATCGTCGTTGTCTGCGGCACGGTGGGCGTGGGGATCGGCGTCGCCAATTGGGCGCGCCAGGATCTCCCGTCGCCGGCCAGCCTGCAGACCATCGCGCCTCCGGTGAAGACCCTGGTCTACGACGTGAACGGGAAGCTGGTGCACGAGTTCTACAAGGAGAACCGGAGCCTGGTCCCGCTCCGGCAGATCCCGCGCGGCATGGTGGACGCGATCCTCTCGATCGAGGACCGCCGCTTCTACCAGCACTGGGGGATCGACCCCGTGCGGTTGATCGGAGCGTTGATCCAGGACGTGATCGCCCGCCGCCCCGAGCAGGGCGCCAGCACCATCACGCAGCAGCTCGCGCGGAATCTCTTCCTGACCCACGAAAAGACCTTCTCGCGGAAGATCAAGGAAGCCATCCTCGCCGTCCGGATCGAGCAGACGTACACCAAGGACGAGATCCTCCAGATGTACCTGAACCAGATCTACTTCGGCGAGGGCGCCTACGGCGTCGACGCCGCGGCGCGCATCTACTTCGGCAAACCCGTCATCGAGCTGACGCTCCCCGAGTGTGCGCTCCTCGCGGGGCTGCCCCGAAATCCGCGCGACTACTCGCCGCGGCGCGATCCCGACCGCGCGCTGAAACGGCGGAACCTCGTGCTCGCGTCGATGCTCCAGAACAAGAAGATCAACCGCGCGCAATATGAGACGGCCTCCGAGGCCCCGCTGGGCGTCAGCAAGACGCGGGTGGATCCGCGCGAGGCGCCCTATTTCATGGAAATGGTCCGGCTGTACCTGGAAGAGCGCTACGGATCGAACCAGATCTTCGAAGGCGGACTGCGCATCTACACCACGCTCGACGCGGACCTGCAGCAGGCGGCGGAAGAATCGCTGGAGCGGCGCCTGACCGACCTGGAGCAGCGGAACGGCACCAAGAAGACCCGCGCCTCGGTCCTCGCCAAGTCGAAGACCGCTCAGCCCGGCGAGAAGTCGCAGACCGACTATCTCCAGGGAGCCGTGGTCTGCATCGACCCGGCCAGCGGGCAGATTCGCGCCCTGGTGGGCGGCCGCGACTTCAACGAGTCGAATTTCAACCGCGCGACCCAGGCGGCGCGCCAGCCGGGCTCCGCGTTCAAGCCGTTCATCTACACGGCCGCGATCGACAACGGGTACACGCCGAACGAGATGATCCTGGACACGCCGGTCTCCTTCCGCGCCGGAAACGGCGAGGACTGGTCGCCGCAGAACTACGACCACAAGTTCCGCGGCCCGGTCACGCTGCGCACCGCGCTCGCCAAGTCCCTGAACGTGCCGGCCGCGAAGCTCCTCCAGAAGCTGGGAACCCCGGTGGTGACGTCGTATGCCCGCCGCCTCGGAATCCACAGCCACCTGGGGAACGACCTGTCGCTGGCCCTGGGCACGTCCGAGGTGAATCTCCTGGAGCTGACGTCGGCGTACGGGGTCTTCGCCGACCAGGGTGTCCGCACCACGCCGGTGTTCGTGCTGCGCGTGGAGGACAAGAACGGGAAGATCCTCGAGCAGACGCGGACCGCGGCCGAGGAGGTTCTCAGCCCCGAGACCGCGCTCACGATGACGAATATGATGCAGACCGTTCTCCAATCCGGCACCGCGGCCGCCGCGCGCTCGATCGGACTGACGGTGCCGGCGGCCGGGAAGACCGGAACCACCGACGACTACACCGACGCCTGGTTCGTGGGCTACACGCCGAATCTTGTGACGGGCGTCTGGGTGGGGTTCGACCGGAAGCAGAAGATCGGGCCCAACATGACGGGCGCCGCAGCGGCACTCCCGATCTGGGTCGACGTGGTGAGCGCCGGGACCAAGGGCAAACCGCCCCAGGACTTCCCGGTGCCGAACGGCGTCGTGAGCCGCCTGATCTGCAGCCAGACCGGGCTCCTCGCGAACCCGTCCTGCCCCGAGACCGAGACCGAGCTATTCCGCGAGGGGAGCGAGCCCACCGGCTTCTGTGACATCCACACCGGCGCCGTGCCGCCGCCCGAGGTGGAGCCGCACGACCTGGAGCAGCACGACAGCGAGGCGGTGCCCGAGGAGCACCTCAGGCTATAGCGGCCGCAGCGCCTTTCGCATGATCCGCCGCGAGCGCGACGGCCGCGCCGCTTCCGTAAACCCCGCGCGCGCAAACGCCGAGGGGAGCCCGGTCCACGCAAACGCGTCGGGCATCTTCCCCCGCCTTGCTGACCACGGGGTACCCTTCGATCATCCGCGCGCCGCGGCTCCTGGCATGTGCCACGGCTCCGCGAATCAATTTCCCGCTCACTCCCTGGCCCCGGTACCCCTTCGCGACGAAGAAGCAGGTGATGGACCACAGGGGCGTGTCGTCTAGCGGCTTCAGCGTGCGGGACGAGGCGAGCCGCGGATATTCTTCCCGAGGCGCCACCGCGACCCACCCGATCGGCTCCTCGCCCGCGTAGGCGATCAGCCCCGGCGCCTCGCCCGAGGCCACCAGGCGCCGCAGCGCACGCTCGTTCGCCATGCCTTTTC
>DATGVG010000205.1:0-5010 GCA_035300625.1 Candidatus Limnocylindrales bacterium
GAGCGCGCGATCGCGATAGTAGGGATAGAACCAGTCGTAGCCCGAGCGGAGGGCCTTCCCGGCCGCAACCAGGATCGCCTCGTGCCCGGCGCCGGAAATCTGGAAATAGGTGAGGTTCTGCTTCTTGAGCTTGATTTCCTCGTCGTCCATCCGCCGGGAAAGGAGCATCAGGCGGTAGATGTCGACGAGGTCGGACCGATTGAGGCCGTAAAATGTCGCGGTGTCGGCCCGGAGAGCCACGCAGAAACCTCCTCGTTGCGGGATTTGCGACTTGAGCCCCACCAGTATACCGGACAGACTCGCTGCCGTGAAGGCGTCCGCATCGCGTTTCGTGAAGCCGGTCCATTTCGACGGATCGGCGGGCCGGCTGGAGGGCCTGTGGGACGATCCGGGGCGTGGCCTGGCTCCGGCGCTCATCCTCCATCCCCACCCGGCGCACGGCGGCTCGATGCACAGCAAGGTGGTCTACACGGTCTTCCGCGTGCTCCACCAGGCCGGGCACCCGACCCTGCGCTTCAACTTCCGCGGCGTCGGAGCCAGCCAGGGTTCGTACTCGGGATGGGACGGAGAGGTGGAGGATGTGGGCGCCGCGGCGGGATTCGTCCGCCGGGAGACGGGCCTGACCCCGATCCTGCTTTCGGGATTCTCCTTCGGCTCGTGGGTCGGCTCCAAGTGGGCGCTCACAGACCCGAACGTCGAACGGATGATCCTGCTCGGGGTCCCGGTGGATCGGAACGTGGACGACCGTTCGTTCGAGCACCTGACGAAACTCCCCGCGCCCACCCTGATCATTCAGGGAGAGCGGGACAAGTACGGCAGCCCGGCGAGCGTGGAGCGGTTGGCGGAGCGGCTCCGCGCCTTCGGCAAGGTCGAGACGCGGATCATTCCCGGCGCGGACCACTTCTTCACCGGGAAGCTGGGTCCGTTGGAAGAGGCGCTGAAGGAGGGGCTTGCCGCCCTGGACGGCGCATGAACGTGGAGGGAGCGTGAACGCAGCGATTCAGGACAAGGTGGCGATCGTCACCGGGAGCACGAAGGGGATCGGATTCGGGATCGCGGCGGCGCTCCTCACGGAAGGGGCCAAGGTCGTGATCTCCGCGCGGAACGCGGGCGAGGTCGCCGGGGCGGCCGCGGCCCTCGGGAAAAAACACGCCGGGCGCGTGGTGGGTGTGGCGTGCGACGTGCGCCGCGAGGCGGAGGTGGCCGCGCTGTTCGACGCGGCGGTCCGCGAGTGGGGCGGGCTCGACTTCCTGGTGAACAACGCCGGGGTCGGGCTATTCAAGAACGTCGAGGAGATGGCGCTGGAGGAGTGGAACGCCGTCATCGAGACCAACCTGACCGGCGTCTTCCTGTGCACCCGCGCGGCCATTCCCCGGATGCGGAAGCGGGGCGGCGGCCACATCGTGAACATCTCGAGCCTGGCGGGGACGAACGCGTTCCCGACCGCAACGGCCTACAACGCCTCGAAGTTCGGACTGAACGGATTCAGCGAGGCCTTGATGCAGGAAGTCCGCTACGACGGGATCCGCGTCAGCTACGTCATGCCGGGGAGCGTGAACACGCATTTCGGGGGTAGCGCGCCGGACCCGGCGAAGGCCTGGAAGATCCAGCCCGAGGACATCGCCGAGATCGTGCTGGACCTGGTCCGCTTCCCGGGCCGGTCGCTCATGAGCCGCGTGGAGGTCCGGCCCAGCCAGCCGCCGCGGAAGGGGTGACGCCCTAGGCGCCGGCCCACGTCCACAAGAGCCCGGTCAGCTCTCCCAGGATCGCCGAGAAAAGGACGCAGAGCGCGAGATAGGCGACCGCCCCGCGCGCCCCCAGCCAGCGCGAGACGACGCCGAAGGTGAGGATGTTCACGATCGGGACGGACAGGAGCATGGACGCGGCCGGTCCCGGGCCCATCCCCTTCAGCAACAGCTCGCGCACCAGGGGCAGCTCCGCCCCCGAGCAAAAATAGAAGGGAATACCGCTCAAGGCGGCGAGGAGGGATCCCGCCCCGGTGCGCTCGCCGTAGAGCACATGGATCCAGTGCCGCGGCACCAGCACGTCCACCACGGCGGCCACGGCGAGGCTGACGATCACCCACGGGAAGTACTCCCAGAGCTGGCCGCGGAAGCGCCGGATGACCGAGCCCAGGCGGGAGCGGCCGGAGATCTCGCTTACCTCGTCTTCGGGAGCCGGTGGGGGCGCGGGGCGCGTAGCCGAGGCCGGGCCGCGCGTCCCCCCGCCGGGAGCGAGCCCCGCCGAGCGGTCCGCCACCCGGCGAAGCACCGCGATGGCGGCATAGCCGACCGCCAGACCGAACAGGATCGAGATCAAAAACCGGACGAGGGCCCATCGAAGCCCGAGGAGCTTCCAGGTCAAGAACAGCACAGGAACGCTCACCGAGGCGCCGGCCGTCAGGAAGGCGAAGGTGTGCTTGATATCGCTCCCGCGCCGCCGAAGGGAAACGGCGAGCGGCACCATGCCGCAGGTGCAGAGCGGGATCACCGCGCCCGTCGCCGACGCGAGCAGCATCGTCCCGGGGCGGCGGCCCGTCAGGAAGCGGGCGATCGTCCGCTCGGAGACGTACTCCTCGATCCAGGCCCCCACCGCCAGCGCGAGCAGGAAGAAGGGGACGATCTCGAGGGCGGCGCCGGCGAAGACGCGCGCGATGGCAAGGAACGTGGGCAACATGGGGGGATTCTACTAGACCACCAGCCGCCTTGACACCGACCCGGTACTCGGGGACGATGCACGGCCAACCGTGGAGGGGCGTTGACGATCCGTGATCCGCTGTACCATCCGGCCTTTCTGGGCCGCCGTGCCGCGATGGAAACGCCGCCGTTCGACCCCTACCCGCCGACCGGCCGGTCGCCGTGGAGCGGGCCGGATCACTCGCGCCGCGACCTCGAATTTCACGTCCGGCACTATCGCCTGAGGCTGGACGTCGACCTGGACCAGCGGGAGCTTCGCGGCCGCGTCGCGATCACCCTGGAGTCGTTGCGGGACGGGCTCCGCGAAGCGGTCCTGGACGCGGCGGAGCTTCGCGTCTCGTCGGTGCGCGCGGGGCGGCGCTCCCTCCCGTACGTGCTCGAAGGCGAGACGATCCGCGTCACACTCCCGAAGGCGCTCCGCGTGGGCGAGAAGGCGGCGTTCGAGATCGCCTACGCCGCGAAACCCCGGAAGGGGTTTTATTTCGTCGGCCCCACCGAGGCCGAGCCCGACCGCACGCCCGGCGGCTGGACCCAGGGCCAGGCCGACGACACCCACTGGTGGGTGCCGTGTCTGGAGAGCACCGAGAGCCGCGCCACCTGGGAGCAGACCGTCACCGCGCCGGCGGGATACCGCGTCATCGGGAACGGACGCCTGACCGGGCGGCGCTTGAACCGGCGCGCCGGAACCGTCACCTGGAACTGGAAGCTCGAAACCACCCATCCCGCGTACCTCACGTCGCTCGTCGTCGGGAAGTACGTCGAGCTGCGCGGCCGCGCGGGGACCACGCCGCTCCCGGTCTACGTGCCGCGCGGGAAAGAGCGCGTCGCGCGCGCCGCGTTCCGGAAGACCCCCAGGATGATCGCCGTGTTCTCCCGCGTGTTCGGGCACCCGTATCCCTACACCAAGTACGCGCAGACCGTCGTCCCCGACTTCGTCTACGGCGGCATGGAGAACACCAGCGCGACGACCCTCTTCGACCGGATGCTGGAGATGCCGGGCGACTCCCTGGACGAGGGGTACGACATGCTGGTCGCGCACGAGCTGGCGCACCAGTGGTGGGGAGATCTGGTCACCTGCCGCGACTGGTCCGAGGGATGGCTGAACGAGGGCTTCGCCACCTACTCCGAGATCGTGACGCGCGAATCGGACGCGGGGCAGGACGAAGCCGACTTCGGGCGCCTGGAGCAGATGTGCTCCTACCTCGTGGAAGACGGATGCGAGTACCGGCGGCGCCTGGTGGAGCGCCGCTACGAGTACCCCACCGAGATCTTCGACCGGCACCTGTACGAGAAGGGCGCCCTGGTCCTCCACATGCTGCGGGCCGTACTGGGGGACGCCGCGTGGCGGCGATCGCTCCGCCGCTATGTGCGCCGCCACGCGTTCGGCCCCGTCGAGACCGCCGACCTCCGCCGCGCCTGCGAGGAGGAGACGGGGAAGAATCTGACGTGGTTCTTCGACCAGTGGATCCACGCGGGCGGGCACCCCGAGCTGCGCGTGGAGCGCCATTGGGACGACGCCCGGCGCTGCCTCACGCTCACGATCGAGCAGACGCAGCCGGTCGACGGCCTCACGCCCGTCTTCCGTATTCCGATGACCCTGGAGGTGGTGGCGGGCGGCCCCGGCACGGAGGCGCGGCGAATCCCCATCGAGGTCCTCGAGAAGCGGCAGACGATCCAGGTGCCGCTGCCGTCCCGGCCGCGCTACGTCGCGCTGGACCCCGAGCACCACGTGATGAAGCTCCTCGACTTCCCGCGATCCGACGAAGAGCTGCTCTACGGACTGGAGCGTTCCGGATTCCCGCTCGAGCGGATCCGCTGCGCGCGCGAGCTGGCCGCGCGCTCCGACGAGCGCGTGGTCGCGGGGCTGGTCCGGGCCCTGAAGCGCGACCCCTTCTGGGGGGTGCGTGCCGCGGCCGCGGTGTCCCTGGGCGAGATCGGTCTGCGCGTCCCTGGAACCGCCGACCGGCTGGCCGCTTCGGCCCTGCGGGAGCACACCCGCGTCCGGCGCGCCGCGATCTGGGCGCTGGGCTGGATCGGGGACGACGCCGCGCTCAAGATCCTACGCCGGGCGATCGCCAAGGACGCCAGCACCTTCACCGTGGGGTGGGCGCTCATCGCGGTCGCGAGGGCGAAGCGCTCCGACGCGTTCGAGCGGATCGTCGCGGAGCTGCCGCGTCCCAGCCACCGGGACATGCTCCAGATCCTCGCCTTCGACGCCCTCGCGCTCTTGAAAGACGCCCGCGCCCTGGACGTGTTCCTGGAGCACACCGGCCCCCGGTACCGGAACGAGGCGCGGGCCGGCGCGACCAAGGCG
>DATGVG010000206.1:0-7328 GCA_035300625.1 Candidatus Limnocylindrales bacterium
AAGGGGCGGCACTGGAAGCCCACCGCCGCGTTCCGGGAGTCCGCGGAGGCCCGCATCCAGAAGCTGGCCCGCTTCCATCCCCATCTGATCCACGCCGAGCTGACGGTCACCAAGGACGGATACCGCCACACGGCGGAAATCCACATGCACGGGAACTCGGTCGATCTTCTCACCAAGGGGGCCGACGCCGATCCGATGGTCGCGCTGGACCAGGTGCTCGCCAAGCAGGAGAAGGCGCTGGTCCGCCAGAAGGAGCGCATCAAGGACAAGCAGAAGCGCGGACCCGGCCGCCGCGAGGAGCCCGCGGAGATCGAGGCGCCCCGGCTACCCAGCACGCGCCCGCCCGGCATCGCGCTGGTCCGCCGGCGGACGCGCGCCCCGGTCCTCTCCGCGGAGCAGGCCGCGCGGGCGCTCTTGAAGGGGAACAAGCCGGTGCTGGTCTTCTCGGAGCGTGGAGCCAGCTCGGGCCTTCGCGTCGCGTACCGGCTCGGGGTCCGGGAGGTCGGCCTTCTTGAGCTCGACTAGCCCGCCGACCCTCACGGTCGCGCAGCTCTACGAGCAGCAGAAGGAACAGCTCAGCCTCGAGCTTCTCTCGAATTCCAGCGATTCCACCGTGCCCATCACCCTGAGCGACATCAACCGCCCCGGGATGGCGCTGATGGGGTTCACCGAGAACTTCCTGGCCGAGCGCATCCAGATCTTCGGCCGGACCGAGAGCGCCTACTTCCAGACGCTGAGCCCTGCGGACCAGAAGTCGGCGCTGGACCGATTCTTCCAGTTTCGCGTCCCGTGCATCATCGTCGCGAAGGGGCTGGATCTGCCGGAGGGGCTGCTCGAGCGCGCGAACCGGGTCGGGACGCCGGTCTTCCGCACGCCGCAGGACACCACCCCGTTCATCCACCAGCTCACCGCCTACCTCGACTTCGTCTTCGCCCCCTCGGTGACCACGCACGGCTCCCTGGTGGATGTCTACGGCGTGGGGCTCCTCTTCACGGGCCGGAGCGGCATCGGAAAGAGCGAGACCGCGCTCGACCTGGTGGAGCGCGGCCATCGCCTGGTCGCCGACGACGTGGTCCGGATCACGCGCCGCCACGGCGATATCCTGATCGGAGCGTGCAACGAGGTCCTGAAGCACACGATGGAGATCCGCGGGCTCGGGATCATCGACGTGCAGGCGATCTTTGGAATCCGCTCGATCCGCGGCCAGAAGCGCGTGGAGGTCGAAGTCCATCTCACCGACTGGAGCGACGCGCGCGATTACGAGCGCCTGGGAATGGACGAGCAGACGGTGCGGCATCTCGAGGTGGACATTCCCCTGGTAACCATCCCGATCTTCCCGGGAAAGAACATCACCGTGATCGCCGAGGTGGTGGCCCTGAACCACCTGGTGAAGGTGTACGGCTATCACCCCGCGCGCGCGCTCAACGACCGGCTGTTGGAGTCGATGCGCATGAAGCTCCTCTCGAGTCCGCTCGTCCGGGATGACACCGAGTAGCCCGCCCATGACCCCGCCGCGTCCCGTGGCTCTCCTGGTCACCCATGGCGTGCTGGGCCGGGAGCTGGTGCGCACCGTCGAGGCGATCCTGGGGGAGCAGGAGGACGCGATCCCCGTGAGCAACACCGGTCTCTCCGCGGACGAGCTGGTTCAGCGAATCGTCGACGAGATCGCGAAGCTCCCCGAGGACGCGCCCGTGGTCCTATTCAGCGATCTCGCTGCAGGGAGCTGCGGCATCGCCAGCCGGCGCGCCGAGCTGGGAGGGCGCCCGCTCCGGCGGATCGCAGGGGTCAACCTGCCGATGCTCCTCGAGTTCTTCCACTATCGCGACTCCCTCCCCCTGGATCTGCTCCTTCCCCGCATGGAGGCCAAGGGGAGGGCGGGGATCGTCGTTTTCTAGCGTGCCCTTGGTCCTCGCGCGCGTGGATGACCGTCTGATCCACGGACAGGTGGCGTACGGCTGGGGGAAGGCGCTCCATCCCACGCTCTTCCTCGTCGTCTCCGACACGCTGGCGGCCGACCCGGACCGCGCGTGCCTGTATCTCTTCGCGGTGCCGGAGGGGGCCGCCGGCCGCGTGGTCTCCGTCGACGAGGCGCTGGCGCCCGACGCGCGGGCGGCCGCCGAGCGCGAGCGCACGGTGCTGCTCTTTTCCGGGCTGGAGGAGCCGCTCCGCCTCGTCGAGGCGGGGTATCCCCTCTCAGCGCTCAACCTGGGCGGCATGCACCACGCGCCGGGGAAAGAGGCCGTGCTCCCGTATCTCTTCCTCGACGGCGCCGACCGGGAGCGGCTCCGCCGGCTGGACGCGCGCGGCGTCAGCATCGCGGCCCAGGATCTTCCAGCGAACCCGGCGCACCCCTTGGCCGAGCTGCTCTCCCGATGGTCGCCGAGCTGATCCGCGTCTCGCTCCTCGGCGGCATCGTCGCCGTGGACCGGGGCGCCGGATGGAGCCTGATGCTCAGCCAGCCCTTAGTGGGCGCGTGCCTCGCCGGCGCGCTCGTGAACCCCGGACCGGAGTGGGAGCTGTGGGCGCTCCGCGTGCCGCTGATGGTCGGCGCGATCCTCCAGCTCCTGCTCACCGATCCCGCGCTGCCGGCCGCGCAGCGCCCGCGCGACACGGCTACCGCGGGCGTGGTGGGGAGCGCGGTGGCGCTCCTGGGCCTGCCCCGTCTGCATCCCGCGCTCGCCGTCTCCGGGGGGGGAATCCTCTGGGTGGTCATCGGCGTCGCCGCGGGGCTCCTCTCCGCCGTGGCGGGCGGATGGTTCGCGCGGTTGAACCGCATGGCCCCGGCTGCCGTCGCGCGCGCCGACGCCCTCGCCCTTTCCGGCGCCGTGGACCGGTTCGAGCGGCTCTACTGGGGCTCGGTGGTGCGCACGTTCCTGGTCGGCGCGGCGTGGGCGTGGGGGGGGACGATCCTCTTCCTCTGGGCCGCGCTCACCTACCTTCCGAAGATCGCGTCGGCGCTGACCGCGCGCCGTGCCGGGGTTCTCTTCGCCACCCTCCTGGGAGCCGGGGTCGTCGCGGCCCTGAACGCCCACGTCACGGGACGGCGTCGCGCGGTGCGGTGGGCGCTCCTGGGGGCGTTCGTGACGGTGTTCGTCGTGCGCGGGCTCGCGAGCGCCGGGCCGTGAGCGGCGCCCTCCGGCGAGGCGATTTCGCGCGCGCCGCCGCGCGCTGCTTCCACATCCAGGCTCTCCTGAACCCGGAGCGGATGCAGGGGCTGGGCTTCGGCTTTGCCATCCTGCCCTTGTTGCGACGGATCTACCCGGAGTCCGGCCCGCGTGGAGCCGCCCTGCGGCGCCACCTCGCTTATTTCGCGACGCATCCCGTGCTGGCCGGCTTCGTCGTGGGAACGGCGGCCCGGCTGGAGGAGCGGCGCGCGGCGGGGGAGCCGATCTCCGACGAGTCGATCGACGCGACGAAGCGCGCGCTGGCCAGCCCGCTCGCCGCGCTGGGCGATCCGCTCTTCTGGGTCACGCTCCGGCCCCTCGCGGGCCTGATCGGCGTCCTCTCCCTGCTCCTCATCCCGCCCCCGACCGCGGGGACGCCCGATCTGCGGGTGCTGCTCTGCCCCCTGGCCGTTCTTTTGACGTACAATGCCGTCGCGCTGCCGTACCGGCTCTCCGGTGTCGCGCGCGGATACGCGGACGGCGACCGGCCGGCCGCGCTTCTCAACTCGCTCCAACTCTCCGAACGAAACACGCTGTTCGAGCGCGCGGGAGCGTTCGCCTTCGGAGCGTTCCTCGTGCTCGCGGGGTCCAAGCTTGATTTCGGCGTGTCCTCCGCCGGCGGAGGCGCCGTGCAGCGCGCGCTGCTCCTCGCGCCTCTCGTGCTCGGGGGAGTCGTGGGCGCCGCGGGCTTCCGCGCGTGGCCAGGGCGTCCCGTTGAAGTCGCGCTCGCGGCGCTGGCCGCCGGGGGCGTGATGGCGGCCTGGGTCTAGGGCAGGGGCGGCGTGGTCGAACAGACGGTGGTGATCCAGAATCGCCTGGGGCTTCACGCGCGCGCGTGCTCGGTCTTCGTCAAGGAAGCCGCCAAGTACGTCTCGCACATCATCGTCGCGCGCGACGGGCTGGAGGTGAACGGGAAGAGCATTCTGGGTGTCATGATGCTCGCGGCGGAGCGCGGCGCCGAGATCCTGCTTCGAACGGAAGGGCCCGACGAGGTGGAAGCGCTCGCGGGCCTGGTGAAGGTCGTGGACAACAAGTTCGGAGAAGAATGACGATCCTGACCGGCATCGCCGCCTCGCCCGGCATCGGCATCGGGCCCATCCACATCGTGGATCCCGAGGAGATCGAGGTGTCCGCGGTCCCGATTCCCGCCGGGAGGGTTGCCGAGGAACAGGCCCGCTTCCGGGAGGCGATCGCGGCCTCGAGCGCCGAGGTGAAGACCCTCCGCGACAAGATCGCCGCCGAGACGAGCGAGGAGCACGCCGCGATCCTCGACGCTCAGCTCGAGATCCTGAACGACCCCGAGGCGATCGAGCGCACGCTGGAGGCGGTGGCGAGCGAGCTGAAGAGCGCCGGCTACTGCTACCGGAGGATGCTGGGGGCCGTGGCGGCGCGGCTGGACCAGGCCGACGGGGAATACACCCGCGAGCGCTCGATCGACGTGCGCGACGTGAAACGCCGCGTGCTGGCGCAGCTGGGCGGCGTCCGCTCGCAATCGTGGAGCGAGCTCAAGGTTCCGTCCTTGATCGTGGCCACCGATCTCCCACCCAGCGAGATGGCGCTGGCCCCCCGCGACAAGATCCTTGGCTTCGCGACCGATCTGGGCGGTCGCACGTCGCACACCGCGATCATGGCCCGCGCGCGCGGAATCCCGGCCGTCGTCGGCCTCCGGGGCGCGATGGATGCCGCCCGCGAGGGCTCCACGGCGCTGGTGGACGGAACGCGCGGCGTGGCCGTGTTCGACCCCGAGCCCGAGGTTCTCGAGGAGCACCGGCGGAAAAAGCGGCGGTACGAGGAGCTGAACGCGCATCTCGCGGAGCTCAAGCATTCGCGCTGCGTCACCCGGGACGGTCGCGCGGTCGCGCTGGGCGCCAATCTGGAGGTGCCCGAGGAGCTCCCGGGAATCCAGGAGCAGGGAGCGGACGGGATCGGGCTCTACCGGACAGAATTCTTCTACCTGTCGCGCCGCTCGCTTCCCACCGAAGAGGTCCAGTTCGGCACGTACCGCTCCATCGTGGAGGCAATGGCCCCGCGGCCCGTGACCATCCGCACGCTGGACGTGGGAGGGGACAAGTTCGCGAGCTACCTCGGCACTCCCGTCGAGCGGAACCCGTTCCTCGGCATGCGCGGGCTCCGCTTCTCCCTCCGGCACGAGGAGATCTTCCGGACCCAGGTGCGCGCCATCCTGCGCGCGACGGCCTTCGGCAACGTGCGCATCATGTTTCCGATGGTGGTCGGGCTGGAGGATTTCCGGAAGGCGCGCGCCATCGTGACCCGCGTGCAGGGCCAGCTGGCCCGGGAAGGCGTCCCCATGGCCGAGCGCGTGCCCCTGGGCGTGATGGTCGAGACTCCCGCCTCGGTCTTCGCGATCGACCTCCTCGCCCGCGAGGCCGATTTCGTGAGCATCGGGACCAACGACCTGATCCAGTACACGCTGGCCGTGGACCGGGGGAACGAGACGATCGCGGAGCTCTACGAGCCGCTCCACCCCGCCGTGCTCCGCGCCATCCGCACCGTGGTCGAGGCGGGACAGCGGTTCGGGATCGGTGCCGGCATCTGCGGTGAAATGGCGGGCGAGCCGCTCTATTGCGTGCTCCTGGTGGGACTGGGGCTGATGGACATGAGCGTGAGCCCCTACCTGATTCCCGAGATCAAGACGATCCTCCGCGCCTCCACGTATGAAGAGGCGGTGAGTCTGGCTCAGCGATGCCTCTCGCTCTCGACCCCGGTCGAGGTGCGCACGGTCGTCACCGAGTTCATGAGCCGGCGCTTCCCGCAGTACTTCTCGCCGTGAAGCGCCCGCGGCGTCCGGCGCGCCGCCCGGCGGCGGGCCCAGGCCGGACCCGCGTCGCCCCGCTCGACGATCCGAAGCGCCGCGCGCGGCTCGACCCCCACGGAATGGCCGCGCGCATCGAATCCTTTCCCGCGCAGATCCGCGCGGGAGCCGAGGTCGCCTCCATGGCGCTCCGCTCGTTCGCGACCGACCGCCCGCGCCGGCTCGTGCTCTTCGGAATGGGAGGCTCGGCCATCGCGGGGGATCTGGTCCGGGTGCTCGCGGCGCAATCCGGGGCGGCGCCCGTCCACGTGGTCCGCGCCCTGGCACCCCCCGCCTGGCTCACGGGGGAGGACCTCCTCGTCTACTCCTCGTACTCGGGGGAGACGGAGGAGACCCTCTCCTGCTTCCGCGCCACGCGCGACCGGGACGCGCCCTCCGTGGCCATCACCACCGGGGGCAGCCTGGCGGCCGCCGCCCGTGAGGCGCGAGTCCCGGTCCTTCTCTTGCCGCCGGGACACCCCCCGCGCGCCGCGCTGGGCTATTCCTTCGCCACCCTCGCCTGTCTCGCCTCTCGAGCGGGCGTGATCCCCGGCCTGGAGGGGCGTCTGGAAGGGGTCGCGAAGGCCGTGGAGGCGGTGGTTTCCGCCTGCGGGACGGGTGTGCTACAATCGCGCAACTCGGCCAAAAAAATGGCGATACGGTTGGCCGGGCGCGCCGTGCTCGTGATCGGGGAGGAACGCGGCCTCGCGGCCGTGGCGCTCCGGTGGAAGGGGCAGCTCAACGAGAACGCGAAGCAGCTCGCCTGGGCCTCGACGCTCCCGGAGATGAACCACAACGAGGTGGACGGCTTCGCGGGTCCCAAGGCCGCCGTCGGCCGGCTTGCGGTGGTGCTCCTGCGCGAGCCGGAGGAAGACCCGCGCATCGCCATGCGCTTCGATTGGCTGGCCGCGTACGTGAAGCGCCGCGGCGTGCCGGTGGTGCCGGTGACGGCGGCGGGGGACGATGCCGCCGCGCGGCTTCTCGGCTGCGCGGCCCTGGGGGATCTCGTGAGCTACTACCTCGCGCTCGAAAACGGCGTCGATCCAAGCGCCCTGCCCGGAGTGGAATCGCTGAAGAAGGCCCTTCGCGCGTGAGGCCGGTCGCGGTCATTCCGGTGGCCGGCGTGGGGACGCGCCTGAAGCCCCACACCAACACGACGCCGAAGGCGCTGCTCTCCGTCGCGGGGCAGCCGATCCTGGGGCACATTCTGGATCAGATCGCGGCCGTGAAGCCGGAGCGCGTCGTGCTCGTCGTGGGGCCGGGCCCGATGGGCGACCGGCTGCGCGCCTACGCGGCGACGCGGCGGGACCTGGACGTTTCGTGCGTGGTGCAGGAAGAGCCCTTGGGCCTGG
>DATGVG010000207.1:0-10030 GCA_035300625.1 Candidatus Limnocylindrales bacterium
TTCTCCCGTCGGGCATCGGCTTCGCAGCTGACGCCATCGGCCCCGCGACCCACAGAGTCAGATCCCCGCGCGCCAGGATCGCCATCGCCGGTCCGAACTGCTGCTTTACCTGGAAACCCAGGAAGCTCGTGTAAAACGCGACGGCATCGCTCACGTCGTGGACGAGGTATCGAATCGTAGGCATGGCGCCAGTTTACCCGTTCCGCCCGTCGCCGAGCGCTCGATCCTAGCACCCGCCCCGGCCGCCTGCTACCGTACGCGGCCATGGCCTCGCTGACCCTCGCCGCGCTCACGCTCACGTACCCGAACGGCACGCGCGCCGTCGACGGCGTGGACCTCGAGATCGAAGATGGCGCCTTCCTCGCGATCCTGGGCCCGTCGGGGTGCGGCAAGTCGAGCCTTCTCCGGCTGATCGCCGGACTCGAGACCCCCGGTGCGGGCGAAATCCGGATGGACGGGCACGACGTCACCCGCCTCGCGCCCAAAGATCGCGACGTGGCCATGGTGTTCCAGGGTCTCGCGCTCTATCCCCACATGACCGTTGCCGAGAACATGAGCCTGGGCCTGCGCGCGCGGAAGACCCCGGCCGCGGAGGTGGACCGCCGCGTGCGCGAGGCGGCGGAAACGCTCGGACTCTCGCGCTATCTGGGGAAGCGTCCGCGCGAGCTGTCGGGCGGCGAGCGGCAGCGCGTCGCGCTCGGGCGCGCCCTGGTGCGCCGCCCCAAGCTGTACCTCTTCGACGAGCCCCTCTCCAGTCTGGATGCCCAGCTCCGCCAGGAGCTGCGCGAGGAGCTGGCGCGCCTCCACCGCCTGACCCGCACCACCTCGATCTACGTGACGCACGATCAGAAGGAGGCGCTCTCTCTGGGGGATCGGGTGGCGGTGATGCGCGCGGGGCAGGTGCGGCAGCTCGCCTCGCCCGAAGTCATCTATCGCGACCCGCGCGACCTCTTCGTGGCGCGCTTCGTGGGCGAGCCGCCGATCAATCTGATCGAAGGAGAAATCGAAGACGGCGCCGCCGGCGCGGTATTCCTGGCGCGCGGGTGGCGGTTCACGCTGGGCGGGAAGGCGCCGCGCGTGCGCCCGGGAACGGCGCTCTTGGGGATTCGCCCCGAGTGCGTCCTGATCGCGGATCAGGGCGAGATTCCAGCGGTCGTCGAGCGCGTGGAGCACCTGGGCGGCGAATCGCTGCTCCACGCCGGTGGGGAGTGGGGCCGCGTGGTGGTGCGTCTCGCGCCCTCCGCGCGCGCCCCCGAGCCTGGAGCGCGCGTGCTCCTTCGCCCGGACCCCTCGCGCGCCGTCCTGTTCGATCCCGCGACCGGGGAGCGGCTGGCCTAGAGGGCTCGCGCCCCCCTGTGATAGACTTAGGGGACAGCCACGCCGCCTCGCTGCCGTCCCCCCTGCACCGTCGCGGCTCGACACCGAGCCAGCCTGACCCTGCGGAGACATCATGATCCGGCACCGACCGTTCGACCGTAGTGCCAGCGGGCCCGGTTATGCCGGCCGCTTTCTCCCCCTTGTCGCCGTTCTCGCCTTCCTGCTCGCCCCGCCGCCGCCTGCGCGGGCGCAGAAGGATTTCGCGGTTCAGATGGGTCAGGAGTCCGATTTCCGCTGGCCGGGCTACGTCCCCGATGAGCTCCTGGTCAAGTTCCGAAACAACGTTGCCCCGGAGGCCCGCCAAGCCGCCGTGGCCGCCGAAGGCGCCGAGCTCTCCAGGGCCCTCACCGACGACGGCCTGGTGAAGATCCATCTGGCGCCGGGACAGAGCGTCCTCGGCGTGCTCGATCGGTGGAACGCGCGCTCCGATGTGGAATACGCGGCGCCGAATCTGTACGCGCGCGGATTCTTCACTCCCAACGACACGACCATCGCGACATTCGACCTCGCGTGGAACCTGCGCGCGATCCACGCCTACGACGCCTGGGACGTGGTTACGGCCGACCCGAGCGTCGTCCTCGCGATCATCGACACCGGGATGGCGTTCGAGGACCGGGAGATTCCTGCCAACGAGCGCCCCTTCGTGAAGCCGGGCGTCACGATGTACCGCCGCTCCCCGGATCTTCCTGGCCCGTTCCGCGCGGGCTGGGACTTTGTTCACGACGATCCGAACCCGAACGACGACAACGGCCACGGCACCAGCGTCGCCACCATCGCCGCCGGCGCCGCGAACAACACCGCCGGCAGCGCCGGAGTCGCGTTCGGCGTCACGCTCATGCCGATCAAGGTGGTCGACTACCGGAACGACTCGAGCATGGAATGGATCGTCGGCGGGATCCGCTTCGCCGCGGACCAGGGAGCCGACATCGCCAACTTAAGCCTGGGCTTCCCGCCCGTCCGCCTGTTCCGCGTCCTGGGCTATCCCGAAAGCTTCCTCGCGCACATGTTCAAGCCGCTCCGCGATGCCGTGGACTACGCGCAGCGCCACGGGACCATCCTAGTCGCCTCGTCGGGCAATTTCAGCGCGCCCCAGGTGAGCCTCCCCGCCGCCTATCCCGGCGTGATCGCCGTGGGCGCGACGGGCGAGGACGACGCGCGCGCCAGCTACTCCTCCTACGGGACGGATCTCGACCTCATGGCGCCGGGCGGCGACTTCACCGAGCTGAACGGCGATCACGTCCAGGACGGCGTGGCCGCCCTGAGCATCAAGCCGTACCGCTCGGAGGGCTCGCTAGCGAATCCCGATTCGTTCAACGTGTTCGTCTCCTTCGGCACGTCGAACTCAGCGCCGGAAGTCTCCGGAGCGGTCGCGCTCCTTCTCACCCTGGGCGTTCGCGACAAGGGAGCGATCGAGCAGATCCTTCGCTCGACCGCGGTGAACCGCTTCCAGTCCAGCCAGCGCTTCGACCCGAAGTACGGATTCGGCCTGATCCAGCTGGACGCCGCGGTGCGACTGGCCGCGGCGCGGGGCCCCGCCTCCCTGGCCGGAAGCTCCCCGGGAACGATCCAGACGCGGATGGAGTCCGGGAATCCGACGCGCGGCACCGCCCTCCTCTCGTACCGATTGAAGGGAGAGGGCCCGGTGCGCGTGCGAGTATTCGACGCGCGCGGCGCCCTGGTGCGCACCCTGGAGGACCGGGTCGCGCCGTCCGGCACGCACACGATTTCCTGGGATGGTCGCGGCGCGGCGGGAGCCCCCTCCGCGGCCGGCATCTACTGGATGCGCGTCGACTCGCCCGAGGGTTCGGCCGTCCGCAAGGTGGCCCTGCTACGCTAGCCTGTCGTCTGGCACCTGATCGGATCGTTCGCATTTCCATGGAGGGATGCTCCGGATGATGACCCCCACGCTCCGCCACCTGCGCGTTTCCGGCCTCTTCCTCGCCGCCGTCATCGCCATCGCCGTGCCTGCCGGGCCGCTCGCGCGGGCCGCATCCGCCGGCACGCCGGTCATGACCAAGGAGACCGCACTCCAGCGGATCCAGCGTTCCGTGGCGCGCATCGATCGCGAGGCGGCCACGCACGAGGGGGAGGAGCGCGTCGTGCAGCGCCTCTCGCTCCAGTTCGGGATGTCCGAGGATTCGCTCCGCGCCCAGCGCGAGGCGTGGTCCTTGAGCTACGGCGAGATGGCCATGGTCTTCGGCTTTGCCCGCTCCGCGCGGAGGCAGTCTGCGACGCTCCCCGAGCAGATCGTCGAGATGCGCCGGTCGGGCACCGACTGGAGGGCGATCGCGAAGCAGCTCGGTGTGAACGTCGACACCGTGGCCAGACGCGTCCACCGGAACGAGCCGCCGCGCCGGTAGCGGTGTCCCCTGGCCGCCGGCACCGATGACCGGATGCATTCCTCGGTATCGATCTGGATCGCGTCCCCTCCCCAGCGCGTCTTCGACCTGGTCGCGGACCTGGAGCGCTGGCCGGAGCACCTTCCCCATTACCGCTACGTCCGGGTGCTGGCGCGCTCGGGCGGCGTCACGCGGGCGCGCATGAGTGCGCGACGCGGCCCGATCCCCGTCTTCTGGGAAGCCGAGCAGGTGCCCGATCCCGCCGCCCGCACGATCCGGTTCCGCCACGTGGGCGGCGTGACGCGAGGCATGGATGTCCTCTGGACGCTCACTCCGGAGCGGGACGGCGCCCGTGACGGCACCCGCGCCGCGATCACCCACGACCTGGATTTCCGCCCGGGGTGGGCCCCGGCCGGCGTCGGCCGTCTCCTCGCCGAGCGCGTGATCGCGCCGCAATTCATCGAGCCGATCGCGGGCGCCACGCTCCGCCGCTTCAAGGAAATCGCCGAGGGCACCGGCGGAATCGCCGAGGCTCGCCCGTGATCGCGCCCACGCCCCTCCGCCGCTGCGCCGTCACGGGGCTGGGTCTGATCACCCCCATCGGCACGGGCCTCACCGCGTTCTGGCAGGGAGTGCGCGAGGGGCGGCGGGGCGTGCGCCCGCTGACCCGCTTCGACGCCTCGTCGCTCCGGACGCGAATCGCGGGGGAGGTGCCCGACTTCGACCCGGGCGCCCACCTGGACGGAAAGCGCCGCCACCGGCTGGACCGGTTCGCGCAATTCTCGATCGCCGCCTCGCGGATGGCGCTGGCCGACGCGGGGATCGCCATAGGGACGGGACCCCACGACGTGCGCGCCGAGAACGCCGCCGTCGCGATCGGCTCGGCGCTGGGCGGGGTGCCCTCGGCGGAAGCCGACCACGCCGACTTTCTCGCGGCGGGCCCGCGGTCGGTGCCGCCCAGCCTGGCCCTCCGCGTCTTCGGCGGAGCCGGAGCGTGCAACGTCGCGATCGAGATCGGCTCGCGCGGACCGGCGCTTGGAAACTCCAATTCCTGCGCCTCCGGCGCGATCGCAATCGGCGAGGGGCTGCGCCTGATCCGGGACGGACTCGCGGACGTCGTGGTGGCCGGAGGCGTGGAGGCACCCCTTGCGCCGCTGACCTTCACCGCGTTCGCGGTGATCCGCGCCATGTCCACTTCGAACGAAGAGCCTGCCGAGGCCTCGCGTCCCTTCGACGCCCGGCGGGACGGCTTCGTGATGGCGGAGGGCGCGGCGATCCTCATCCTCGAGGAGATGGGGCGCGCCGAGGCGCGCGGCGCCCGCGTTTACGCCGAGCTGGCGGGCTTCGGCACCACCAACGACGCCCACCACATGACCGCGCCGCATCCCGAGGGGCGTGACGCGATCCGGGCCATGCGGATCGCGCTTCGCGACGCCCGCCTCACCGCCGACGAGATCGAGCACGTGAACGCCCACGGCTCGTCCACGCCGTTGAACGACAAGGTGGAGACGCACGCCATCAAGGAAGTCTTCGGCGACCGCGCGCGCCGGATCCCCGTGAGCGGCACCAAGGGAATGCACGCGCACGCGCTGGGCGCGTCAGGCGCCCTGGAAGCGGCGATCGTGTCGCTCTCCATCGCCGAGGGATATCTGCCGACCACCGTGAATCTGCGGGTGCCGGACCCTGAATGTGACCTCGACTACGTCGCCGGCGCGGGCCGGCAGGAGACCGTGCGTACCGTGCTGTCCAATTCGTTCGGGTTCGGAGGCACGAACGCGTGCCTCGTGTTCCGCGTGCCTGGCTAGGCGCGCGAAGGGAGGAATGACGATGATTCCAGTGGTGCGCCCCGCCCGGGCGCGGGCCGTCGTGGGACTGGGAGCGCTGGTGGGGTTGGGTGCGACGCTGCTATTCGGGGGGGCGGGATGCGGCACGTCGGGCGCGAAGATCGGGGTGCGGGAAGCGACCGCGCACGCCGACGCGGAGGGAGTGCAGCGGGTGGAGGTGAACGTCCACTCCTTCTACTTCGATCCCAACCGCATCACGGTGGAGGCGGGGAAGCCCGTCGAACTGACGCTCCACTTCAAGCCCGTCTTCACGCCGCACAACATGACGTGCGAGGCGCCCGAAGCGGGGATCCAGATCGACCGAAGCGTGGGAATCATCTCGTTCAGCCACACCAAACACGTGCGCTTCACCCCCACGAAGCGCGGAGAATACAACTTCTACTGCGGCGTGGATTCCCACATGAGAAAGGGAATGACGGGAACGATCGTCGTCCGGTAGCGGTCTTTAGGGAGGGGAGAAATCAATCCGTGGGACTCCGACTACGACGACCATTCGCCCCACGGATTGATTTCTCCCCTCCCCCCTAACGCCGCGCGGCGGCGGCAGCGCGCTTCGACCCGGCTTTAATCGACTCCGGCGTGAGGTGGGTTGCCAGCCAGATGTCTTGGTCTTTCCCCTTCACTCGGACGAACCAGAGGGACTTGCCGTCGGGTGCCCATGTAGGCTTTCCTGCGTCGCCGAAGGATGTGACGCGGTAGAACTTCCCGGTGGCCACCTCGTAGACCCAGACGTCGTCGGCCGGACCCACGCGACGCTGCACCGCGATCCACTTGCCGTCGGGTGACCACGTGGGCCAGATCTCCTCGGTCTGCTCGGTCTCCGTACCCAATCCGGTGAGCTGTGTCTCCATCCCGCCCGCGGCGGGCACCTTCCAGAGGTGGTACGCCGTGAACATCGCCCCCTTCTTCATGGTCATTCCCGGTCCGACCTGAACCGTGGCCGTGGTGTCGATGGGCTTCGCGACGTAGGCGACCCACTTGCCATCGGGGGACCAGGTGGGATGTCCCGGGCTCCCCATGTTGTTCGTGAGCCGCCGGGCTGGCTGTTCCATGAACTTTTCCCCGTTCGCATTCATCACGTAGAGATCGAAGCCCCAGATCTCCCCCGGCTTCATCCGATTGGATGGAAACACAATCTCTTTTCCGTCGGGCGAGTAGACCGCGAAGCGGTTGCTGGAGGGAGCATCGGTCATCGGGCGCGGCTCGCCCCCATCCAGGGGGACCGAGTAGACGTTGTAGTCCTTCACGCGCGTGGAGACGAAGAGGAGCGACTTGGAATCGGGAGCCCACGTTGGCGTGGAGGCGCGCGCGGAATCGGGCTCGTGCGTGAGCTGGCGCGGCGTCCCCCCTGCGATCGGCCGGATCCAGATCTGCTTCACGCTGTCGCCCGGGCTCTCGCGCGTGCTGGTGAAGGCGAGCCATTTCCCGTCGGGCGAGGGCGTGGGATCGGTGTCCGACACGGTGCTGTCCGCCATGACGGGCTGGAATTGGGTGGCCGCGGCCGGGCAGCCGAGGACGCCGGCCAGGAGGAACGGAGCGGAGACCAAGAGGATGAGGGCGGCGAGTCGAGAGATCACGGCGCTTCCTGTTACCGCGTCGCGCGGCATCGGTTTCTCCTCAGGCACGGGGAGCGAATCCCTCCCCCACGGTGAGCACTTCGTAAGAGGCCACGCCCAGGGCGTTCTTCCGGATCTCGCTCCAGGGCTTGTCGAGCACGTAACACTTGAGCAGCGCCAGCACCACCTGGTGGCTGACCACCGCGATCAGGCCCTCCTGTTCCGGATGCCGCGCCACGATCTCGCGCATCGCCTCGAGCGCCCGGCGGTGCACCTCGGCCAGCGGCTCCGACCCGGGGAGCGCGCAGCAGGTGGGATCCTCGCGCCACCGGCGGTAGAGCGGGAGATCGGGCAGTGCCTCCTCGGAGAGTCCTTCCCAGTCGCCGTGGTGGATCTCGTTCAGCCGCGGATCGATGTGGATGTTGAGCGAATGGGGTCCCGCGACGTAGGCGGCGGTTTCCTTCGCCCGAGGGAGGGCGCTGGTGTAGACCGCCGCCAGCGGCACTTCCCATAGAAGCCGCGCCAGGCCCTTGGCTTGGTCTTTTCCCGCGTCGTTGAGGGTGGGGCCCTGCGAGCCCTGCACGCGGCGCTGGCGGTTCCAGTCGGTTTCGCCGTGGCGCACGAAAACAATATCGCGCCCCGCGGTCGCCACGCGTCCGCTAGATCCGGCCGTCGCGGCGGAGGATTTCAGCATTGAGGATGGCGGCGCCCGCGGCGCCGCGGATCGTGTTGTGGCCCAGGGCTTCGAATTTCCAATGGAGCACCGGGCAGGGACGGAGCCGGCCCACCGTGACGCCCATGCCCCCCTCGCGGTCCACGTCCAGCCGCGGCTGCGGCCGGTCGTCCTCGGTGCGGACGCTGATGGGGTCGGCGGGGGCGCTGGGCAAATCCAGCTTCGCGAGCGGACGGAAGCCGGTCAGCGCTTCGGCGACCTGCTTGCGCGAAGCCGCGCGGCGGAGTTTCAGGCTCACCGCCTCCAGGTGGCCGTCCACGACCGGCACCCTGTGGCACTGCGCGCTCACGGGGAACGTCGCGGGCTCGATCCCGCGCCCGTTCATGGTGCCGAGGATCTTCTGCGTCTCGCTCTCCATCTTCCCCTCTTCCCCGGGTACGAACGGCACCACGTTTCCCAGGATGTCGAGGGACGGCACGCCGGGATAGCCGGCGCCGCTGGTGGCCTGGAAGGTGGTCACGATCACCGACTCGACGCCGAAGCGCTGGTGCAGCGGGGCCAGGGTCAGCGCGAGCACGATGGTGCTGCAGTTGGGATTGGTGACGATGCCGCCGCCGTTCGCGTAGGGCTGCTTCTCGAGAAGCGACAGGTGGTCGCGATTGATCTCGGGGATCACCAAGGGCACCAGCGGATCCATGCGATGGTTCCGCGCGTTGGACGAGACCAGGTGGCCGGCGCGCGCGTAGTGCTCTTCCAGCTCGCCGGCGACGGAGGCGTCGAGCGCCGAGAAGAGGAGGCGGGACGTGACCTTGTCGCGCGGCCCCTTCACGCGGAGCCCGCGGACCTTCTCCGGGATCGCGGTCGGGAGCTTCCAGCGGCTTCCGACCGCCTCTTCGTATCGCTTTCCCGCGCTCTGATCGGAGGCCATCACCTCGACCACCTCGAACCAGGGATGGTTTTCGAGGAGCTGGATAAAGCGCTGCCCCACCGTCCCGGTCGCGCCCAGGATGGCGACTCCCATCCGCTTGGGGGAGCCGGCAGTGTGCCTCGAAGTCGTTGCCGCAGTTCGTTTTCTTGCCACCATAGACCTTTGATGATACGGTTCGCGGCCGCGTCCCCGCAACTCCATTCCCGTGTCCCGAGGAGGCTTCCGACGTGCGGGCCAAGACCCCGACGGCTTCATTCGCCTCCGCCGTGATCGCCGCGGCCGTGCTCGCCGCTGCCGTGGCGACGCTCGCTGTCGGGGGGCCGGCCGCCGCGGCGGTCCGTGGCGCCGCCCGGCCCGCTTCACCCGTGCCGGCGATCGCGCGCCCCTTTCCCAGGACGATCGCTCCACCGGCGTTCGGACGGGGGGCGGTCCCATCGCCGGGGACCCCGGGCTCTCCAACGAGACGTCCTCGAATGATCGACAGCTATCCGCGCGATAATGACGACCACGTTGCCGTCACGGCGACGCTCTACTTTGTTTTCGACCAGCCGACCCAGAAGTCGGGGATCTTTTCCGTGGCCGACCTAGATTCGGGGATCGGCGTGCTCCTGAACCTGGATCCTCCCCGGTGGTCCTCGGCGGGCGACACCGTCTACCTGAAGCCGACGGTTCCGATGGCGCTGGGGCATCAGCACGGGATGCGCGTCAACGCGATCGTCGGCTTCCGCGCCAATCCGGCCGACACGGACACCGTCTCGGGCGACCAGGGAATCGTCTACTTCAAGACCTTTCCGCCCGCCCGCCTGGAACGGATCAGCGCCGTCTCGCCGTGGCTCACGCTGGTGCCCGACGCCCTCACGCCGGTCGAGACCTCCGTCCGCGAGCTGGAGGGAAATGCCGTCACGCTGACCTCGGTGCGAGTCCAGATGTGGGCTGCTCCGGCGGCCATCCCGTCGGCGCTCGCCTCCGACATCACGCTTCCCTATTCCGCGGTGATTCCCCGGCGGGGCGTCGCGCGGCTGTCCACGACGGTCACGGTGCCGCGGTTAATGGCCCGCCGGGCGACCCAGGGTCGGATGGCGCTCCAGATCACGTACTTCGGGACCGACGAGACGGGCCTCCCCGTGACGTTCGACGCCTTCTCGGGCGGTTTCACGGCGGCCGCGGTCACCCCGGAGATCGCGGGGAACGCTACCATCCGCTCGGCGGCCCTTGAATGGCCGCTTCCGGGAGCGGTCTTCTCCGCGGGCGACACGCTCCTGCCGCGCGCGGTGGTGATTGGCGACGGCACCGGCCCCTTCCGTGCGGTCTTC
>DATGVG010000208.1:0-5885 GCA_035300625.1 Candidatus Limnocylindrales bacterium
ATCGTCCCGCAGAACAAGTACGAGCGGGTCGCGTTCGACATGGATCTGGCGCCGGACCTCCCGGAGACGAATCTGGACGCGGGCCAGATGCAGCAGGTGCTGATGAATCTCTTCTCGAATTCGGCCGACGCCATGATCGAGGCCGGTCTCGGCGATCCGCGAATCACCGTTCGCACGCGGCTTCGGGGCGAGGAAGTCCTGATCGTGGTGGAGGACAACGGTCCGGGAATCGCGGCGGAAGTGATGCGGCGGCTGTTCGAGCCGTCGGTGACGACCAAGCCGGAGGGGCACGGGTTCGGCCTCTCCACCTGCTACCGGATCGTGAAGAACCACGGGGGGAAGATCACGGCGGAGAATGGGCCGCGGGGCGGGGCGCGGTTCACGCTCGTTCTTCCGCTGGAGCGCACCCCCCGCCGCGCCGCGGCGTAGCGGCGGCATGGCCCGCGCCGCTACCTTGCTTCCTCTGGGGCCGCGCTCGCTTCGCTTGCGCTACAGGCCAAAGGGGTAGAAGCAACGGTTGCTCCTCAGCTTGATCCTCAAAGTCTCGAGGACGCGCCTTGCCGGCGGTGTGGAGACCCACTTGCCGAGAGACTCCACGTACCGCCTCTTTTCTACTCGCCGATATCCGGATCAAGCTGTCCCTGTGCCGATCGTGCGAGCCACGTATCTCGCACTGAAGTAAGCCTTCCGGTCAGCCAGGGTGCATTCATTGCCCGCAACCAAGCAGCCTTTTCCTGGCCCTTCCTCCTGGCGAGCTTACACTCCAGCCAGAAGACGGCTGCCCGCCGAAGTTCCGGGACTCCTGCACGCCTCAAGGACTGAATTAGAGTCTCGACTGGCAGTCGGTCATTCGGAAGATCGGATGCGTAGTACATCAACATCAGGTACCGCGACCGAAAAAAACTCGACAGATTCTCCCGGGACATTGCTTTGAGACGTGCAGCGTCAGGACTCAGAAAGGCTGGATACGACGGGAACCGAGCCCGCGCGACAAAGTCATACAGCAGCAGAGTATCCTCGGGGAATGCAGCAGCGGGTAGAACTCTAAACGTAGCGCTATTGCTGTTTACGAGATTCGGAGCCAACCCCTTCTTTTCTCCGGGAATTCGGAGTCTTGCGCTCAGAGAATAGGTTCCCGGAACCAGCACGTACTGGCCGAACGAAAGGGCGAGTGGTTGACCCCGCGCAATGAAAGAGCCATAGGAGAAGAGGAGGTTAAGCACCTCCACTTGGGACTTGCCGGGAGCAATTCGAACAAGTTCAGGACGGCCAGCCGACGCTCTGACCGGATCCTCCGTCATTGTTCTGGCTAGGATCCCCCTGCCTGCTTCGGAAAGCGAGAGATCGATGAACTCATCCTCCAGTCTTAGCGATGGTATCTCTATAGAGCCCTCTCCTGACCCTGTGACCGTGATGGCTACCATGATCGGCTGATGGACTGCATAAACGCTGTCGTCAAGCTCAACAGTGAGAGATACGGCAGGGTCTGGGGAGTTCGCGCGAGCATACGCGGGAAGCAACAGCACTATCGCCGTGAATAGACGTATGACCGAGGCGAAACTGGGCATGGCCACTGGCGGGATCACCTCCTTGGAGCCACTGAGCCCCACGGCTGCGCGCATCTTCAGCCTACATGAATTCGAATCGTAGATTCGTGGGCTACCGGTCGACTGCGGCGATCAGGGCTATTCCGGCCACGGCGCCCACCAGGTCGGCGGCCAGGTCCTTCCGGCTGGCGCCTCGTCCCAGGCGGCGGGGTTTTAGGGTGGCGTCGTAGATTTCCTTGGCCACTCCCACCGCGAAGGCTCCGGCCGCGGATTGGACGCGGGAGCGCCCTTCCACGCGGAGCGATGCCGCGATCGCGAGGCAGGCCCCGAAGTGGAGCTGGTGGTCGGACGCCAGCCAGGCGCCTTCGCGGTTGAGCGGAAGGAAGAACGGTGTTGGTTTGAATACTTGAAGCGTCAGCGTGCCGCCGATTGTGTCGGCCGCCGCCGCGGGCGCCGACGCGGCGGGCGCTACCCACAGCGAGAGGGATACGGCCGTCCCCAGTGACGCGGCGGCGAGGACAACCCGCGAGAGGTGGCGTCGGAAGGGAAGCGGCATGGAGGCGGAGCCTAGCCCCTCCCGACCCGGGTCGCAATGCCGCCGCGCTCTGCTACCATCGGATGCCATGGCTCTTTCTCCCGAGGACGCCCATCGCGTCCCCGTGCCCGTCCGGGATCTGCTCGCGCGACTTCAGGGGGCTGGGTACCGCGCCTTCCTGGTGGGAGGATGCGTGCGCGACCTGATCCGCGACACGCCGGTCCTGGACTGGGACGTGGGGACCAGCGCCACGCCCCGAGACGTGATCCGACTCTTCCCGGGCGCGATCCCGACCGGATTGAAGCACGGGACCGTCACGGTACCCCTGTCCAGCGGGCCGTGCGAGGTGACGACGTTCCGCATCGAGTCCGATTATTCGGACGCGCGCCGTCCCGACCGCGTGACCTTCACGGACGACGTGGAGCGGGATCTGGCCCGGCGGGACTTCACGGTGAACGCGATCGCCTGGGACCCGGTCTCCGGTGACGAGCGCGATCCGTTCGGGGGGCGCGCGGATCTGGCGGGGCGGACCTTGCGCGCGGTCGGCGATCCCGTGGTGCGCTTTCGCGAGGACGGCCTCCGCCCGATCCGCGCCGCGCGCTTCGCCGCGACCCTCGAGTTCGATGTGGAACCCGCCACCTTCGAGGCGCTCCCCCGCGCGGGGGAGCAGGTGGCCCGCGTAGCCGCCGAGCGGATCAAGGATGAGCTGATGAAGATGCTCCGCGCGCGCCAGCCGTCGCGCGGCTTCGAGGTGTTGCGGCGGTCGGGCCTTCTCCCGATCGTGCTGCCCGAGCTGGCGGCGTGCGTCGCGGTTCCGCAGAACCGCTACCATGCGTTCGACGTCTACTTCCACACCCTGCACACCACCGACGCGGCGCCGGCGGAGAAGCCGCTGGTCCGCCTGGCCGCGCTCTTCCACGACGTGGGGAAGCCGGCCACCCGCGCCGAGAAGGAGAACGGGGACGCCACGTTCTACAACCACCAGTACGAGAGCGCGCGCCTGGCGGAGACGGCGATGACACGGCTGCGGTTCAGCCGCGACGCGACCGACCAGGTCGTCCACCTGGTCAGGAACCACATGTTCGACTACCGCCCCGAATGGACCGACGCGACGGTGCGGCGCTTCGTCCGCACCGTCGGCCCGGACAACGTGGCGGACCTCTTCGATCTTCGCATCGCCGACAACGTGGGCAACGGCTTGAAGACCGGCTTCCCGCACTACCTGGGGGAGCTGACCGACCGCATCAACCGCGTGATCGAGGCCCAGGAGGCGCTGTCGGTGCGCGACCTCAAGGTGGACGGGGGAGACGTGATGCGCGAGCTCTCCCTCGCTCCCGGGCCCCAGGTGGGGCGGATCTTGGAGAAGCTGCTCGACGAGGTGATCGAGGATCCGGCCAAGAACGACAGAAATCGGCTTCTGGCGAGGCTCCACGGGGGCTTACCGATTGACACGGCGGGTCCTTCCGCCTAAACTGTCGCATCCGCAATTGACGAGCCTCCACGACTTAGGAGCGAATTGACGAAGGTCGACCAGAGCCCGGCGCGGTCGCATCCCGAAGAGCCCACGCTCGCCTCCATTCGAGAGCCGATCGCCGGTGCGTTCGAGCGCTTCCAGGAGCGGCTCGACGAGGCGTTCCTGTGCGACGTGTCGCTGGTGGGCGCCGTGGGGGCGCACCTTCACCGCGCCTTCGGCAAGCGATTCCGGCCCACGCTCCTTCTCCTCGCCGCGCGGGCGTTCGGGCCCATCGGGGAAGAGACCGTCCTCGGAGCCGTCGTGGTCGAGCTGATCCACACGGCCACCCTGATCCACGACGACAGCGTCGACAAGAGCCTGGTCCGGCGCGGCCTGCCCACGGTGAACAGCGCCTGGAGCAACGACGTCGCCATCCTCATGGGGGACTACCTCTACTCCAAGGCGTTCTCCATCCTCGTCCGGAATCGCATGTACGAGGCGATGGATCTGCTGGCGGAGGCGACCCACCGCATGAGCCAGGGGGAGCTGCGCCAGATCGAGCAGAAGAACCGCCTCGATCTCACCGAGGCGGAGTACATGCGGGTGATCGAGGAAAAGACCGCCTGCCTGATCTCCGCGGGGTGCGAGTTCGGCGCCTACTCGGGAGGAGCCGATCCCGAAGCCCGCCAGGCGATGCTGCGCTACGGGCGGGCGGTGGGGCTGGCCTTCCAGATCACCGACGACATCTTCGACTACCTGGGCGCGGAAAAGGTCACCGGAAAGGCGATGGGGAGCGACCTGGAAGGGGGGAAGATCACCCTCCCTCTCATCACCGCGCTCCAGAATGCCGCCGACCCCGCCCGGCGCGAGATGAAGGAGATGATCCAGAACCGCGAATTCCGGAACGGGCACTGGGGGGACGTCGTCCGCTTCGTCACGGAGAACGGCGGAGTCGCCACCAGCGAGGCGCGCTCCGCCGAGCTGGCCGGCCGCGCCGAGGCCGAGCTCACCCACGTGAAGGACGGCGTGGCCCGCGCCGCGCTCGCCGACGCCGTCCGCTACGCCGTGACCCGCCGCCGGTGAAGCAGCCCGAGCCCGCGCCCATGCCCGCCAGGCGGGCCGCCTCGCGCGTCCCCGATTCGCAGGCGCTCGCCCGCGCCGCCGCCCGGCTCACGCTCACCAAGCGCGCGGAGGAAGTCATGATCCTCGACCTCCGCGAGCTGGACGGCGTGTGCGATTTCTTCGTGCTCGCGACGGGCAGCTCCGAAGTGCAGGTGCGGGCCATCGCGGACGCGGTCGAGGACGGGCTCCGTCCCGAGGGCACCCGGCCGTGGCACGTCGAAGGGTACGAGGCGCGCAAGTGGATCCTCCTCGACTACGTGGACGTGGTCGTCCACGTCTTCCACGCCAAGGCCCGCGAGTACTACCTCCTCGACAAGCTCTGGGGCGACGCTCCACGTGAACTCGTCGCCGATTGAAGCCTACCTGACGGCACGCCTCGGCGCGGCGATCGGGAAGGCGGGCTACGAGCTGCCCGCCGGAACCGCGGTCGAGGTTGAAGTTCCCCGCGAAGAGAGCCATGGCGACTGGGCCACCGCGGTCGCCCTTTCGTTGGCGAAGAGCGCGCGGCGCCCGCCGCGCGAGGTGGCGGCCGCGATCGTGGCCGCCCTGGACGTGGAGCCGGGCGTGCTCGACAAGGTGGAGCTGGCGGGGCCCGGCTTCATCAACTTCCGCCTTTCCCCGGCGTGGCTGCGCGAGACGATCCGGCATATCCTGAACGATCCCGACTCCTACGGCGCAACCGATTCGGGAGCAGGGGAGCGGATCCTCGTCGAGTACGTGAGCGCGAACCCCACCGGTCCGCTGAACATCGTGAGCGCTCGCGCGGCCTCCTTCGGCGACGCGCTCGTCCGGATTCTGAACGCCGCGGGGTACGTCGCGGACGGCGAGTTCTATGTGAACGACGCGGGCAACCAGGCGGAGCTGTTCGGCGCCTCGGTGCGCACGCGGTTCCTCGAGGGCCGCGGCCGGCCCGCTCCCCCGATCCCCGAGGAGGGGTACGCCGGCGCCTACGTCGCCGAAGTGGCCTCGGCGCTCGACCTCGTCCAGGCGGAGCGGTGGCTGCAGCTTGGCGAGCCGGAGCAGCGGGCCGCGTTCGGCCGCGCGGCGATCGACGTCATGGTCGAGCGGCAGCGTGCCCAGCTCGAGCAGTTCGGCGTCCGGATGAGCCGCTGGTACCGCGAGAGCGAGCTGCACCGCGCGGGCGCCGTGGAGCGCGCCCTCGGGCGGCTCCGGGAGCGGGGCCACGTCTACGAGAAGGACGGCGCGGTCTGGTTTCGCTCGTCCCAGT
>DATGVG010000209.1:0-6428 GCA_035300625.1 Candidatus Limnocylindrales bacterium
TGACGGTTGGCGACGGATCCCTCACCAGTCACGACTCCACGACGGCCTCGATCACGGCCGGACCCCTGCCGGCGCGCGTCTTCTCGAGAGCGAAGGGACGCCTGGCACTGTCGTCCGGAAAGGGATCCTGGACCGTTCAAATCGAGCCGGTCGATCATGCGTTCCTCATCACGGACGTGGATCGGGCGACCGTCACGATGCGGTATGCGGGAGCGGAAGTGCTTGCGAGCGCGAAGAGCACTGAGGTAGCCGTCGACGCTGATGGAAACGGTGTTTCCGAAGTCACGGCTGCTTTCGCGAGAAGCGACCTTCGGGGCCTCTTTGGCACCCTCCCGCGGGGCAAGACCTCCGTCACGGTAGCCGTCGGCGGACGGCTGTCCGGCGGCGGGGAGTTTCGCGGGGAGGTCGCATTCGACGTGATCAAGCCGGCGGGTGAGGTGGCGGCATCCGTGTCGCCAAACCCCCTCAATCCGACCGGTACGATCGCCTTCTACACTCCGAAGCCGGGCCCTTTGCGGGTCACACTGTATGACGTGACCGGGCGGTTGGTCCGAACTCTGGTGGACGCTCAGAACGCCGCTTCCGGGGACCATGAATTGAGGATCGACGGTACGGGCCTTGGCGGCCGGCCGCTGTCCTCAGGGGTCTACTTCTACAGGGTAGAGACAAGCGCCGGAATCGCGACGGGTCGGTTCGCTGTGTTGAAGTAACCCCCTCGCCCCTTCCCGCATCAAAACGGGGCGGTGTTCCGCCCCCCTTCAGAGCCAATTCTCCCGCCGGATCCGGGTCGAAATCGGACCTTGACGAACGCCTCGGGCGCGTCCGTAGGCCTTTTCCTACGCAATAGGTTGGGGTATGATTAAGGGCGGACACAATAGGTAGTGTTTTCTCTCTTGACGTCTATCGGACACCTTCCCGTAACGTGCGCCAGGTTCCGAGAACGGCCCCGGCCCCGGGATGGGTCGGGTAGGGACCGCGGCGGGCCGTGGTCTGACCGAGGGGACAGGCTCAGGAGAGGGGACGCAACATGGTCAGGGATCTGGGTAGTGAGGGAACGGCCGCCGGCGAAGGCATGGCGGTATTGGAAGGAACGGCGGAAATGGGCACGCAGGGAAAGCACGACAGCGGGACGGCCATGAAGGGCCTGCGCTTTCCCCGCATGTACACGCGAGCCGGGGTGAACCCCTACGACGAGGTGGAGTGGGAGCTCCGCACCGCCGTCATCACCAACGAGCACGGGAAGCTGGTCTTTGAGCAGAAGGACGTCGAGTTCCCGAAGTTCTGGTCGCAGATGGCGACGAACGTGGTCGCCTCGAAATACTTCCGCGGGCAGATGGACACCCCGCAGCGCGAGCGCTCGGTCAAGCGGCTGATCGGCCGCGTCGCCACCACCATCGCGGGCTGGGGCCGCGCGCAGGGCTACTTCGTCTCCGAGATGGACGCGCAGGCCTTCGAGGACGAGCTGACCTACCTGTTGCTGCACCAGAAGGCGTCGTTCAATTCGCCCGTCTGGTTCAACTGCGGCGTGGAAACGAAGCCGCAGTGCTCCGCCTGCTTCATCAACTCGGTCGGCGACACGATGGAGGGGATCCTGACCCTGGCGAAGACCGAGGGGCTCCTCTTCAAGTGGGGCTCGGGCACGGGGACCAACTTCTCGTCGTTGCGCTCGTCCCGGGAGCACATCCAGGGCGGCGGCACCGCATCGGGCCCGGTCTCGTTCATGAAGGGCTTCGACGCGTTCGCGGGCGTCATCAAGTCGGGCGGCCGGACGCGCCGCGCGGCGAAGATGGTCATCCTGAACGCCGAGCACCCGGACATCGTCGAGTACATCAAGTGCAAGGCCGAGGAGGAGAAGAAGGCCTGGACGCTGATCGATTCGGGCTACGACCCCTCGCTGAACGGCCCCGCGTACTCGTCGATCTTCTTCCAGAACTCGAACAACTCGGTGCGCGCGTCGGACGAGTTCATGGAGGCGGTCGAGAAGGACCGGCCGTGGACGACCAAGGCCGTCGTGACCGGGAAGCCGGTGGACACGTATCGCGCGCGGGACTTGATGGGGATGATCTGCGAAGCCGCGCACCAGTGCGGCGACCCCGGCCTCCAGTTCGACACCACGATCAACGACTGGCACACCTGCCCCAACACGGCGCGGATCAACGCGAGTAACCCGTGCAGCGAGTACCTCTTCATCGACGATTCCGCCTGCAATCTCGCTTCGCTGAACGTCATGAAGTTCCTGCGCGACGACAAGACCTTCGACACGGCGGGATACAGGCACGCGGCGGCCACGATGCTCACGGCCCAGGAAATCATCGTGGACAACGCGTCCTACCCGACCTCGAAGATCGAGGAGAACAGCCACAACTTCCGCCCTCTCGGGCTGGGCTACGCCAATGTCGGAGCGCTCCTCATGTCCTGGGGGCTTCCCTACGACAGCGACAAGGGACGCGCGGTCGTCGGCGCCCTGACCGCGCTGATCCACGGCGAGGCGTACGCGCAGAGCGCGCGCATTGCCGCCCAGGTCACCGGGCCCTTCCCCGGCTTCGAGAAGAACCGAGAGCCGATGCTGCGCGTGATCAAGAAGCATTGGACCGCGGTGGACCAGATCGATGCCCGCGTGGTGCCCAAGGAGATCATGGACGCGACCCGGGCCGTCTGGCAGGAATGCTGGGACCTGGGCGTGAAGCACGGCTATCGCAACTCGCAGGTCACGGTGATCGCGCCCACGGGGACGATCGCCTTCATGATGGATTGCGACACCACGGGCGTCGAGCCGGACATCGCCCTGGTGAAGTACAAGAAGCTCGCGGGCGGCGGCATGCTGAAGATCGTGAACAACACGGTTCCCGAGGCGCTTCGTCGTCTCGGATATGGGGAGGATGCGGTGAATCGGGTAGTGCGTTTCATCGACGAGCACGAGACGATTGAAGGAGCGCCCGGGCTCAAGGACGAGCACCTCCCTGTGTTTGACTGCGCGTTCACGCCGAAGAACGGCAGCCGCTCGATCCACTATATGGGCCACATCCGGATGATGGAGGCGGTGCAGCCCTTCATCTCCGGCGCCATCTCGAAGACGGTGAATATGCCGGAGAACGCGACCCCCGAGGACGTGTCCGAGGCATACAGGGCAGCGTGGAAGGGCGGGCTGAAGGCGATCGCGATCTACCGCGACGGCTCGAAGCGCAGCCAGCCGCTTTCCACCAGCAAGGAGGACCGCGGGGCGACGAAGCCGAACCTGGCGCTGGTTTCCGCGGGCGCCCCGCTCCCGAAGCGCCGCCGGCTTCCGGACGAGCGGAAGTCGCTCACGCACAAGTTCTCGGTGGCCGGCCACGACGGATACGTCACGGTCGGCATGTACGACGACGGCTCCCCCGGCGAGATCTTCATCGTGATGGCCAAGGCGGGGAGCACCCTCTCGGGCGTCATGGATTCGTTCGCGACGGCCGTGTCGCTGGGGCTGCAGCATGGGGTTCCGCTCGAGCTGTACGTGAGCAAGTTCGCCCACGTCCGCTTCGAGCCGCACGGCTTCACCAAGAACAGCGACATCCCGATCGCGAAATCGATCATCGACTATCTCTTCCGCTGGCTGGGGATCAAGTTCCTCGGGCATGCGCCGGCTTCGGCCACGCACGAGGCGGCGAAGGACGACCCGCTGGAGTCGCACGGAGCCCAGCCGGTGGGCGACAACCAGCTCTCGCTGATCAACGGGGTCAAGAACGGGCACATCGAGGCGCCGATCGAGGACACGACGTTCGTGTCGCAAACCGACGCGCCTCCCTGCACCGACTGCGGCGCCATCATGGTGCGACGCGGGGCGTGCTACTCGTGCTTGAACTGCGGCGCGACGAGCGGCTGCAGCTAGGCTGACGCTGTATCTCGTCGAGGATTTCCGGCGGGGGTGAATGGAGTGCGATGCCCTCGTGCATTTCGATGCGCGAGGGCGTCCGCACATCAGGCCAGATGAAGGATGACGAAACGATCAACTTGCCCCGGGGCAAGTGCGCCAACGAGGCACATCCAACATGCGCTGGCGCATGTTGGTCTTGGCCCCTACTGCCCGGTCGAGCCGCCCATCCGCTCCATCGGAAGCGGCTCCCCCGTGCGCGCGTCGATCCCCTGGCGCTTGGGCACCGGCGTGCGCGTCTGCCGCGGGAGGATGTTGGCCTGCTCGCGATGCTCGCGCAACAGCGTCACGCCAACCGCGGCCATCCACACCTGGAGCGGTAGGCCGACGATGTAACGGCCCACGGGGCCGCGCATGGGGTTCACCGCGCCGCCGATCGTGGTCGCGTTCAGGAACTCGAACGCGTAGAGAATGATCCCGATCGTCGCGACGACGGCTCCGCCGAAGCCGAGCCAGGCTGGCAGGATGCCGCGCGCGTTCGCGGCCATGCCCTCGGCGATCACTGCCGCGAATAGGAGAAGCCCCGCGATCCAGAGCGCGCCCATCTTCCAGAACCAAAACGTATTGAACAGCATCGTCGCGAGTCCCGGATCCACGCCCGCCAGGTTCTTGATGAACGGGTGGAGGAAGAACTCGGCCGAGAGGAACGCGACCCACAACGATCCGGAGATCAACGCGCTCACCATGCCGACCGAGGCCGGGCCGGACGAGCCGCGGAAGTGGAGCAGGAAGCCGAACGCGACGAAGCCGACGGTGGCCAGCACGAAGCCCGCGGCCATCGCGACGTGGAGCCACATCCAGCTCCCGTCACCCTGTTTCACCAGCACTTCCAGCACGCGGTTCGTCTCGTTGGCGGGCGGCAGCTGGGGGAAGACGAGCAGCGAGATGCTGAGGGTGAAGGCGGCCAGCGCGAATGCGATTCCGGCCGTGAGACCCGCGGATCGGACCCGTTCTTCCATCACGTCGGCCATGGAAATCTCCTTTCGTTGCGGCGCCGCGCGGCGGACAAGGCGGCGTCCAGGGCATCCCCTATATCGGCAGCGGGGGGCGCCTGCCTTAGCCACCGGGGAAGCGGCGGCATTGTAACGGTTTTGCTTGATCCAGACGCCCCGGACACGGCATCGTTCCGGCGTGACTCCCCCGAAATCGCGCTCCACGCCTCCTCCGCGGGCGGCTGCCGCGGAGCCCCCCACGCCCTTCGTCACTCCCCAAGGCAGGGCGTTCCACCCCGACCTTCTCGGCATCCTCGCCGCCATCGCGGCCGGGCTTCTCTATATCCCCGCCCTCCAATACGGATGGGTCTGGGACGACGGGACCCTGGCCATGTCGCACGCCACGAAGAGCGCCGCCGAGGGATTCCATCCCGCCGTGTCGGCGCTCTACCGCATGGAGTGGCTGATCGGCGTCGGGAGTCCGGCCCTCTATCACTTCACCAGCGTCCTGCTCCACGCGGCGGCGACCTGGCTGGTCTTCCGCCTGATCTGCGGCGTGGGAGCCGCGCCCGGCATCGCGTTCGGCGCGGCACTGCTATTCGCGGCGCACCCGATCCACGTGGAGGCGGTGGGATACGTGACCGGCCGCCCCGACCTGCTCGCCGCGGTGTGCGCCCTGGGCGCTCTGGTGATTGCGCGGAGCGCACCCGTCTGCGCCCCGGGGGGATGCCGGTGGTGGCGGATCTATCCTGCGTACGCGCTCCTCGCGATCGCGGTGCTCTCGGACGAAGTCGCGCTGGTGACGCCGCTCCTCCTGATCGGCCTGGACCGGTGGGGCTCGCCCCGAATCCCCGCGCGCGGCCGGATCACGATCTACGCCGGGTTCGTGGCGGTGGCGATGGCCGGGCTCTTGGCGCGGATCGGCGCGCACCAGCTCCGCCTGCACGAGCGCCATGACCTCCTCGCCTCCGGCGCGGGAATGTGGGGGCCGGTCCTTGCCGCTTACGAGTACCTGCGCGCCCTGGTCGTGCCCTATCCGCTCGACGCGATGCGCTCGCTCACCGCGGCCGAGGCGGCGTCGGGGACGCTCCGCCTGACCGCGCTCGCCGCATTCGCTGCGCTCGCGCTCCTCGTGTGGTGGCGCCGGAAGGACCCGCTCGCGCGGACGGGAGCGCTGCTCCTGGTCCTGCCGCTCCTTCCCGCGCTTCCGCTCCCCTTCTCGCAGGGCGCGTACGTGGAGGAGCGGGCGGCGTATCTTGCGTCGGTGGGACTGTGCTTCCTGGCGGCCTCGCTCTACGCGTGGATCTCGCCCTCACGGGAGCGCAGGGGAGCGGCTGCCGGCGCCGCGGTCGTCGCGATCCTGGTCGCGGGGATCGCCGCGGCGGGCACGATGAAGCGGCTCCCGGTCTGGAAGGACAACCTGGCGCTCTTGTCCGACGCGCTCCGGCACGACCCCAAGAACCCCGCGGTGCACCTGGCCCTGGCGGACCAGTACACCGCGATGGCCAACTACCAACAGGCGCTCGCTTCGCTGGACCGCGCGGTGGCGCTCGACTCGACCGACGCGGTGTCCTACCACAAGCGGATGCTCC
>DATGVG010000210.1:0-13604 GCA_035300625.1 Candidatus Limnocylindrales bacterium
GCAGGGTCGGCGCCGCGCTGGTCCCGGTCACGACGGCGACGCGCTCGCGCGAGCCGTTCCGCGGCACCACGTCCGTCGCGCCCTTCCGCCACGCATCGATCGTCTGCCGGAGCATCCCGATGCCGTTCTCGAGCTGCGGAAAGCCCTCGTAGGCGCGCGCGGGAGGCACCTCTTCGCCCGCCAGCACGTACATCTCGTCCGCGGCGAAGGCGATCCGCGTCTGGTGCTCCTTCCGGGACTTAGCCTGGAACGCGTGCACCTGGGCCAATGCGCCCACGGCGTCGTCGCGCGTGAAGGTGCGGAGGTCGGGCAAGCGGCCGCGGTGCTTGGTCAGCCCGACCGGGACCACCGCGATCGTGCGCACGCTGGGAAAGCGCGCGGCCAGGTCGCGGAGCGATTGGGCCAGCACGTCGCCGTCGTTCATGCCGGGCACGATCACGAGCTGAGTGTGCAGCTCGATCCCGCCGGCCGCCAGGCGGTCGATGTCGGCCAGGATCCGTCCCGACTTGGGATTTTTCATCATCCGCACGCGCACCTCGGGATCGGTGGCGTGCACCGAGACGTAGAGCGGCGAGAGGCGCTCGTCCAGGATGCGCTGGAACTCCGCCTCTCCCAGGTTGGTCAGGGTGATGAAATTGCCGTGGACGAACGAGAAGACGTAGTCGTCGTCCTTGATCAGAAGCTCGCGCCGCACGCCCTTGGGGTGCTGATAGACGAAGCAGAAGACGCAGTTGTTGTGGCAGCGCTTGGGCTGGCGGGCCTCGAACTCGGCCCCGAAGGGAACGCCGTACTCGCGCAACCCCTCCACCTCGCGGACGTGGCCGTCCTCGGCCTGGACGCGCAGGAGCAGCCGCTCTTCGGAGATCTGGGTCCCGAAGTCGATCTCGTCCTGGAGCGGGACGCCGTTGATCTCGAGGATCCGCTCGCGCGGCTTGAGGCCCAGGCGCTCGGCCAGTCCCCCCGGCTCCAGGCGCGAAATGGTGAACGGATCGCTCAAGCCGATCATGGACGGCTCCTTGGGCGGGCACGCAAACAACTCTTATTCATCAGGTTACTGCGCATAGCTCATCTGTTTCACGAGGTGAACGCCGGGCGGGCGAAGAAAACTGGAGCGGGCAACGGGATTTGAACCCGCGACCTTCAGCTTGGGAAGCTGACACTCTACCACTGAGTTATGCCCGCTCCCAAAACCAGATGACGCCCGGGATCGTACGGGGTTTCCCACCCCCGGTCAAGGTGCATCTCCCGCCGCATGCCGCTCGATCGCCAGCGCCACCTCCGGAAACTGCGCCGGGGATTCGAGATCGAACCAGCGCACCTCGGCGACCCGGCGGAACCAGGTCTCCTGCCGCTTCGCGAGCTGGCGGGTGCGCAGGGCGATCCCGGCCACCGCCTCTTGCAGCGTCGCCTCCCCGCGCAGGTGCCCGATCAGCTCCCGGTAGCCCAGCGTGTGGAGGCCGGGCGCCTCGGGCGGGGGGCCGGCCGCGAGGAGCGCGCGAGCCTCGTCCAGGAAGCCATCCCGGAGCTGCTGGGCGATCCGGTCGGCGATCCGGACCGCCAGCGCCGCGCGGCTCCAGCGGATCCCGTAGCGCATGGCTGGCGTGGGCTCGTTCCGCCGCGCCCGGCGGAGCACGCTGATCGGGGATCCCGTGAGCTGGTAGACCTCGAGGGCGCGGATCACGCGCACCGAATCTCCCGGCGAGATGCGCGCCAGCGCCTCGGGATCCACCCGGCCCAGATCGGAGCGGAGCGCGTCCAGACCCTCCGCGGCCAATCGCGCCAGAAGCTCCGCGCGCACCGCGTCGTCGCGCTCGGGACCCGCGAACAGCCCGTCGAGGAGGGCGCGCAGATAGAGCCCGGAGCCCCCGACGATGACCGGAGTGACGCTCCGCGCTTCGACCGCGGCGATCGCTTCCCGCGCCTCGCGCGCGTAGCGGCCCGCGCTGTAGGTCTCCGCCGACGGCAGGAAGGCGGCCATGTGGTGCGGCACGCGGAGGCGGTCGGCGGCGGTGGGAGCCGCGGTCCCGATCTCGAGCCCGCGATAGATCTGCCGCGAGTCGGCGCCGACGATCTCGCCCCGAAGGCTCTCGGCCAGGTGGAGCGCGATGTCGCTCTTTCCCCCGGCGGTCGGGCCGAGGAGAACGATGCGTAGGCTCATCGGAAGTGGGAGGGAACGGCGGGCGCGGTCGGCGGCCGGTCAGCGGCGGCCGAAGCGGCGGTCCAGCTCCTCCAGCGACACGCGAACGTAGGTCGCGCGGCCGTGCGGGTCGCCGTGGGGCACGTCGGTGGCGAAGAGGCGATCGATCAGCGCGCGCCGCTCTTCCTGGCCCAGCGCCTGCCCGGAGCGCACGGCGGCGTGGCACGCGAAGGACTTCGCCACGCGCTCCTCGGGTGGGTCGCCCGCGCCGCCGTGCTCGTCGCCGCCGGCAAGCAGGCTTCGCAGCGCTTCCACGGCCGCCTCCTCGGGCACCGACGCCGGGACCGCGCGCACGGCGATCTGCTTGTCGCCGAAGAGAGAGATCTCATACCCCAGGCGGCGGACGTGCGGCTCCACGAGTAGAAGCCGATCCAGCTCCTCGGACGTCACGTCCACCACGCGCGGGAAAAGGAGGTGCTGGCTCCCCGCCTCGTCACCGTAGAGACGGGTTCGGGCCTCCTCGTAGAGCACCCGTTCGTGGGCCGCGTGCTGATCCACGATCACCAGACCGCCCCGGATGGGCGCGAGGAGGTAGCGGTCGTGGAGCTGCCAGATCGGGATCTCCGGCTCGAGCAGGTTCTCGCGCACCGCGGCGGAGTTCCCCTCGGCCACGCGCTCCGGCAAGAATCCCGGAGCGGGCGCGTACTCCTCGATCGCGGTCTGCGCGGAAGCCTCCACGCGGGCCGCGGGCTCGATCCCGGGCGAGGGGCCGGCCGGGGCGAAGTGCGCGCCGGGTGCGCCAGGCCCTCCGGCCGCGCCGGCCTCGGTCACGCCCGCGAAGGGCACCCCCATCCCCGCGGGGGACGCGATCCGCCCGCCGCCGTCGTCGCTCCCCAGCGAAACAGGAACGTGGCGCCGCATCGCGGTGTCCACCGCCCGCCGCACAGCCTGGAAGACGCGCCCCTCGTCGCGAAAGCGCACCTCTCGCTTCGTCGGGTGGACGTTCACGTCCACCAGCGAGGGATCGATCTCGATCGATAGAACCGCCATGGGATGCCGGTCCCCCGGGATCAGGTTTCCGTAGCCCTGGCGAAGCGCGGCCCCCAACGCCGGGGAGAAGACGAGCCGCCCGTTGACCGCGATCACCTGCTGCTCGCGGCTGGAGCGAGCCTGCTCCGGAGCGCCCAGAACCCCGCGAACGGTGACCTCCCCCTCCTCGGCGAACGCCTCCGCGCCTTCGGAGGCGCCGCGTCCGTAAAGGACCTGCCAGCGCTCGAGGAGGTCATCGGCCGCGGGCAGATCGACGTCCTCGCGGCCGGCCGCGCTGAACCGCCAGTGCACGGCCGGATAGGTCAGGATGTAGCCCCAGGCGGCGCGAGCGACGGCGCGGCTCTCGGAGTCGCGCGATTTGAGGAAGCGGAGACGGGCCGGCGTGTTGAAGAAGAGATCCTCCACGATCACCGTGGTTCCGACCGAGCGCCCCACGCCTGAGACGCCGATCACGGTGCCCCCGAGCACCTCGATCTGCGTGCCGGTCAGCTCCGCCGCGCCGCGGGTGGACAGGGTGACGCGGGCCACCTCCGCGATGGAGGCGAGCGCCTCGCCGCGGAAGCCCAGCGTGCGGATCGCTTCCAGGTCTTCTTCATGGGCCAGCTTCGAGGTTGCGTGGCGGCGGACGGAAAGAAGCGCGTCTTCGCGCGTCATCCCCAGGCCGTCGTCCTGAACGCGGATCATGCGCTCGGGCCCGGCTCCCACCTGCACGGCGATGAGCCGGCTCCCCGCGTCGATCGCGTTTTCGATCAGCTCCTTCGCCACCGCGGCGGGGCGGTCGATGACCTCCCCCGCCCGGATCTTCGCGGCGACCTCCGGGCTCAGGATCCGGATGGAAGGCATCGGTCAGGCGAGGCGCAGGATGGGGAGCTGGCGCGGGAAGCGGGAGAGAAAGCGCGCGCCATCGGGACCTACGACCACGTCCTCCTCCAGGGAGACGAGTCCGTGCCCCTCGACGTAGACGCTGGGCTCGAGCGTGAAGACGTTCCCGACGCGGACCGGCTCCATCGGCTCCTTCCCGTAGCGCTCCCAGCGGGGGCCCAGCACGCCGCCGCCGTCGTGGACCGCGCGGCCCAGATGGTGCCCCAATGCGTGGCCGTATTCCGGGATGCCCTGGGAGACCAGGTGCGCGCGCGCCACCTGGTCCACCTGCCACCCGGGAACGCCGGGGCGCAGCGCCTGCGCCGCGCTCTCGATCGCGCCGACCACCGCGGCGTGGGCCTTCTTCACTTCGGGAGGCACGTCGGCCGAGCCGGCCGCCACGTACCAGAGGCGCTGGAGGTCCGAGCAGTACCCGTCGAGCACGATTCCAAAGTCCACGTGCACCACGCAGCCGGGGGTGATCTTCTCCTCGCCCGGGGCCACGTGCCCCACGGCGGCGTGCGGTCCCACCGTGACGGTCGGGCAGTGCCGCCGCGGCCACGCGGTCCGCGTCCCCAACCGATCCGCCTCGGCGTGGGCGCGGGCCGCGATCTCGCGCGCGGTGATCCCGATGGCCAGCGAGTCGCGGATCGCGTCGAAGATCGCCTCGGTCTTCTCGACGGCGCGCGCGACGCGGTCCCGCTCCTCGTCCAGCTTGACCGCGCGCAGGTGCGCCACGAAATCGCCGGCGGGCGTGAGGCGGGACGCGTGCGGCGTCCCGGCCAGGGTCGTCTGGAGATAGTCGCGAAGACCCGCGGTCAAGCCGTCGGCCAGGGCGTCGTCCTCGGAAACGTTGATCCCGATCCGGCCGGGCGCCGCAGCGTCCAGGATCTGGAGCAGCGCGGCCTTCGGCCCCTCCTTGTACGTGCGGACGTCGTCGAAGATCCGGGCGCTCACCACGTCGGGCGCGTCATGCACGGCGACCAGCGCGACCGCCGAGCGCTGCGTCACGACGAAGAATGTGGTCCAGGTGAAATCGACGTCGAGAAAGAAGCGGAGGACGGGGTCGGGCCGCTCGGAGGATTCCCGGACGACCGTCATCCAGGCGTCCAGGTCGTGCTCGGCGAGGAGCGATTGGGCTTGGGCCAGCTTCCGCGCCCCCAGGGACGGGGCGCGTGCTTCCACGGCGGGAGAGCGCATGCGCCTACGATAATCCCGGCGCCGCGGAGCGGCAACCGGAGACTCAGTCGCCGCGGATCAGGGCGATCAGCTCGCCGCCGGTGGGAATCTCGTCGGGATAGGCGTACTGCCGGCCCGTCAAGCGGATCTCGCTGGGGCTGTCCAGCGTCTGCACGCATTCCACGCGCGACAAGAGCTGGTCCATCCGCTTCAGGAGGGCGCCGGAATCCTTGTCGGTCTCCGGCGAGAGCACGGCGAAGCGCCCTTCCCCCACGCGGGCGACCGCGTCCACCTCGCGCACGTTCCGCGTCAGGGCCAGACCGAACTCGCGGAGCAGCCGCTCGGAGAATTCGTCGCCGTGGCGCTCGGCGACGCGCATGAAGTCGTTGATCGAGCACAGCGTGAGCAGGAAGCCCTCGTGGTAGCGCTCGGCGCGCTTCACCTCTTCCTGGATCCGCGCCTCCAGCCCGGCTCCCGTCAAGAGCCCCGTCAGCCGATCGTGCGTCTCCCGCTCCTCGCCGCCCAGGCCGCGCACGTGCTCCCAGGCGATCGAGACGTACAGCGCGAGCTTCCGGAGCGCGTCCAGCTCGTGCTCTCCGATCGCGCTCCCGCGCGCCCCCCGCACCGGAAGGACCACGCCCAGCGTTCCCGCCACCCGGTCCGAGGTGCGCACCGGAACGACGGCGGCGTCTCCCTCGTCGGGTCCGACCGGCCGGCCGCGGTGATCCGTCGCGTCCATCGTGGCCGAGGAAAGCTCCACGCCCTCCGCGATCGCCTTCGAGGCCAAGGACGCCTCGCGATCCTGGGCCGCGTCGCGCTCCTCCTCCGTACCCTCGAAGGCGGTGCGGAGCACCACGTCGCCCGCCCGTCCCACCAGGCGCACGGCCGCTAGGCCGCTGGGGAACAGGGCCCGGAGGGCGGCGATCGTCTCCAGCGCCAGCCCTTCGGTCTCGCGCGTCACCATCAGGCGCGGCGCGATGTCGGAGAGAAGGGACACGAGATTTCCGCGGCGCGACGACGCCGCCTCGTCCCCGCGGCTCGCTTCGAGCAGCGTGGCCAGGTGGGCGGCGACATGGTCGAGGACGTGCGCCAGGGCCTCGGGATCGAAGTCGCCGGAGCCCGCGAATTCCGCCGCCAGGACGCCGTGCGCCTGCTTCCCGCGGATGGGGGCGAGGAACAGAAGCGCTGGCCGGCGTGACGTATCGTCTCCCGTGCGCCAGGCTTCCCCCGTCAAGCAAACGCTCTCTCCCTCGCGGTGGACGCGCGCGATGAAACTCCCGGGGTGCACCGGGACGGTTCCGGTCTCGCCGGCTCCGGAGCCCGACGGGAGGACCACGAAGTCGCGGCTTTCCTTCTCGGCGGAATAGAGAGTGACCGCCTGGGCGTTCAGCCTTCCCGCCAGGCGCGTCGCCGCGACCCGAAGGCGCTCGGTCCGCGATCCGCTCTCCGTGCGGAAGACGCGGTCGACCGATTCCCGCGCGCGGAACTCCAGCGCCTCGAGATCGCTCCGGGAGCGCCGCACCACGCGGTCGAGGATCGCCGAGATCTGCGTGCCGATCTCGGTGAGCCGGTCCAGATCCTCGTCCTTGAACCGCTTCCCCTGGCGGTCGCTGGATACGTTCAGCACGCCGATCACGCGGCCGTCGAGGAGAATGGGCGAGGACATCGCCGAGGCGATGCGCGGCCGCTCGCGCCCGTCCTTGTAGCGGGGATCGAAGACGCGCTCGTTCACGATCAGCGGCTTCCCGTTCTGGGCCACCGTGCCCGCGATCCCCTCGCCGATCTTCTGCCGGACGCTCCGGACCGTGTCGCGCGACAGGCCATCCGCGAACGCGATGCGCAGCTCTCCCTCGTCCTCGTCCACGATCATCAGCGACCCGGCGTCCGCGCCAGTCTCGGCGATGGCCAGCGCGAGCACCTCGCGGAAGAGGCGCTGCCGGTCGTCGGAGAGCGCGAGGGCCTCCCGGATCTCTCCCAGCCGCCGCCCCGCGCCAGCGGCTTCATCGAATTCCCGCTCCCACTCCTCGATGGGCGCCATCTCGACCGCGACGGGCTCGGGCTCGGTCACGCTCACGAGCGGGAGCAGATCCGAAAGCGACACGAAGATCGCCGGGGAGATACCGGAGCGCAGCAGGGCTGCCGCGCCGGGCGATTCCAGGGAAGGCAGGGCGACGCGGTCGGGCTTCAGGGAGAGGAGGTCGAGCGGCTCGGTCGAGCGGGGGATCTGGAGCACCTCGGCAATCCGGAGCGCGAGTGCCTCGGGATCGGCGCTCGCAACCAGGACCAGATCGACCCCGGGCGCGCGGCGCGCGGTCGAAATGAGGTCCACCCGATCGTCGGGCAGGTCGAGGAACGCGAGTCTCATTGGTTGTCGTGGCCCCGTTCGAGGGAGGCGGATTGGTCCGGAGCCGTAAACGCAAGGAGTGTACCACCCGCCTGGCCGACTGCCCCGGGATCGTTCCGCGAGGGAGAACGGGAGCGCCGGCACCGGCGGAAGTGCCGGCGTCGCCTCGCGCTTGGCGCGTGCGACCAGGGGGGCGCGGGCCTGGGGCTCGACATGCGAAAGACCGCTCCCGCCGCGGGAAGCGTGCAAAACGCCCGGCCGTGAAGGCCCCTGCCGGTGGTCGGCTAGCGCGCGACCGTGAGGACCTTGGCCACAGCCAAATTCCGATCCTGGTCCGAGGCCCGCACGGTGATGGTGTGCTCGCCCGGCGTCAGGTCGGAAACGGAGATGCGAAACGACTCCGAGGACTGGTCGTAGAGGCCGTCCTCCGGGAAGATCTGGATCCAGTCGGCGCCGTCGACGGAGTATTCGATCAGCGCGATGCGTGAATCGGCGTCCACCGCCGTTCCGGTGACGACCGCGCCGCGGCTGCCCGTAGCACCGCTCGAGGACGCGATCTTCAGCCCCTCGATGCGCGGCGGGACGTTGTCGATGTGCACGGGAGGGCCGGTCCGCTCCGTGGAGAGGGCGATGTCGGGCGGATTGTCCGAGCGGTCCGAGGCGACGACCTTGATCCGATACGTCCCGTTCGCGTACGACTCCGCGTCCCACGAGACCACGCGGTCTTTCCGGTCGGTCGCCAGCTTGCGCCACTCCCGCTCGTCGTCGCCGCGGATGAGCACGTCGTAAAGGAGATCGTCGCCGTTGGGATCGGCCGCGTCCCAGGTGACCGTGCGCACTCCGCGGGCCCACGCCGCGCTGGCGTCCGACACCGGGCGCGGGCCGACCTTGGGGACCGAATATTCAACCTTCAAGCCGTTCGGGAAGCTCTGCGAGATCTGCGGAGGCCGGTATTCGGGCCCGCCTTCCATGAACGGCATGTCCGGCCCGAACACCTGGATGTTCCCGACCTCCGGCGGCAAATTCCGCTGCCGGTACGAGACCTCGATGGACGGAACGACCGGCGGCTCGTTCCCCGCCCGCTTCAGCCGGAGGCGGAACTGGAGGAAGCGCGCCGCGGGGCTCTTGATCGAAGCACCTCCCGCGCCGACGGGAGCCTCCGGGCTCCATTCGCTCCACCCCTCGTCCGGCGCCTGGCTCAAGCCGCTCCGGGACGACCACGTGGCCGAGCCGTTCTGGAGCGGCACGGTCGCCCTCCCCCACGACGCGACCGACCGGAGGTCGTGCGCATCGGAGAGGTACGTCCCCTCGTTCGCCGGGCCCGAACCCAGCGCATACAGCACCGCGGGGTTCCCGGTCGCGGCGAACGTCTCTCCGCCGGAGCGCGTCAGCGCCAGGATCTGCTTCTCGTCGGGCGCGCCGAGCAGCGCGTACTTGCGATTGGTCGACACCCGGAAGAGCGCGCCGGGATCCCCCGTGGATACCCACACCGACTGATCGTCCGCGGGAATCATCGAATAGATGTAATCCGCCGGCGGGGCGTAGAGAAGCCGCGCGCTGCCGTCGGGCTGCACCAGGAATACGCCGCTTCGCCCGCCGCTCGTCGGGGTGACCTCGACGGCGAACGATGGCGTGTCGCCCCCATCGCGCGCGGTCCCGCTGGGCCGCGCCGGCTGACCCTTGCTCGCCCCCACGGCGATCGAGCCGTCGGCAAAGACCACGATCGCGCGGAGCTCGCCCGCGTCGCTGTCATAGATCACGCGCTGGTGGCCCGCGGATTCGATGCGCACCAAAAGCCCCTTCGCGCCTGTGCCCGCGAGGAGCGCCCCGTCCTTGGCCCAGGCGAGAGCCAGCACGTTCACGTCCTTCGTCTCCGAATAGACGGCGCCCTGCGTCGGGCCCGTCACGCGGTACACCCGCCCGTGCGGGCCGGTCCCCGCGTAGAGGGAACCATCCTTCCCCGCCAGGAGGGACCACACCGACTCCTCTCCCGTGCGGTAGATGCGCGACGTGTCGCCCGCCGCGGTGACCCGGAAGATCTCGCCGCCCGGAGCCGACCCCGCGTACACGTTGTCCTTGGCGTCGACCGCCATGCAGGTGATCTCGGTGGCGCCGGTCTTCCAGATCAGTTTGGCTCCCTGCCCCCGGGTCCACCGGTAGATCCCGCCGTTGTCGCCGGTCCCGAAGTAGACCCGCCCCTTCGAATCCCGCGCGAGACTCCAGATGTAGCCCACGTCCGGAAGACGCGACGCCACCGAGTCCCACGCGGGCCCCAGCGTGAGGAAGCCGTCGCTGTCGATGGCGATTCCCAGGACCTGCTCTCCCTGGAGGAACTCGCCCGCGCTGTCCATCCTCCAGAACGAGGTGGTGACCGCGGAGGCCGGAGGGGCGAACAGCACGAGGGCGGCGAGGAGCGCCGCGGCGAACCCGCACGGTCGAGTCGTCAGGGTCCTTCTCCTTTAGTCAGGGGGTCGGGATTGCGTCATGAATGCCGGGCCCGCGCGATTCTCAGCGGTTCCCGGGGATGACCGAAACGGTGGCGGTCTCGCAGCCGCGCACGACGTGGCCCAGCGGCAGCGCGATCTCGGCCAGCGTGGCTCCCTTGGTTGTCGCGGATTCGCCCGACTTGGGCGACGAACCCAGCACCTGGAGCACCGACGAGGGCGCTTGGGAAATCTCCCGGCCCCCCACGATGGCGCCCCCCGCGGCACGGTAGAGCTGCACGTAGATCCGGTCCGCGCTGCGCTCGGACTCGATGAGGTTGGCCAGCTGGTCGAAGGTCTCGGGCTGGAAGAGCTCCGGCGCCCGCTGCGTCTCCCATCGGTCGGTCTCGGCGGCGTCGCAGACGCGCACCGTCAGGTCCCCTTGGGGAGCCGAGGGCGGGATCCGGACCCGCACGCGCCGGGTCTCGATCAGCTTGCTCGAGCGGCGAAGGGAAAGGTCCACGTCGATCGAGTCCCCCGCCGCGACCGAAGCGGGCGAGACGCGGATCCCGATCAGCGCCGCCTCGTCGATCCCCTCTTCCACGCGCACGTTCACGCGCGTGGAGTCGAGCCGCGAGGGACGAAACCGGTCTCCCAGGAGCAGCGTCAGCGACTGTCCGACGGTCTCGCCCACGCCGGAGACGGGAGCGGTGCTCAGGATCACGTCCTCGTGGCGGATGGTGCGCGCGCCCCCGTTCATGTAGAGAGAATAGTCGTAGCGCACGGTGGTGACGCCGGCGTCGTAGAGCGCCTCGGAGATGGAGTTCACGACGGTGGCGCTGACCAGGGCGGGCGTGAGATAGCGGCTCCGGGCCACCTCGAAGTGGTATTGCTTCGCGCGCCCACCGCTTCCGACTATGGAGACGCTCACCGGGATCATCGAGGGCCCGGGGCCCACGACGCCGGCGATCCCCGTGCTCCGGTCGGCGATGACCGTTCCACAAGTGTTCGTGGGGGAGCCGATCTTGTTCGAGATCTGCTGGCTCGACATGATCGTGTGGATGGTCGCTCCCGTCAGCGGCAGCTCCATCCACCCCATGGCGAGGAAGGGGTGGCCGAACGCGAGAATCCTGTCCTTGTCGCGGTAGGTCACCGTGCCGATCGCCGCGGCCGACCAGTCGCCCCGGATGAGCTGGACGCCCACCGCGGAGCCGGGGCGGAGCGAGTCGCACGGCTCTCCCGGCTCGTTCGCGCCCCCCGGGCTCGCGACGAAGCCGCGCTCCGAGAGCCACGGCTCGAGATAGCGGAGCGCCTCGCTCGTGAACCCGGCGAGGGAGATCGGCGTGGCGATCGGCTTCGCGGCGCCGGCGTCGCCCGCTCCGTCCGGCGCCCCCAGCTTGCCGAACGTGTCCTCCACGTCGGGAAGGCGGGCCCCCTCGACCGGCAGCAGGCTCAGCATCTGGTCGATCGGCGTGATCCCCGCCATAGGCTCCTTCAGGAAGGACCACGTGTAGGAGACGGCGCCGATCAACCGGCCGTTGATGTACACCGGGCTGCCGCTCATTCCCGCGATGATGCCGGTCTTGTCCACGATCGGGCTGGAAGCGCGCGCCATGATGAGATCGAAGCCGGGGCGGTAGGAGTGGAGAACGCCCAGGATGGTCACCGAGAAGGTATCGATCGTGGTGCCCGCGAACACCGTGTACCCGACCCCGGTCATCCCCTGTTTCAATTCGGAAACCGGAAACGTGGCCGAGGCGGGAATCCGCGGCGTGGCCGCCAGCGAATTCCCGACGCCCCACGAGGTTCCCCCGGTCAGGAGGAGGGCGAGGAGAACGCGGCGCAGCGCGCGGTCGAGATTCATTGATAGAGCAACAATACGGACTGCCTGGAGGTTCCGTCAACGGGTCCCGCGGCCGCGGGCTTTCCGGGCCCGGTCGCGAAGGGAGGCGAGCCGCTGGAGCGCGTCGAGCGGGGTGAGGTTGTCGACCGGGATCTCCGCGAGGTCCCCGAGGAGGGCCGCCCGCTCCTCTGCGCCGACGCCGTCCCGGCCGGGGCGCGTCCGCCCCTCGCCGTCCGCTCCCACGCCGATGGGGCCGCCGGAGCCCGCCGCCGCGACGTGCTCGCGCTCCAGCTTCGCGAGGATCTCCCGCGCGCGAGCCAACACCCCGTCGGGAACCCCCGCCAGCTGGGCCACGTGAATCCCGTACGAGCGGTCCGCGCGTCCCGCGGCGATCACGTGCAGGAAGACGACCCGGCCATCGGTCTCCGACACGCGCACGTTCCGGTTTCGAAGCCTGGGGAGCGTCGCCTCCAGATCGGTCAGCTCGTGATAGTGCGTGGCGAAGAGCGTGCGCGGCCGCGCGCGGGGCCCCTCGTGCAGGGCCTCGGTGACGGCCCAGGCCAGGGAGAGCCCGTCGTACGTGCTGGTCCCGCGTCCCACCTCGTCCAGCAGTACCAGGCTCGCGTCGGTCGCCTGGCGGAGGATGGTCGCGGTCTCCTCCATCTCGACGAAGAAGGTCGAGGCGCCGCGCGCGATCTGGTCGGAGGCGCCGACGCGCGTGAAGATGCGGTCGGCCATCCCGATCCGTGCCGACGCGGCCGGGACGTACGAGCCGATCTGGGCCAGGTACACGCACAGCCCCACCTGGCGCAGGAACGTCGACTTCCCGCCCATGTTCGGGCCGGTGATCAGCCAGAGCTGCTCGGTGTCGCCGTCCAGGGAACAGTCGTTCGGCACGAAAGCGCCGCCGTCGAGCGCCCGCTCCACCATGGGGTGGCGCGCCTGGCGGAGAACCAGGCTCCGGTCGTCGGTCATGACGGGGCGCGTCCACCGCTCGCGCGCCGCCGTCTCCCCCAGCGCGCGGTAGAGGTCCAGCTCGGCCACGACGCGGGCCGCGTCGTGCAGCTTCCCGATCGATTCCAGGCAGCGCTCACGCAGGCGATGGAAGTGCGCGGCCTCGCAGCGCCGGCTCTCGACGCTCGCGGCCTCGATCCGCTCTTCCATGCGCTTCAGCTCGGGCGTGAGGTAGCGCTCGGCGCCGGCCAAGGTCTGCTTTCGGATGTAGTCCTCGGGGACGCGGCCCAGCTGCGAGCGGGTGACTTCCAGGTAGTAGCCGAAGACGCGGTTGTAACCGACCCTCAAGTTCGGGATGCCCGTCCGCGCGCGCTCCCGGGCCTCCAGCGCCAGCACCTGTTCGCGGCCGTCGCCGGCGTCCCCGCGCATTGCGTCGAGGTCGGGATCGAACCCGGGCCGCACGATCCCTCCCTGGGCGGCGGTCAGCGGCAGCTCGTCCAGGAGCGCCTCCTCGAGCAGCGCGGTCAGGGGCGAGAGGTCCGGGATCGCGGAGCGCCACTGGGTGAAGGCCTCCCCCGCCCGCGCCTCCAGCGACAGGCGAAGCGCGGGCAAGCGCCGCAGGGCGTCGCGCACCGTCCCCAGGTCGCGGGGACCCGCGCGCCCCGATCCCAACAGTCCGAGCGTGCGCTCGAGATCCGGGAAGCGGTGGAGCCGCTCCGCGAGATCGGCGCGAAGGGGGGCCGACTCCGCGAAGCACGCCGTACGCGTCAGGCGGGCCTCGACCACGCCGCGGTCGCGCGCCGGAGCCCGGAG